>DASRMA010000026.1:0-5993 GCA_035648155.1 Desulfosporosinus sp.
AACGTCATGGGCTTGTCTTTCGATGCGGCTTGGGATCCCGCGAGCAAGGACCTTTTCACAGCAACGTCCCACATCACAGGGCAACTCATCAACCGCTTTAACCACATTCACCAGAGCGTTGAGGACTTGCACAAGAAGCAAGAGATGACCCGTTTCTTGAGCCACAAGGTTGGAGGGTGCATCCAGCGCTGCATGGGAGTCGATGCTTCTAACGCGATCAACGCAGTTTCTTACGAAGCGCAGAAGTCCCCTAATGCCAAAACTGCTTACCACGACAACTGGTTAAAGTGGCTGGAACGCTTCCAGACAGAAGACTTAGTAGCAAGCTGCGCACAGACTGACGTCAAAGGCGAGCGTCTAAAACGGCCAGCCGAGCAGACCGATCCGGACATGTATGTACACGTGGTGGAAGAGCGGAGCGACGGGATCATAGTCCGCGGTGCTAAGGTCCACATTTCTGAAGCCTCGATCTCAGATGAGATCCTAGTAATACCGAACAGGGCCCTTAGAAAGGGTGAAGAAGCCTATGCAGTTTGTTTTGCGGTTCCTTCGGACTATGAAGGCATTAAGCAAGTTGTGCATTTACATGGTACCCGTAAGCGGGAACACTACCAACGGGGAATTGATGCCGGTTACACCGATTCTTATGTCATCTTTGATGATTGTTTCGTTCCTTGGGAACGCGTGTTTCTTTGTGGAGAGACTCAGCATGGTGGCTTAACAGCTCTACTATTTGCACTATTTCATCGACATTCTTACTCCGGTTGCAAGCCTGCCACGCTTGACTATGTCATCGGCTTGGCAGCTTTGGCAGCGGAAATTAACGGCATAGAGAAGACCCCACACGTGCGTGAATTACTGTCCAAGCTGATAATGACCGGCGAACTTGGATATGCAGCTGGCTTTACGGCATCAGCTTTGGGCAAGCCAGAAGTCTACATGCCAGGTACGGGTATGATACCGTATGGACCTGGTGGGTATATTCCAAACTCCCTCTATGCCAATGTCGGAAGATGCTTAACGGGTGAGGCAGTGTTTCATGAACAAGAAATCCTCTGTGATATTGCAGGGGGTCTGCCTGCGACCTTCCCCTTTGAAAAGGACCTTACTAACCCCGAAACAAAACATTTACTGGAGAAGTACCTCAACCGGAACCCAAAAATACCCATTGAAGAGCAAATTAAATTTTGGATGAACTTCATCGATTTCGGTCTCTCAGGGTCCGCGGGCACTGCTCAATATGGAGCCTACCACGGTGGCGGTTCCCCGATCATGGAACAAATCGCCATCACCTCTCAATACGACTTAGAGTCCAAGAAAGATATCGTTAGGGCGATCGCTGGAATGGCGCCCAGACAGAAGAAGTAAGAAATAGTTGGATGGAGGATTTCAATGGGATTTTTAAAAGAAAAGGGTGTCGAGAAGTTGTCATCTTCACCAATGAATGAAAACATGTTTGTTAAATTGCTGCCAAACCTATTCTTTGTGTCTGGGGAAAATGGTGGGCGATTCCCATATAGTAATGGTCTCTTGGTCGACGGTTATCGAAAAGTGTTAGTTGATACAGGATTCGGCGTCAGTCGCAGAGAAAAGATCCTCGTGGCTGGCAAGGTTGATGTCATCATCAACACTCATTTCCATCTGGACCATGCTTATGGCAACCGTTATTTCCCGGAAGCCCAAATCTGGGCCCACGCCCTAGATGCACCGGCCATGCGTTCTTCAGAACAATTTATGGCCCATACAGGATTTCGTGAACTCAGCAATTTTCCAGATCCCGACCATTTCCCCGGCGGACCGCCGATTCAAGAGGTTGACCGGGAACTGGAGGATGGTGAAGTTTTGGATTTTGGAGAGGTCGTCCTAAAAGTGATCCACACCCCAGGACACACCCGAGGGCATATAGCCCTGTTTGAACCACAGGCTAAACTATTGTTTTCGGGAGATATCGATATTTCCCCTTTTGGTCCCTGGTATGGCAATGTGCGTTCTGATCTTGAGGACTTTGTCGCCTCCATCCATCGTCTCATCGAGTTAGACCCGAAAGTGTTAATTACTAGCCATGCAGGTATTATCACGGATCATATCTCGGAGAGATTAAGGAAATATGCCGATGTAATTGATCTCCGTGACGAGAAAATTCTGAGGCACCTTCAGGTTCCTAGGGGGGCGGCAGAACTCCTCGATAGAAGGATTATTTTTCACCGTTATCCAGAACCCCAAAAAGTCTACCGTTTTTTCGAAGAGACCATGCTGGAAAAGCACTTACAGCGTCTAACCAAGCAGGGGAAGGTAATTATGCAAACCGATGGTAAATACAAGGCCAATGCATGAAATGGTGGTCAAGTATGGGAACACGAACTATTGGGACAATGAACCGAACACTTTAATAGGGGTTCTGAATAATTAGGGGGTGCTTTAATGAACATTCAGGATGTAAAAAGGATTTGTGTGGTGGGGACGGGTAGCATGGGGCATCAAATCGCTCTCTCTGCAGCTTTGGCTGGTTTTCGTCGTGTGTACTGACATCAATCAAGCAATGCTGAACAAAGCCGAAGATTTTGCCCGAACTTATTTACCAGAGAGGGTTGTTAAGGGGAAACTAAGGCAAGACTAAGCGGACCAAGCCGTCCAGAATATTTCATTTACCTCAGACCTAGAGGAAGCAGCCAGTCATGCTGACTTTGTCATTGAATCCGCGGTCGAAAAAATAGATATCAAGAGAAAACTGTTTTCAGATCTGGATCGGTTTGCCCCAGCTCATGCCATACTAGCGACGAACAGTTCGTTTATTGTTAGTTCGAGGATCGCTGATGCCACCCAGCGACCGGAGAAAGTGTGTAATATGCACTTTTTCAATCCTGCTTTAATGATGAACTTGGTTGAGGTGGTGCAGGGAACCCATACTTCTACAGAAACAGCACAAATAACGATGGATTTATGCAAGGTAATGGGCAAGAGTGGGGCTTGGCTTAAGAAGGAAATTTATGGGTTTCTGGTCAACAGAATTCTATCAGCAATTCTTCAAGAAGCACTCTTCCTTGCTGAAATGGGGATAGCCACCCCCGCAGAGATAGACATGGCTGTGACGAATGCCTTAGGGCATCCGATAGGACCATTTCGGTTAATGGATTTCACGGGTATTGATCTTTCGTACTATATTGCCATGGAACGATATCAGCAAACCCGAGATAACAAAGACAAGCCTTCACCGTTAATCATTCAAAAATACGTGAAGGGAGAATTCGGTAGGAAGACAAAAAGGGGCTTTTATTCCTACGAGTAAGCTTTAGGATACCTAACACTATTGGGGAAAGAGTTTATGGAGCCCAAGTCCTTGGATTGGAACGTATTGGAGTTCTTGAAGCGCGATGTTTGGGGAGGTAACATGGAGTTTGATTTGCACACGCATTCTAGTCAGGGGTCAATTTGTAGTCGTATGCCTGTCTGGGACTTAGTTCAGGTTGCGAACGAGAAGGGCTTGAACGGGGTCTGTATCACAGACCATGATTATTGCTGGGACCCACTAGAACTGGTTAGACTGCAACGAGAAAGCAGTATTTTAGTATTCAGTGGGATTGAATTAAGTACCTCTGTGGGCGAGATCCTGGTTTACGGCGTTCATCAACCCTTGCTTCACTTGAGGGATGACTTACCGAAGTTGGTCAAGATAGTATACGACCTAGGAGGGGTGATGGCAGCAGCTCACCCTTTTCGTGCTGATTGTGCATTGTCTGCGTTTTCTAGGGAAGAACGAGGCCTAGAGCCGATAAACCTGGAGGAGATGTGCAGGAGATCGATTTTTAGCTATGTTGATCTTTTAGAAGTCTACAATGGACGAGGAAGTTGGCAGGAAATACAGTTTGCCCAAAAGGCAGCAGGGATTTTGGGCAAAAAAGGAATTGGGGGTAGTGACGCCCATAGTATTCTCAGCGTCGGTTCTTGTGTTACAGTATTTGATTACCATGTAGAAAGCGAAGTTCATATGTTGGCACAACTGCGCAAGGGCACCTTTTATGCAAAGAAAAAGGCAGGGTCTATCTGAACGTAATAACTATTCACTGAAACATGGGGTTACGAGGGTAGTCAGCTCGTAAACAGAGGCTGTATACCTTATATACTGAATTTTGAAGATTAAACATGATTGTGTTTTAAATATATACAAGTGAAGTTATCCTTTGGGACTTCATCGCAGGACTGATGGGTGAGGAAAGGTTTTAATAAGGTTGGCATAATTCTTGCAAATAAAGTAAGTAGAATATTAAGAATATTTAGAAAAGAGGTGCAGTAGTAGGTCTGTCTTTCATGTTGTTAACCCATTGAACCTAAAGGTAATTTCATGGTATAGCAATCTTGATTATCCTGATAAGACACTCGGTCAATTACTTGATGAGACAGTAGCGAAGATGCCTGAGACAGTTGCCCTGATTTTTGAAGATCAAATGGTTACTTATCGGGAGTTTGGGAATAAGGTCAATCGTTTAGCGACTGCTTTA
This sequence comes from Desulfosporosinus sp., assembly GCA_035648155.1. Taxonomy (GTDB): domain Bacteria; phylum Bacillota; class Desulfitobacteriia; order Desulfitobacteriales; family Desulfitobacteriaceae; genus Desulfosporosinus. The sequence goes on from DASRMA010000026.1 coordinate 4,497, forward strand.
GCAGGTATGGGAGTTGTAAAAGGGGAACGGGTAGGGTTGATGGGACCGAATTGTCCTCAGTGGGTGATTAGCTTCTACGCCTTGCTTAAACTAGGCGCAATTGTGGTACAAACGAACCCAATGTATGTTGAACGAGAAATAGCCTACCAAATGAACGATTCTGGGGCGACCACGATTATTGTCTTCGAAGTGTTGTATCCTCGGGTCAAGAATATCCTCCAGGAAACATCTTTGCACAGGGTGATTGCCTTTAACTTTATGGCATCAGTCAAGTCAACTCCAGACTTATATTCTTACGATGAGCTAATCGCCAAATATGAACCTAATCCTCCCGAAGTTACCATTAATCCAAGCGAGGACCTTGCAGTATTGCAGTACACAGGTGGTACGACGGGGGTATCCAAAGGAGTAATGCTCACTCATCGTAATCTGGTTTGCAACACCCTTCAGAGTATTGCCTGGTCCAAAGACTTGGATTATGGTAATGAACGCATTCTAACAATTTTACCAGTGTTTCATGTCTATGGCATGACTAACTGCGTCAATTACGCCGTAGCTAGTGCGGCTACTTCAATACTCATACCGCGCTTCGAAATCGATAAAGTGCTCGACGTTATTAATAAGTATAAGCCTACTCTCTTCCCTGGCGCACCAACCATCTATATGGCCATTAACAGTCATCCCCGCATCGCAGACTACCAAGAGAGCTTAGCAGCTATCAAAGTCTGTAATAGTGGTTCTGCGCCACTGCCCTTGGAGGTGGCCCAGAAATTTAGTAAAGTCACGCAAGGCGAAGGTAATTTAGTGGAAGGATATGGTCTGTCCGAGGCGTCCCCGGTAACGCATAGCAACCCATTAGATCGTCCTACTCGAACCGGTTCTATTGGAATACCATTCCCAGACACCGACTGCATAATTGTGGATTTGGAGACCGGCGACACGGAACTACCCGTGGGTGAAATAGGTGAATTGTGTATCCGTGGTCCACAAGTGATGTTAGGGTACTGGGAAAAGCCAGCAGAGACGGCCGAAACCATGCGTAATGGCTGGCTGCATACCGGTGATATTGCCCGAATGGATGATGATGGTTATTTCTATATAATCGACCGCAAAAAAGACATAATCATTGCTGGAGGTTTTAATGTCTATCCGCGCGACATTGAGGAGGTTTTGTACGAGCACCCTGAAGTTAAAGAGGTTGTCGTTGCCGGGGTCCCAGATTTATATCGAGGGGAAACGACCAAAGCCTATATTGTTTTACACCCCGAGTCGGTAACCACGGAAAAAGAATTTATCACTTTCTGCCGGGGGAGGATGGCTGCTTATAAAGTTCCACACCTCGTGGAGTTCAGGGCTGAATTGCCTAGGACTATCGTTGGAAAAGTTTTACGACGCCAGCTGGTAGAAGAGGAAAAGGCAAAGATCCAAGTAGCTGCAGCCAATTAAACTTAAGTAAGGACAGAGATTATTTAGTATCGAACCTTGTGGTAAGCCAAA
>DASRMA010000027.1:0-6933 GCA_035648155.1 Desulfosporosinus sp.
TCCTCTAAGCTATTGATTTAATCAATGGCTTATTCTATATCTACTCACCCCCCAAATCTTAAAGATTACGTACAGTTGCGAAATTATTATTTCCTCATTTTCGTTCGAATTTGTACGTGAGCGACGATGTAGGTGTTTTTACTTTCTTCTTTTTGCCCCTGAAACACATGTTTTTGATTCGATCATCAAAGTCCTTTTTCCTCTTACTCACGTCGATTTACTACCGTACTTATTTCAAGGTTTTCTTTGTCTTTCCATGACTGAAGCACATTCCATATCCCTAGCAAGATTAAACCCCTAGTTGCTATCCTTCGGTGCTGTCTTCGTTCGCTGCGCGAACTCAGCCAGACTTTGTTATCACGAAGATCGTAGGGAAAGATATAGACCCCCTAATGAATTACCGAAGGTTGGAGTAGGGAACCCCAGAACACTAAGAACTATCAATAACAAGAAAACACGGCACACAACAAGAACAGAGCACTTCACCCTTAAGGGGTGAAGTGGCAGTATGCCCGATTGAATTATGAGTAGCTTCAGCTCCCGCCGCCACCTGCGATACTGGCGAGGCTATCGAATCCGAGAGCTTATAGGATGCGTAGGCAAACCGTCCACGGCCCACTTCGGCCTCAACTATCCCCTCATCGCGCAACTCAGCTAAGACCTGTTTCAGGGTACGATACGCTACGCCTAAGCGCGCGGCCCAGGCTTTTTGTGTTTCAATCACTTCTCTATGAACCCACAAATCCGCTAGAATATCCCTTCTAACCTCAGACAGGTGATCCTGGCGACGATCGCGCGGTTTAGCCCACTTGTACCACCCGATAATTCGTGCGGATCGGCCCGTCATAGCCTCCAGAACGCGCGCAGAAGCATGATGCCTTCCCGACATCACCGACCTAAAAATCTTTTCTATTTCAGGCAGAGGAATAGATTTCTCCAATGCGTCATTCCATGCGTACAACTTAGTGCGGATGTCCTGAGCTGGTATTCCAGCGTCGTAAAGACACAAGCCTAATCCATAGGCCCACTCATTACGCTGGCCAGCTGTAGCTACAGGCTGCTGAATGAGCTGTCCGGCAGGGGTGGACAAGAGCGTGCCAATAAACGTTACCTTCTGCATCGGTGCCACAGTCACCTTGTGGATGCGCCTGGCATCATACCATGCACACAATTCCGTGAAGGGAGTTCGTGCAAATGCATCCACATAAACTGTATTTTCATTGGTTGGACGACGCACCCAGCGTTCCACCCCTACTGCGCTTGTATCCGCACCTAGGGCTTTCGTCATGGCTTCGTGTACGCGTCGGACTTTAATCTGTATCAATTCACAGTCCATGCGTAAAGGCTCCTCGAACACATTCCACGCTTGGTAGTGCCCTTGGGTAGCCGTGGCCACCATCAATTCAGGTAGAGGCAACCCCGCTGCGTGGTAACGGTCTAGAATATCGTCCGACGTTGTGCCTGCTTCAGTATCGAAATCAGAAACAAAAGCTAATAGGTGGCGCACATAGCGACTCTGGCGTTTGCGTCCAAAAAAGGTAGCCGCTGTGGTGTAGGGGTGATCCTTACCTAGCAGCTCCGAAAGCGTCCATGCAACCCGGGGATCCGATTTTACCTGGGCGGTAAAAACCACGCCAGCATCTTTGTCCAAGTCCATGATTCTATATGTACTTTGTAAAGGTAGAACTTGACCAAAAATATCTGCCAGCATAGGATTCCCGCCTTCCCCCACTGCGAGTAGGTTCCCCTTTGTTACCATTGCTCTAATTCTACCAGACGACCCGCCTGAAAGAATGGCCCGTTTTGTCTCTTAAGAGTGTTTAAGAGTACTTATAAGTACTTAGGGGAAATCACGCCCCTCAAACTGGCTCGTACCAAGGGTTTCAAAATACCATCTAACTTTTTACCCCTCCTAATCTAACTTTTTACCCCTCTTTTTTGGGTCCTTTTGGGGTTCGTTTTCCCTCTTTGATAGGGGTGTTTTTATGCTGAGTTAGTTTCTTGACATCCGGGTAATCCTCCCACGTAATAACTACGCTCGTACCAATAAATTCGTTGTAGTTGGTTGGTTGTTCTCCTGAGTAGTGCCATTTGATACTTTTGATAACGTCCATGTCTTTTTCAAAAGGCGTAAGTATTTTCTGGCTAAATTGATAGTGAACGTCTTCATACTTTGGAAATATAGGGCTTGAATTTATTAAGGTTTCGACACCTATAATGTTTTCGTTGGACTTGCCCAGGTTCATTCTCTTATGCTCCGCAATCCGTCGGATGAAATAGGCTGTGTGAGGATTATACTTGTCCCTCGTAGAGAAATATTCCGAAGGTATGAACATGAACTGATTTTCAGGGATAGACGCGTAGAAATCCCTTGAAAACATGAATTCAATCACTCCTTTGTATATACCGGCGCGGCCTCCATACAGGCTTATACTCATCCAATCGCTTTTGTGCTTTCCGGTTCCCTTATACTCAAACTTGATAGCCTTTAGCACTTCCATATCATCTTTTATCTGTTTGCGGGCTTCCTTTTCGTCCTTAAGGCCTCTAAGTTCCATATAGTCTGTTAGTGGGATCTTGGCTAGTGAATCGTGGTTTTTACTGCAATTCAGAACAGCAGCATCAAAAAATTTTACTGCACTCGTGTTGGCTCCGTTCACAAGTTTGTCATAGCCTTCTATGAAAAGTTTAAAGTTTTTGTCTGTAATGATGCATCTCCCATTAGGATCGAGCTGCTGATTGGATATTTTGGTCGTTAGTTTATGTGCTAAGTTGTTTGTGTGGGTGCCTTGGGGCAACTTTAAGTATTGGTCAAATACTTTTTCAATCTCTTTTTTACTCGGCCCACCCTTCTTCTTGAGTAGTTTCTCTAGGATTTCCCTTTGGTTCTCAACCATATCTAAAAATTCAGTTGACCATGTTAACATTGATTCGAGAGATTTAACAGATAATTTATCCTCTGGCTTTAAGCTCTCATACATTTCAGTGAATTTAGCGGTCTTGCTGAATCTAATGAATGCCTCGGCTTGGGTTAACATTGACTCGGTATATAGTTTTTCTTTTAATGGGCTACTTTCAAGCACCTCTTCTTCTGGTGGCTTAATTGGCATTGACATCCTCCTCTTCTTTCAAAGCTTAGGCTTTGAGGTACGGCATTCATTCCATGTTTACAAGTATTACCTTGTTTACTGTGCTTATCATGTTTACTAAAGTTACAATGTTTATTGTGTTTACTTCAATTACAATGTTTACAATGTTTACAATGTTTACAATGTTTACTTTTGATTTCCGCCATTTAGAAATTCCCTGATCGCTTCCTCTGTGACAAGCCACTTAATCCCAACTTTACGTCCCTTCAACCTACCATCCTTCAGATAACTCCTGACGCTCTGTGGGTTTAATTTAAATAGCTTAACAAGCTCAGGTACCGTATAAACTCGTATGTCCCTTTGTTCAACTGACACTATTTACCGCCCCTTTCGATAATGTCCTTGTTCTGCAAGTAATCCTCGATCATTTCATTGATGATTTCTTTAAGGCTGCGCCGATCAGTGTATGAATAGTCCTTAAGCCTTTTCAGTAAGTCCTCCCGTAGAATAAAGGTGGCACGGGTCCAATTTTCCGGTAGCCCTTCTTGACTGCTCTTTTCTATTTCCCTTTTAATTGTGGGGGGTCTTCCTGCAGCACTCTTTCTCGCGTTGGATGGATCAACGTCTAATATCTCCCGATCTTCCTGAGCTGCTGGACTAAATAATTTATTTACTGCTTGATCCCCTAAGCCCTCAAAACTCTTCTTAGCCACGCTTTACACTTCCTTTGATAATTTCAACTGTTACAGCATTATAGTCAACGGTCGTTGATGAAGCAGGAGCATAAGTAATAACGTCAATTTGGTTAGCCTGGGCCTCCCTTGCTGCTACACTAGACCTTATGACGGTATCAAATACTTTTGTGTCTAACCGCTTAGCAACGCCCTTAATGGCCTTCGTAAACTCCTTAGACAAAAGGGTTCTTCCTGCGTACTGTGTGAATAAAATACCCTCGATCCTTAATGATGGGTTGTTACGCTTCCTTACGGCCTCTATGGTGTCATATAGTTGACTGATCCCCTGCAAGCTCAATACATCGGCTGACATGGGCACAATGACACTATCACACGCCGTTAATGCGTTAATGGTCAATATACCTAATGACGGCGGAGTATCAATTAAAATAAAATCATACACTTCCCGCTTAAACACATCTAGTTCCTTAATCAATAATTTATCCTTGCCGGGTTGAGTGAACTCGTGATCCGCGCCACTTAAAAGAATGTTAGCCGGGATGATGGTCCCGCTCTTGGTCTGCTGCAGGGTTTCCGTAATCCTCGTTTTCCCTCGCAACACATCATATATTGTTGGCTTATTTACGTTGTCTGCGCCCATTAGAAAAGATAAATTACCCTGTGGGTCAAGATCTATAGATAGTGTCCTATAACCTTTGTATGTTAAGGACGCGGCTATATTTTGTACTGTGGTAGTTTTAGCTACGCCGCCTTTCTGATTAGCAACTGTAATAACACGTGTCAAGGAATTACCTCCTTTTCTTTGTTCTCACTAGAAGTAATTTAATGTTTACATAATGTTTATAATATTAAATATTGTAGTTTATGTCAAATAAGAAAAGCCAGACACAAAGGTCTAGCTTAAGGCTAAAATTGGAATTATTGTTTACCATGTTTACCATGTTTACCATGTTTACCATGTTTATTTTGTTTACTGGGTTTACTTCATCCTGGCTATTAATGCCCATCCCGCCAAAAAGGTAAAATTGGTCTAAATTGTCTTCACCCTCATCCTGCACATTAGCCTCTGCCCGAGTCAATCGTGATGGACGGTTGCGGTAGTTTCTTTTCTTCAATGAGTTGGGCAAGATTATGGAGCACTACTTCCACCTAGCTTATATCAAGGGTCTTAGATATAACCTTTCGTCGTACCAAGACCCAAGAGGTAAAGCCTAGAGTGGTCGTGAACCCTAGGATTGCGTTATGAATATGGGTGTGATTACACTTTAAAATGGGTAATCACATGCAAATCACTTGACAGAATAAGCCATCTCGTCTATTATAAAATTATAGTTTACTTTAGACGAGGTGTTTGTTTTTGTATATAAAAAGAGCGCTAGAAGATACTGTCCGAAAAACATCAGCCACATTTCCCGTAATGCTTGTAATCGGACCGCGCCAGGTAGGGAAATCGACGATGCTCGAAAGATTGGCAGAGCCTAACCGCAAAATCGTGACATTGGACGACCCAGATATCCGATACTTAGCAAAAAGTGACCCCGCATTATTTTTTCAAAGATATACACCGCCTGTTTTGATTGATGAAGTCCAATATGCAGCTGCCGAATTATTTCCGTATATCAAAATGGCGGTTGATAAATCAAAGCGTAACGGGGATTTTTGGATCACCGGATCACAGGCATTTGTAATGATGCAGAATGTCAGCGAATCCCTTGCAGGACGCGTCGGGATTATTAACTTATTGGGTTTATCGACTAGTGAAATCAATGCAGTATCATCGGAAGTATTTACGACAGACTCGGAACGGTTGATGAAACGTATCGAAAAAGCTAAGAAGTTTGATCTTAATGGTCTGTATTCCCGTATCTTTAAAGGCTCCATGCCGAAGCTCTATGCGGATGATAACGTGGACCTTGAAATGTATTATCGCTCCTATATCGATAGTTACCTTAAACGTGACATAAAAGATTTAACACAGGTTGCAGATGAAATGGCCTTCTATAATTTCATGACTGTCGTTGCGGCAAGAACAGCGAAGCCTGTTGTTTATGACGAAATCGCCAGAGAATGTGGCATATCATCTCCTACAGCAAAAAAGTGGCTTTCCATCCTCAAGACATCCAACATTATCGCACTTGTCCAGCCGTATTCCAACAACCTCTTAAAGCGGGTTACAAAGATGCAGTTGCTTCACTTCCTTGATACTGGTCTTTGCTCCCATCTCTTGAAGTGGGGTAATCCCGAAGCTCTGGAAAGAGGGGCTATGTCTGGGGCATTCTTCGAGAGTTATGTTTTTTCGGAGATTTACAAGAGCTACCTGAACGCAGGAAAGGAACCGCCCATCTATTATTACCGTGACAAGGATAAAAAGGAAATTGATCTGTTAATTTACGAGAACGGAACGCTTTATCCCATCGAAATTAAAAAATCAGCTTCCCCTGGCAAGGATGCTATTAAGCATTTTGGTGTATTGAAACCCGTTACAGAGCCAGAAAAGTTCGGTGAACTTTCTCAGACAAAAATGAAAATCGGGAACGGCGCGGTCGTCTGCATGGCAAATGATCTGCTTCCCATCGATGCAAAGAACTGGTATGTCCCTGTATGGATAATCTAATTTAAGAAATAGCAGGTCTAAAGCTAAGGCCTGCTATTTCTATTGTTTGAGTTTCTGTGCAGTATAAGAAACAACCCAAAGCAGTAGCCAGCACTGTCCACACCCCCAGGAACAATGATAAAGCACAACGAAAAACAAAAATTAAAAGGTTTTCGCAACGCTTTTTAGGTGAAATTTCCTTTGTAAAAGCTTCTTTGTTATCGTCTCAACTTGTCTTTTTATCGAATATAGACAGCATAGCTAATCAAAGTAATCGGGAGATAATCGGACTTTGTGTTATCACGTGAAAACACGTTTTCTGTAGCCTAAATGAATAGGTTAGAAAACATGTAAATCTGCCCTCAGGGTCAAATTTGGCTGTTTTTGAGAAAATGTGTTTTCAGCTACTTGACGTAATCTTTAAGATTTGGGGGGTGAGTAGATATAGAATAAGCCATTGATTAAATCAATAGCTTAGAGGAACCTATTAAGTTGATACAACATACTGAACCTCCTGAATCTTACATTGTACTGAACCGTCTGCCGAGTAACATTT
>DASRMA010000028.1:0-21081 GCA_035648155.1 Desulfosporosinus sp.
CAGCCGCAAGGCCCACGTCCGGGATATCAAGGACAACCGCAAGGTACACGTCCAGGCTTTCAAGGACAGTCGCAGGGTGCACGTCCAGGAATGCCAGCTCGAGCTGGTGCAGGAGCTCCGGCCGCTCCTACGATCACCGAACAGCCAAAACGTCAGCCACCGGCCACTAAGAAAGCCCAAGACAAAGCTTATGAGCGCAAACGCGAATTAGAAAAAGAAAAAGTAAATGCGTTCCGTCCACCACATCGACGTTTTCAAAAGCGTCCCAAGAAAGAAGTTCGGGACACGTCGCCGAAACACATTGTGATTCAGGAATCGATTTCAGTACAAGATTTAGCTGCCAAAATGGGCCGTAAGGCTGGAGAAATTATTAAACAGCTTATGGTTCTGGGCGTCATGGCTACTATTAATCAGGAGCTAGACGCAGAAACAGCAACAATCTTGGCAGGTGAAATGGGTGTTACAGTCGAGGTAAAAGCTGAAAAATCCATGGCTGTGATTGAAGAAATTGCAGATGATCCAGCAGACCTTGTTTTTCGACCCCCAGTTGTAACTGTAATGGGACACGTTGACCATGGGAAAACGTCACTCTTGGATTGCATCCGTACTACGCATGTTACAGCTTCGGAAGCTGGTGGAATTACTCAGCATATCGGGGCGTACCAAGTCGAGATCAATGGTCAAAAAATTACCTTCTTAGATACACCGGGACACGAAGCCTTTACCGCAATGCGTGCTCGAGGTGCGCAAGTCACAGATATCGCAGTGTTGGTAGTGGCGGCGGATGATGGGGTCATGCCTCAAACCATAGAGGCTATTAATCACGCCAAAGCGGCTGAGGTTCCCATTATAGTCGCCATTAATAAGATAGATAAAGAAAACTCAACTCCCGAAAAGGTTAAACAAGAACTCACTGAGTACGGTCTTGTGGTTGAAGAATGGGGCGGAGAAACCATTGCCGTTCCGGTATCTGCAAAAGGTAATCTGGGCATAGATAAACTACTGGAAATGATTTTGCTTGTCGCAGAAGTTCGGGATTATAAAGCAAATCCCAAACGTCCAGCCGCAGGGACTGTCATTGAGGCTGAATTAGATAAGGGTAAGGGACCGATCGCTACAGTTCTCGTTTCTAAGGGTACGCTCACTATTGGGGATGTAGCGGTGGCAGGCTGTGCCTTTGGCCGAATTAAGGCTATGGTGGATGATACAGGGCGCCGTGTTCAAAACGCAGGCCCGTCCATGCCGGTTGAAGTTCATGGCTTATCCGAAGTACCTGAAGCGGGAGAGCTATTCTATGTCGTCGCAGACGAGAAATTGGCTCGCCAAATAACCTCTGCACGTATTGCAGCGCGTAGGGTCGAAGATTCCAAGAAAACCGTCTTTAAAGTTAGCTTAGAAGACCTTTTTGACAGAATCAAGGAGGGCGAGATCAAGGAATTAAACATTATTATTAAAGCAGACGTCCAAGGGTCTGTTGAAGCTTTACGGCAGTCGCTCCTTCGGCTTTCAACGAGTGAGGTACGAGTCAACCCAATCCACGGCGGAGTCGGTGCTATTAATAAAAATGATATCATGCTGGCCTCAGCTTCAAATGCTATCATTATTGGCTTTAATGTCCGGCCAGACTCCCATACGAAGGCGACGGCTGAACTAGAGGGCGTTGATTTACGTCTGTATCGGGTCATATATGATGCCATTGAAGATGTTAAAGCGGCAATGACAGGTCTGCTTGATCCTACCTTCAAAGAAGTTGTGTTAGGTAAAGTAGAAGTGCGTATGGTCTTTAAAGTCCCTAAAGCGGGAACTGTCGCAGGTTGTATGGTGACCGAAGGAAAGATGGTTCGTTCAGCTAAAGTGCGTGTTATTCGGGATAGTATCGTTATTCATGAAGGGGTCATGGATTCTCTCCGAAGATTTAAGGATGATGTTAAAGAAGTAGCCGAGGGTTATGAATGTGGACTTGGCATCGAAAAATTCAATGACCTTAAAGAAGGAGACATCATTGAAGCGTTTATGATGGAAGAGGTCAAACGCACTCTATAGTAAATCGGTCCTGGAGGTATAAGTATGTCAAAACATCGACCTAATCGTTTGGCTGAAACGCTCAAAGAAGAAATTTCACAACTCATCCGGGTGGAGCTAAAAGATCCTCGCATTGGATTTGTAACCTTGACAAGTGTCGACGTTGCTGGTGATCTGGCCCACGCGAAAGTGTATGTTAGTGTTCTGGGGACTGAAGATGAAGGTAAAACATCGTTAGATGTGTTGAATGGAGCAGCAGGTTTTGTACGTTGTGAAATAGGGAAGCGTATACGACTGCGGCACGTTCCATCAATCGTTTTTGTATATGATCCTTCCATTGAACATGGTGCACACATAGCGAAGTTGTTGCGGGATGTTGAAGCGTCCGACGATACGGGTAAGGATGAATCTCATGAATAATGAAAACACTCCTGAAGAGATGATTGAAGTGTTAAGAAAAGCGCCAAAGGTGGCGCTTTTCTCCCATATTTCTCCGGATGGAGATTGTCTAGGGTCCATGTTGGCAATGGGTCTCGCTTTGGAGAAAATGGGGAAAGAAGTGTCCTTTTATAATCCGGATCCCGTGCCAAGCTATCTAGCGTTCTTACCAGGTTCATATCGAGTGAAGCAAGAGCTTCCTAGTCCCCAACCTAAGGTCTTGTTGTTTGTGGACTGTACCGATCTGGGCCGCGTTAACATGTCTAGGTCCGAAATTTCTGGAGACAGTACTGTGCTTAACCTAGACCACCACATCTCAAATTTGTTCTTTGGTGACTTTAACTGGGTAGATGCACAAGCAAGCGCGGTTGGAGAAGTTGCGCTGGCGCTTATAAAACAGCTGGGTGTAGAATTAGATATAGACATAGCCACCAATCTCTACACGGCGATTGTGACGGATTCAGGATGCTTTCAGTATAGTAATACGACGGCGCAGACTCATCGTTCGACTGCAGACCTACTAGATCTTGGTGTAGATTTGTCACGTATACACCATAGCATATTTGACCAAAAGCCCCTCGCCCAGAGTAAGTTGCTTCAGTGTGCCTTAGCTGGATTAGAAATTCTTGCGGACGGGCAGTTGGCAATTATGAGTTTAAGCACAGAAGATTTTCAGAAAAGTGGTGCAGAGCAAGAACTGAGTGAAGGACTGGTTAATCAAGCTCGAAGTATTGCAGGCGTTGAGGTGGCCGTGTTGCTGAAAGAGGTTGGGCCTGAAGAAATTAAAGTAGGCCTTCGTTCTAACCTTTGGCTAAACGTCAATGAGATTGCTGTTCTATTCGGAGGAGGAGGACACCAGCGAGCAGCAGGTTGTACTCTTAGGATGTTGATGACTGAGGCCAAACAAAGCATAACGACCGCGATTGAGGAGGCGTTAAGGATTGGAAGGGATCATTAACGTCCTTAAACCACCAGGAATGACATCGTCTGATGTTGTTGTTTGGATGCGAAGAGTGTTAAAAATTAAAAAGATTGGACACACAGGAACGCTTGATCCTGGGGTAGCAGGAGTTTTGCCACTTTGCGTAGGTAAGGGAACACGTTTAGCGGAGTACATAACAGAGCAAGGAAAAGCTTACCTCGCCGAGGTTACGTTTGGAGTTACGACAGATACTCAGGATGCTTTCGGCAAAGAGGTCCTTCAAACTAAACCAGATTTAAAACAGCACGACTTAGAACGGGTAATACCACATTTTCTGGGTAAAATATTACAGATACCTCCCATGTACTCGGCAGTTCGTAAAGAAGGAAAACACTTATATGAATATGCACGCCAAGGTTTAACGATCGAGAGAACGCCACGCGAAGTATTCATTTATAATTTTAAGTTGGTTAAATGGTACGAAGAGGAGTTTCCTCGGGCAATCTTAGATATTGAGTGCTCAAAAGGGACATACATCCGGACAATCAGTCATGATATTGGACAGGCATTAGGCTGTGGTGCACATATGTCTAATTTACTACGCGTTCGTTCTGGCCCGTTTAAGATCCAAGAGAGTTGGACACTTGAGGAAATTGAAGAAGCGGTAAGTAAATCAAATTACACCTTTTTACTACCACTTACTGCAGGAGTCGATCTACCACGAGTATTCTTATCAGAAGCTCGTGCCAATGCTTTTCGTCATGGGTTACCTACCAAACGCGAACTATTGCTTACTTCTAACGAAGAAAATTCGGAATTCGTAGATCATGGTTCGTCATCCAAAGCAGAATCTAGCGAACGAATATTGAATTATGTCCAGGTCCTTGAACACGGAAAGCTGATAGGAATAGGGGCCTGGCGTGGGGAAGATCTTTGTCCACACAAAGTTTTTGGATGATACGAGTTCACTTAGGAGGTCAAATCCGTGCAAGTTCTAACAAGTCTGCCAACAAACAAAGAACCATGTGTATTAGCATTAGGTAATTTCGATGGAGTACACTTGGGACATCGTCGCTTGCTTGAGCATGGATTAGGACAAGCTGTGCGTTTAGGTGTGGGGCTTGCAATTATTATTTTTGAGCCTCACCCCTTCAAAGTGCTATTTCCCGAACGGGAGATAAAGCTATTGTCGACAACTGGAGAGCGGTTACACTATTTAGAAACTATTGGAGTCCAAACAGTCTACTTATTACCGTTTACTAGGGAAATGGCGAATACTTCCCCAGAACAGTTTGTAGAGAAAATGCTACTTCCCCTCGGAGTGATTCATGTTGTGGTCGGCTTCAATTATTCATTTGGTGCCCAAGGGAGAGGAGATCCAGAATTACTTCAAGCCTTAGGGAAGAAGCACGGATTTGGAGTGAGTGTATTTCAGGCCCAAACGATTGATGGGCAGGTGATTTCATCGAGTAGCATTCGTAAAGCATTACTGCGCGGAGATATTAGATTGGTGAGCTGTTTACTAGGGCGCCCTCCATGCCTTCGGGGGTCTGTTGTGCACGGGGAAGAGCGAGGGCGTCAACTGGGTTATCCAACCGCCAACATTCTCCCTCCGGATGACTATTTAATACCAATGCGCGGGGTATATGCGGTTTGGGCCTATCTAGATGGAAAGCGCGTGTCAGGGATGATGAACATTGGAATGAAACCAACGTTTCATGACGATTATACTACTATGGTCGAGATCCATTTCTTTGATTTTAGTGGTGATTTGTACGGCAGTGAAATCTTGGTTCACATAGTTGAGCGTTTGCGTGATGAACGTAAATTCAATGGGGTCAATGAACTTTTGATGCAGCTAAAAAAAGATAGAGCTGAAGCAGAATCTGCCCTACGAGAAATCCTCGTGTAGAGGCTCGAGGCAACTACTATTAAGGCGACACGCAGTATCATGGGCCTCCTTTACAAAGATATTTTTACCCTGTATACTTGTTAAGAACTATAATGTCCCACTGACTCGGATTGAGTGAGTCTCCGACGCTAACCTGGGCAGTTGGGAAATACAACAAAAATGGAGGAATTTATTATGATGACACCTGAAAGAAAGCAAGAGATTATCCTAAAGCATGCACAAAAAGAAGGGGACACCGGGTCTCCAGAGGTACAAATTGCGCTTCTTACTGAACGGATCACGTATTTAACAGAACACTTTAAGACTCATAAGAAAGACCACCATTCCCGACGTGGTCTCTTGAAGATGGTCGGTTCGAGACGTGCATTATTGACTTATTTGAAAAACGTCAATTTTGACCGTTATCGTAGTCTTATTGCGGTGCTTGGTTTGAGGAAATAACTGAACGTATGCACAATGTGAAGCGGATCAGAATGATCCGCTTCTTTAAGTTTAGTGTTTATCAAGATTATTCTATTAGAAGAGTTTTATTATCTCATTTGCAGGAAATAATAATAATATGTCGAAGAAGATAATTGATATAGAAGGATTGAGAATTATTAAGGAGGTTCCATTTTGAAACAGCAAATACTCGAAAAGTCACTCACGGTTGGTGGTAGAGTAATGACATTCCAAACCGGAAAAATTGGTAAACAAGCGGGAGGCGCGATTTTTCTTAGCTACGGGGATACAGTAGTTTCTGTGTTTGCTACGGGCAGTGGTGCACCGCGAGCGGGAATTGATTTTTTCCCCCTGACCGTTGAGTTCGAAGAACGTATGTATGCAGCCGGTAAAATCCCAGGCGGATTTATTAAACGTGAAGGAAGAGCGAGTGAGAAGGCAACACTATCTGCACGTTTAATTGATCGTCCAATTCGTCCGTTATTTCCAGAAGGTTATCGTAACGAAGTTCAAGTGGTTGCCGCCATTATGTCTGTTGATCACGACTGTGCGACAGATATCACAGCAATAAATGCAGCGTCGGCAGCATTAACCATATCAAACATTCCGTTCGAGGGTCCTATAGCGGCAGTAATAGTGGGACTTGTTGAAGATGAATACATTATTAATCCTACCATTGAGCAGTCTGAAAAAAGTCTGATGCTGCTTACGGTAGCAGGGACAGTAGACGCTGTTATGATGGTCGAAGCAAGTGCTCATGAAGTACCTGAGGATCAAATATTGGAAGCAATCATGTTCGGGCATGCAGAAGTTAAAAAGATAGCTAAGTTTATCGCAGACTATCGTGAGGAAGCTTTGACTTTGGGATTAGCGAAGGAAAAAGATGAGGTAAAGATTGCCAAAATTGACGACCTAATGGTGGAAGCTGTAAAAGCTCATACGTATAATAAGTTAGATGAGGCAGTTCGTATAGAAGAGAAAAAAGCTCGGGAGAATGCAATCGACGCTGTTAAAGCTGAAGCCTTGGTTTTCTTTGAAGCTGAGTTCCCAGAGGAAACGAAAGCCATTAAGGCAGTCTTAGAAGACATCGTGCATCTGATTGTTCGTAAATTGATAACGGATGAGCATATTCGTCCGGATGGTCGGGCAGTGGATGAAGTTCGACCGATCACGGTCGAAGTAGGTATTCTGCCGCGTACACATGGAACAGGCCTCTTTACGCGGGGTCAAACTCAGGTGCTAACTGTGGCGACGCTGGGAGCCGCAAGAGATGAACAAATAATGGATGGACTAGGCCTGGAAAGGTCTAAACGTTATATACATCACTATAATTTCCCACCTTACAGTGTTGGGGAAATAAAAATGATGCGTGGTCCATCGCGAAGGGATATAGGGCATGGTGCATTAGCTGAAAAAGCTTTGAGACCTGTTTTGCCGGATGAAACCGAGTTTCCTTATACGATCCGCTTAGTTTCTGAGGTCTTGGAATCCAATGGCTCAAGCTCTATGGCTTCAGTTTGTGGAAGTACCCTCTCGATGATGGACGCAGGTGTTCCTATTAAAGCACCGGTGGCGGGTATTGCCATGGGGCTCATCAAAGAAGGCGATAATATTGCAATCCTTACTGATATCCAGGGCTTAGAAGATCATTTCGGAGATATGGATTTTAAAGTAGCGGGTACCAGTAAAGGAATCACAGCTATGCAGATGGATATTAAAATTAAGGGCGTATCTCGAGAGGTTTTATTGAAAGCCTTAACCCAAGCTAAAGCAGGACGGCTTTTCATCTTGGATAAAATGGTGGCTGTCATAGACAAACCACGCGCTGAGCTTTCTACTTATGCTCCTAAAATAATCACAGCGCAGATTCATCCCGATAAGATACGCGATGTTATTGGACCTGGCGGTAAAACAATTAAGAAGATTGTTGAGCAAACAGGCGTTAAAATTGATATCGAGGATGACGGCCGCGTCTTTATCTCGTCGGTTGGCGGCGATGGCGGTGAGCAGGCACTTAAGATTATACACGCTCTAACTCAGGAAGTAGAGGTGGGTAAAATCTATAAAGGGAAAGTCACACGAGTTATGGATTTTGGCGCTTTCGTGGAAGTTATTCCAGGAGTTCTGGGACTTACGGGTAAAGAGGGATTAGTCCATATTTCTCAACTGGCTCATGAACGAGTCGAAAAAGTGGAAGACATCGTTAAGGCTGGGGACGAAATCATGGTTAAAGCAACTGCCATTGACAAACAAGGACGGTTGAACCTTTCTCGTAAAGAGGCGATGCCTAACGTCCAAAGGGGAAATCCAACTGTGCTCTAAACTTTACTCAATAAAAGTGCCAATATTCATTATGAACAGTCTGTGAGTCCCCCTGCCTGCATAAAGGTTAAGGAGGGGGATGCATATGTTCATTAATCTAAAAATCTCGCGACGAATACTCTCGTTTGGCGGGATTTTCTTTCTGTTGTTGGTAGGAATTGTTGCAGAACATTGGATCATTGCTTCCGATGTTTCGGTCTCAAAACCCATTGAACAGGTCAAAACGGAACAGTTGGTGATGGCTTTAACGATTAATGTGGATTGGGGCGAAGAATATATCCCAGCAATGTTGGACGTCTTAGAGCAGCGCAATGCACACGTGACCTTTTTTGTCACCGGGCGATGGGCCAAGAAAAATCCAGAGCTACTTAAGATAATCTCTAGCAGAGGTCACCAAATTGAAAACCATGGTTATTCCCATCCGCATCCTGATCAGCTCTCGAACGAGGCTAATCAAGTAGAAATTAGGAAGACGGAAAGTATCATTGAAGGAATTATTAATAAAAAGACCCATTTATATGCACCGCCCTATGGTGAGAAGGGTGCTACGGGACTTAAAGCCGCTGATGCATTGGGCTATCAGACGATTTTATGGACTTTAGATACCGTCGATTGGCGGGCAGATAGTACGCCCGAAATTATCGTAAAACGTATTGTTACCCCTGCAATACAATATGGGATTAAACCTAATAAGTCAGGTGCCATAGTATTAATGCATCCTAAAGCAAATACTGTCAAAGCCTTACCT
This sequence comes from Desulfosporosinus sp., assembly GCA_035648155.1. Taxonomy (GTDB): domain Bacteria; phylum Bacillota; class Desulfitobacteriia; order Desulfitobacteriales; family Desulfitobacteriaceae; genus Desulfosporosinus. The sequence goes on from DASRMA010000028.1 coordinate 8,806, forward strand.
GTAATTATCGATCAATTGGTCCGAGATGGGTTTAGTTTCCAAACGCTTGATGAGCTCATAACATCTGAACAGATCGGAGATACTACCTCACAGAAGAATTAGAAGTTGAGGTGGTTTAATGATCAGGCAAAAGTGGGCGTGTGCTTGGTTCTGCGTCTTTCTTTGTTTTATAAACGTGAGTATTATATCGGCGACCCCAGTGTATGGTGCAACAACAAGAAAAGCATCGACCCTAAAACCATCGGCTAAAAATGTATCGGCTAAAAAACCTGTGGCGAAACCCACTGTGTTAGCGAGTGGACCCTCGGTCAGTGCTGCTTCTGCAGTGTTGATGGATGTAAAAACGGGCGACATTCTCTATGGCAAGCAAGCAGAAACGCGTCGCCCTCCTGCGAGCACCACTAAAATCATGACTGGTATTTTGGGATTGGAGTTAGGGCGACCGGATGAAGTTGTGACTGTTAGTGAGAAAGCGGCAGCCGTCGGAGAGGCAACCTTGCATCTTGATCCGGGAGAAAAGATTATCCTTTATGAACTCATAACGGGTGCTTTGGTCCGATCGGGAAATGATGCCTGCGTTGCAATTGCTGAACATATTGCTGGCAGTGAAAAGCAGTTTGTCAATCTGATGAATAAGAAAGCTTTGGCCCTAGGGGCGCAAAATACCAATTTCGTGAATACCAATGGCTTGCCTCTCAAGGAACATTATACTACCGCAAAAGATCTTGCGCTTATGGCTCGTCATGGCTTGTTACTTCCTCAATTCGCGGGGATTACTCGTCAAAAGACAACGTCAATTCATTTTCTAGAACCCGATGTGTTTATGGATTTAAAAAACACAAATAAACTATTATCGAATTATCCGTATGCTAATGGCGTTAAAACAGGGACGACGACGGCAGCTGGAAAATGCCTTGTCGCCTCTGCAACTAAGGAAGGACGTCAGTTACTAGCCGTGGTTCTCAATGCTCCTGATCGTTTTGGGGATGCTCAGAAATTATTAGAGTGGGGCTTTGAAAAAACTGAGACAGTAACGCTTGTAGAGGTTGGACAGGCTGTCGGAGAATTTCCCAGTGAAAAAAAATCAATTAAAGCATTTATTGAGAATCCAATCGAGGTAAGTATTGCCAAAGCTGAGCGGGGAAAACTCCAAACTCGTGTGCTATGGGAAAAGAGTGCTAAGATGCCAGTTCGAGCTGGTGAACGCTTAGGACATTTAGAAGTCTGGCTAGGGGATAAGAAATTAAACAGCGTTCCTTTATTTAGCGAAAATGAAGTGAAAGCAGAACCCCTTAGTGCGTTATTTAAGTGATAGATAGAGAGGAAGTGGAAAATTCATTGTATAAAAAAACGGTATTGCCCAACGGAGTTAGAATTATTACAGAAGAGATTGAACATGTTCGGTCGGCAGCCATCGGATTGTGGGTAGGTGCCGGTTCGCGGGATGAAGGAGAAGGGTACAAGGGTATCTCTCATTTTATAGAGCACATGTTTTTTAAAGGAACGGAGCACCGAACAGCACGGGCATTAGCGGAATCCTTAGAAGCTGTGGGCGGTCAGTTGAATGCCTTTACCACGAAAGAATACACCTGTTATTATGCTAAAGTCTTGGATGAAGACCTTGATCTCGCGATTGACGTATTAAGTGATATGTTCTTTCACTCTCTGTATGATGAACAGGAAATTAACAAAGAAATAAATGTGGTTATTGAAGAAATAAAGATGTATGAAGATTCTCCAGATGAGTTGATCCACGATATCTTTTCAGAACAAGTATGGAAAGATCACCCATTAGGAAAACCGATTTTGGGGACTGAGGAGAGCATAAGGTCTCTGAACCGAGAGAAAATCATGCTTTTCCTTTCGGAACATTATGCCCCGGATAATGTAGTCATTGCAGTGGCGGGGAAAATAAAACACGAGGATGTCGTTGCAAAACTATCTGGCGAATTTGGCACGTTTCAGAGAGGTGGACGCCGTGTTCTGGAAGGAACACCCACGGGACATACAGTTGAACATTACCAGAAGAAAGATACTGAACAAATGCATATCCTCCTAGGAGTTCCAGGTCTTGGTCAAGATGATGAGGATATCTATGCAATGCACATTTTCAATAATATTTTAGGTGGAGGTTTAAGTTCTAGATTATTTCAAGAGATAAGGGAACAGCGAGGCTTAGCCTATTCAGTGTATTCTTATCACTCCACTTATGTGGATACTGGACTATTTTCAATCTATGCAGGAACAAGTCCTAAAAACACCGAAGAAGTCATTGAGTGCATTCTCAAAGAGTTATTGGAAATTAAGCAACAGGGAATTACTGCGGGTGAACTCGCAAGTACAAAAGCACAGATTAAAGGCGGACTATATCTTGGACTGGAATCTGTTAGCAGCCGGATGAGTCGTTTGGGAAAGACAGAACTTACGTACAATCGCGTTCTTTCACCGGAAGAAGTGATTGAAAAGCTCGAAAAGGTAACCTTGGATGATGTTAAACGCGTAATTGGGCGTCTTTGGAAAAGAGACAGGATAAGTATAATGACACTAGGTCCAGATGGACATGAAGTTGTACTTTCTGATTTGCTAACAAAAATTGGTTGGGAAGAGTAGGCGTAGGCCTACTCTTTTATTGTAAGGGTACGAAGCAGCGTGCCCATGAATTAAGGAGGGTTTGTTACGTGTCAGATTCTAGCATTAACGTGAAAGTGAAAAGAACGTCTAGCAATTTAGTGGCTCTTCCTACGTATGCCACCCCTGCGTCCGCCGGTGTCGATCTCCGCGCAGATCTTAAAGTACCTTTGATAGTCAATCCAGGAGAGAATGTTAAGATACCGACTGGTATTGCCATTGAGCTACCAAGTCCATCGGTAGTTGCACTAGTGTTTGCTCGAAGCGGTCTGGCTAGTCGTCACGGAATGGGGTTGACGAATGGCGTTGGGGTAATCGATTCGGATTATCGAGGAGAACTTCAAGTGTTGGTACAAAACCTTGGAGACGAAAGAGTGACCATTAACCCAGGAGATCGCATAGCTCAAATGGTTTTCCTGCCGGTTTTTCGGGCATTATTCGAAGAAGTTTCAGAGCTTCAGGAAACACCTCGAGGAGTAGGAGGTTTTGGCTCGACGGGAGTATAGGGTGCGATGCATAATGCTGCTACATTTTAATGAATATTAAATTGTCTATCCTTCTAATTTCTTGTTCTATGGAGGTTTGTCTGATCATACACTCCCCATGAGGGGGAGTGTAAATGCAAACCCTTGGGGTTATGCTTCTGGTAATTGGAGTTGTCATTTCCATACGTGCTCGAAAGTATAGGTTGATGTGGCGATCTCAGTCTACATCAAACCAGTTGGCCACTGCGTTAAGTCAATTGGTGGGCACAGCAGGGGGGATCTACCTCTCGCTGGAACTGTTGTTCACCTTCCTGAAAATTCCTGAAGATTGGTGGAGTGATTCCACATTTTTTGTTGAACCACTTGCAGTGATTTCCTTATTATTAGCTATTCTACAACCTTTTGTATTGAGCGCTTGGATAAGACTACGGAGATAAAGGAGGGAAAAACATGCTTTTAAGCGATCTTGCTGGTAAAGAGATTATCAATTTGTATGATGGAGCAAAACTCGGCTTGGTGGGGGACGCTGATCTTGATATTTCCATAAACGGTTCGGTCGAAGCCATCGTTCTAACCTCCAGCGGCGGATTTTCGGGTTTTTGGGGATCTAAAGGAGACAGAGAACGAGAGACATTGGTGATACCTTGGGAAACTATCAAAAAAGTTGGCTCTGAAGTCATCATTATCGATTTAAAAAATAAGTTTGAGCAAAATCGGTAAGATTCAATTTGACAGAGGACGGGATACCCAATAAAATGTATGTAAAAGCTGTAACCCCGAATTGCGTATTTGCAACGGGGTTTTTGCCTTATCATCGCAGGAGGGGTTTCCGTTGAAGAAAATTCGCGTTTTTGTGGCTGGAGCAAGTGGGAAAATGGGTCAAGAAGTGGTGCGTACACTTTTAAAAGAAGATGATCTCCTATTGGTGGGAGCTTCTGATACTAGACATCTAGGGATGGATGTCGGGTTCGTTGTTGGCACACCGCGAGTAGGGGTAGATATTACCGGTCCGTTAGATCGTGAAATCCTAATAGAGACACGCGCTGATGTGTTAGTGGATTTTACAAACCCACAATCTGTTCTCAAAAATTCTAAAACGGCAATTCTCGCCGGTGTGGTTCCAGTAGTTGGAACTACAGGGTTGGATGAATCTGAAATTGAAGAAATTCGTGGGCTCGTAGTCCGAGAACACGTAGGGGCATTCTTAGCTCCGAATTTTTCTATTGGAGCGATTTTGATGATGCGATTTGCCCGTGAAACAGCAAAATACTTTCCACATGTGGATATTATTGAAATGCATCATGATCAGAAACTAGATGCGCCATCGGGGACCGCTATAAAAACGGCAGAAGGGATCTTAGAAGTTCGCCAACCGATGGTTCAGGGCAATCCAAATGAGTACGAGAAAATTACCGGGGCTCGTGGCGCGGATATTGGAGGCATTCATATTCACTCTGTGCGTTTACCAGGGCTAATTGCCCACCAAGAAGTTTTATTTGGGGGGTTAGGGCAGGCTCTAACAATTCGGCATGATGCATTTTCGAGAGAAACCTATATGCCAGGGGTAATTTTAGGTATTCGCAAGGCTTCCGAGTTGACTAATCTAGTCATAGGCCTCGAGAATTTCCTTGATTGAGTAATATGTTTCTTTATTAAGTAATATGTTGCGTAACAGCTGCCCTCCTTCCCTCATATAATGGATAGTAGTCAATGGGACACTGTCTCAAAGGGGGCATAAAGATGAGTGCGGATCTGAAAGGAATTCGTTTAGCCGTGATAGGGGGGGACGATCGGGAACTATATCTAATTCCCGAGTTACAAAAACAAGGAGCCTACATAGTCGGAGTCGGATTCGAAAATGCTTCGCCCATAACGGGAATGACGCTTGCGCCTTCACTGCTTGATGCGGTTGGCCAAGTAGACGCGCTGCTTTTTCCAATGTTCGGCACGGACGAACGTGGGGTAGTCAAAGCCAAATACTCTGCCCAGCCTATCATACTAAACAAGGAAGTACTTCAAGCTATTCCAGCGCTTGTACCACTAATTATTGGTTTTGCGCGGCCAGCTTTGAAGTTAATAGCAGAAAAGATGGGAATTCAGTTGGTAGAAACCAAATACCTTGACGAAATTACGATCCTTAATTCCATACCTTCGGCAGAAGGAGCCATTCAAATGGCGATGGAGGCCACAACCATTACGCTTCATGGCAGTGAAAGCATGGTCCTAGGTTTAGGGCGGTGTGGTTGGACTCTGGCGCGAATGTTACGAGGTATTGGAGCACAGGTGACAGGGGTTGCTCGTAAGCCCTCGGACTTAGCACGAGCTGTTGAGATGGGAATTCATGCTGTACATTTCTCGGATCTTCAGGATAAGATTGGACGTGCGGAACTTATTTTCAATACCGTGCCTCATCTTATATTAGATCGCGGGATGTTAGAAAAGGTGGCACGGGATGCAGTAATTGTGGATTTGGCTTCTATTCCGGGAGGGACAGATTTTGAGTTTGCGCAGATGCTTGGCATAAAAGCACTTCTGGCTCCGGGTCTCCCAGGTATTGTAGCTCCCAAAACGGCCGGCCGAATTCTTGCTCAAATCTATCCGCAACTTATTCTCCGTCACTTGACCACGATGAATGCTACGGTCCAGTCATAATAGTGGAGGTGCGAAGAGATGCAGTTTGACGGGTTGAAAATTGGGTTCGCTGTTACAGGCTCACATTGTACATTAAGTGAAATTGTAACGATCATGAAGCGACTGGTAGGTGAAGGGGCAGACGTGACGCCGATCATCTCTTATTCCGTTGCCAGTACGGACACGCGATTTGGAAAAGCAAAGGATTGGGAGCGTCAATTTCAAGAGATCACGAAAAGAGAGTCAATTCATACAATTTCTGGTGCTGAGCCAGTTGGACCCAAGAAAATGTTTGATTGTGTGGTCATTGCCCCATGTACAGGAAATACCCTGGCTAAGCTGGCAAATGGCATAATTGATACTCCCGTGCTCATGGCAGCAAAATCCCATCTTCGTAATGAAAGCCCGGTAGTTTTGGCAATTTCAACCAATGATGGGCTAGGGCTCAATGCGCGTAATATTGGGCTATTACTCAGTACTAAAAATATTTACCTAGTACCATTTGGGCAAGATAATCCGCAAGTTAAAGCAAATTCCCTTGTAGCACATATGGATAAAATTCCGGAAACTATCCTGATGGCTTGTGTTGGAAAACAAATTCAACCCGTGCTTTTAGATTATCGGTAATAGGGTGAGTCACGGTGAGTCTGGTGCTTCGCTGTAGACAGCGGAGCGCCCTTTCCTGAAGGACTGCGACATATTTAAGGAGGAACATAAGAATGCCAAATGTAGCAATTATTGGTGCAACGGGCGCCGTTGGACAAGAGTTTCTGAAAATTTTTGCAGAGCGGAATTTCCCAGTGAATAAATTAAGGCTGTTAGCAACAAAGCGTTCTGCAGGCAAACTGATTTCCTGGCAAGGCCAAGAACTTGAGGTTCAGGAGACAACCCACGAAAGCTTTAAGGGCATTGATATTGCGCTTTTTGCAGGCGGAGCGGGGAGTACAGAATATGCCCACTCCGCAGTGAAGAGTGGGGCCGTTGTGATCGATAACAGTAGCGCTTTTCGGCTTGATCCGGAAGTGCCTCTTGTAGTGCCTGAAGTTAACCCGGAAGATGTTTTGTGGCATAAAGGGATTATTGCAAATCCCAATTGTTCAACAATTATTATGGCGGTTGCCCTCAAGCCTATTTTCGATTTAGCAGGAATTCGTCGAGTGGTAGTTTCTACCTACCAAGCCGTGTCCGGAGCGGGGCGCGAAGGTATCGAGGAGTTGGAAACACAGGTTAAGGCTTGGTCACGAGGGGAAGAGATCACTTCCAAGGTTTTTCCCTATCAAATTGCTTTCAACATTATTCCACACATCGATGTATTTCAAGAAGGGGACTATACCAAAGAAGAGTGGAAGATGGTCAAGGAAACACAAAAGATTTTTCACGCTCCAACTATGGCGATTACGGCAACCACCGTTCGGGTACCAGTTTTCCGTAGTCATGCGGAGTCCATCAATGTGGAGACAGATCGTTTAGTTAGTGTTTCAGAGATCCGAGAGGCTTTAAGCAAAGCGGCAGGGGTTATTGTTGATGACGATCCTAGTAATGACCGTTATCCAATGCCTTGGTTTAGTTCGGATAAAGATGAAGTCTATGTTGGGCGCTTGCGTAAAGACTTTTCTATCGCTCAAGGGTTTAATTTGTGGGTGGCAGGGGATCAAATCCGTAAAGGTGCAGCAACCAATGCTGTACAAATCGCGGAACTACTATTATAGTGTGTTTCGATGTTCAACAATTAGAAGTTAGAAGTCCAAGGTCAACGTTTAAGGTTCGAACAACGAATCTCGAACATCGAACCTCGATAAGGGGGTGAAGGGTTGCGAATTCTGGTACAGAAGTTTGGAGGAACCTCCGTGGCCACGGCCGAGCGGCGAGCAAGTGTGGCGTCCAAAGTTTCAGAGGCTGTACATAGTGGATATTCTCCGGTTATAGTGGTTTCTGCAATTGGCCGTTCTGGGGACCCCTACGCAACGGATACTTTTCTCAGCATGGTAAACGTAATTTGTCCTGATTTGCCAAAACGTGAGTTAGATCTTCTAATGAGTTGCGGGGAAGTGATTTCCGGGACTATATTAGTAAGCACTTTAAATAGTCTGGGACTTGAAGCGGTTCTATTTACAGGGGGACAAGCAGGAATTATTACTGATAAAGAGTTTGGGGATGCCAGGATTGTACGGGTGGAGCCCGGTAAGATTCTGGAGCAATTAGCAAAAGGCAAGATTGTTGTCGTTACTGGTTTCCAAGGGAAAACAGAAGACGGCCAGATTACGACTCTTGGGCGAGGTGGAAGTGATACGACAGCTTCAGCTTTAGGGGTCGCTCTAGACGCGGAAGCGATAGATATTTACACTGATGTTGAGGGAATTATGACAGCAGATCCTCGGATTGTTGAAGATGCACGGACAATAGACACCGTAACTTATAATGAAATATGCCAAATGGCATATCAAGGAGCCAAAGTCATTCATCCACGTGCAGTAGAAATCGCCATGCAACGAAACATCCCACTCAGAATTAAATCGACCTTTTCAGATGCACCCGGCACACTGGTTACTAACATGTATCCAGATAGAGGAGTGGGGACTGATATTACCTCAGACCGTATTATTACTGGAATTGCACATACTGCGAATGTCACGCAACTTCGGGTTTTAACAGGGGTCGTGCCAGATCAACACCTTACCGACAAACGGATATTCAAAGCGATGGCGCTTGCAGATATTAGCGTTGATTTCATCAGTGTCCAGCCGGAAGCTGTGCTCTATACCGTTAGAGATGAGGTTGCGCCCAAAGCGGTTGAAATCTTACTGAATATGGGCTTTGAACCGGGAGTCGTTCCAAGTTGCGCTAAAGTATCTGTTGTAGGTGCTGGAATTGCTGGTGTCCCTGGTGTAATGGCCGATATCGTAGAAGCACTTTCCGATGCAGGTGTGACTATTTTGCAATCAGCTGATTCTCACACTACTATTTGGGTGTTGGTTCATAAGGAAAACATGGTGAAGGCCGTTCAAACATTACATCGGAAATTCCGTTTAGGTACTTGAAGGAAAAAGAAAAATTGGACAGAAAGGGATGAATTATATGACCTTTGGAAGAATCTTAACAGCCATGGTAACTCCTATGAATGAAGCCTTGGAGGTCAATTATGAAGAAGCCGCACGACTAGCTCAGTACTTAATCGACCATGGGTCTGACGGGGTTGTGGTTTGTGGTACGACAGGAGAATCTCCGACCGTAACGAATGAAGAGAAGATAGAGCTTTTTAGAGTGGTAAAAGAGGCCTTAGGTGAAAAAAAGGTGATTGCCGGGATTGGTTCCTATTCTACAGCTGCTAGTATAGCTCTTGCACGCAAGGCTGAGATAACGGGTGTTGATGGATTGTTGGCAGTGGTTCCTTATTACAACAAACCGTCCCAAGAGGGGATTTTTCAGCACTTTAAAGCTATTGCAGAGGCGACTTCGTTACCCTTGATGCTATACAATATACCAGGTAGGACTTCAATTAATCTATTGCCTGAGACAGTGAAAAGGTTATCTGAAATTCCAAATATTGTTGCTTTAAAAGAATCTGCAGGTTCTCTTGATCAGGTTAGTGAGCTTAAAAGAATGTTACCTTCTACCTTTGCTGTTTATAGTGGAGATGATTCTATGACCTTGCCCATGTTAGCCTTAGGGTGTAGTGGAATCATTAGTGTTGCAGCACATGTTATTGGGGACGAAATGAAAAAAATGGTGGATGCATGGTTTGATGGTGATACAGCCCAAGCGACAAAGTGGCATCTTGATCTCTTCCCAATTTTCAAAGGCATCTTTGTAACGTCAAACCCGGTCCCAATCAAATCCCTGATGAATATGATTGGGATTAAAGCTGGCGGAGTACGTCTACCTTTAGTCGACGCGACGCCAATGGAATTGAAGTTCCTAAAAGATCTAATGGATGAATTTAAAAAGGTACACGTAAGTTCTAAGAGTGGAGCAAGAATAACAACAGAATTTAAAGTAGCCTCTGAAAAGGCCAGTGATTTAAACGTCTAATGAAATCCAGTAAGAAAATTACTTATAACGAGAATGAACCTCTGCCTAGGCAGAGGTTCATTCTCGTTATATTCCATCACTTAAGGGCATGATTCCTTAATCTCAGAATTATATATTTTTGGTCTCGTAAAAAGCACACTCTGCCTCAGTGTTCATTAAGCTGGAGGTAACACTTAGAGTCTCAAGCGCACAGCGTCCTTCCTCGTTATGAGTACACTGGTCTGCGGAACAAACAACATTGGTCATAATTTTAACCACCTTTCAATATTGATATTATAGTATCCGAAACGATAAAAATTATACGTTTATCAACCTGGAATTGCAATGGTATATACCCGATCGAACTTGCCAGTCAGAGGTTTGCGCGCTATAATAAAGTATCTATTATTGTGCGGCTAGTTTCATAAGATGCTTTTCGAAATAAATGACGGATACACATGGCGTTTTGTGTTCGTTATGAAATTTCGCGTTTTTTTGTTGCCTTTATTTTGGCGTCGAAAGAAACTGATGGGGTTTCCATGGCTTTTTAGACACAATTCAAGAGATAGAATAAATACAGGAGGTAGATTAGATTGCCAAAAGAGCATAAACTACAAATTATTCCCTTGGGCGGACTTGGAGAAATTGGAAAGAACATGACCGTGATCCGTTATGATAATCAGATGGTGCTTGTTGATGCTGGATTAGCGTTCCCAGATGAGGAAATGCTCGGGATCGACATTGTGATACCAGACTACTCATATTTAATTGAAAACAAAGAAATACTCCTTGGTATACTGCTTACTCACGGACATGAAGATCATATCGGCGCATTACCGTACTTGCTGAGAGATTTGAATGTGCCTATTTTTGGCACGCGGTTAACCTTGGGTATTATTCAGTCCAAAATGAAAGAGAACAACTTAAATAGTATCAAGGCTACCGTTGTGCAACCTCGTGATGTTATTAAGCTTGGGATTTTCCGAATTGAATTTATTAGAGTCAATCACAGTATTCCAGGTGCAGTATCAATAGCCATTCATTCGCCCTTGGGGACAGTTGTTGTTACGGGAGATTTTAAACTAGATCATACACCAGTATCTGGACAAATTCTTGATATACAAAAATTTTCAGAACTGGGGGATAAAGGGGTTCTATGCCTTTTGTCCGACAGTACAAATGTGGAAAGACTCGGGTTCACTCCGTCTGAAAGGCTAGTCGGACAAATGATCGATGAAGCGTTTAGTGAAGCTAAAGATCGTGTTATTCTTGCTAGTTTTGCCTCAAATGTTTATCGACTCCAGCAGGCTATAACCGCTGCGGTAAAGACGAACCGCAAGGTAGCCGTTGTGGGGCGAAGCATGATCAATATTGTTGGGATTGCCGAAGAGCTGGGGTATCTGGATATTCCGGAGGGGACCCTTATTGATATCGATGAGATCGTTAGCTTACCGGGACATCAAGCATGTATTCTGACGACCGGCAGTCAGGGTGAGCCAATGTCCGCGCTGACCCGCATGGCAAATCATGACCACCGTCATGTCGCGATTAAACCTGGTGACACTGTGATCCTTTCGGCAAGTCCAATTCCAGGTAATGAGAAGTCAGTGGCGAAAACAGTGGACCAATTATTTAAGTTGGGCGCCAATGTTATTTATGAATCTGCTGATGGAATGCACGTATCAGGTCACGCCAGCCAGGAAGAACAGAAATTGATGTTAAGCATGGTGCGACCTAAATATTTTATGCCAGTTCACGGAGAATATCGCATGCTTATCAAACATGCTCAACTAGCTGAGGAAATTGGAATTCCTCGAGAAAATATATTTATCACGGAGAACGGTGGGGTCGTTGAATTCACACGCCACGGCGCATCGATGGGTGGCAAGGTTACGGCCGGTAAAGTTTTAATTGATGGATTAGGGGTTGGAGATGTCGGTAACATTGTGTTACGGGATCGAAAACAGCTTTCTCAAGACGGTATTCTGATCGTAGTCATGACGATAAGCCGTTCCAGCGGGGCGATTGTTTCAGGGCCTGATGTAGTGACCCGTGGGTTTGTTTATGTCCGTGAGTCCGAGTCTATGTTAGACGAAGCCAAACAAAAAGTCAGGCAGACGATGGCGCGTTGTCGAGAAAATAGGATTACGGAATGGGCCGTCTTGAAAAACCAAATACGAGATGCCCTGAGTAAACAATTTTACGAAAAGACACGTCGCCGGCCTATGATTTTACCAATTATCCAAGAAGTAGAATAGTATAGCTCGTAAAAACGCTCCAATTTATTGGAGCGCTTTTATAGTTCTTGCTCGGAATTCAATAGTAAGATCACTCTCTACCAGTTAATCTACAATTCGGTAATAACAAAAAAGGAAATTGAGTATTAAGCGCAGAAAGATTGTAAATATAACATCAGATAAATTATAAGGATTTTATGAACACGAAACCGGGGGGCGTAAGAATGGCTGAGATCTTATTTATCGCACCATTACAGGAACTAGCCAGCCTCGTTGAAGAGGTTAGC
>DASRMA010000029.1:0-16805 GCA_035648155.1 Desulfosporosinus sp.
ATTCAAATGGGACGGGAACATCTGCAAGAGGCAGACCTTTTTTCTACCGAGTATTTACTCCCACGCCCCTTACTACAAGCACTCTTGAGTGAGGAACGAACGGTGTTGTTAATTGATGAAATTGATAAGACGGATTCGGAATTCGAGGCTTTTCTCTTCGAACTTTTAGGGGAGTTCCAAGTCACAATTCCCGAGATGGGAACTATTAAGGCTAAAGAACGACCGATTGTTGTTTTAACGTCAAATGGTGAACGGGAGCTTTCCGATGGGCTGAAAAGGCGTTGTATTTTCCTTCATGTGGAGCCTCCTTCGGTCAATAAAGAAGTCCGCATTCTGCGGGCCAAAATTCCAGATTTACCAGAACGATTAGCGTTAGAAGTGGCCAGGGCGGTTAACGTGCTTCGGGAACGACTCTCTCTGAATAAGACCCCATCGGTTTCCGAAACAATGGACTGGGCCAAGGCGTTGCTCGTAATGGGAAAGACTGGCCTCGATGCGGCTTGGGTAGATGCGACACTGACCTTGCTACTGAAGAGTAAGGACGATCTGGAACTTTTCTATCGGGAAATGGGAGCAGAACGCCTCCTTTTTGAGTCGAGCAAAGTGGCACAGGGAGAAAAGAAACATGGAACAAAACACCATAAATCATAGAGTCAGTGAATTGGATCGACACTTAGTGGAGTTTGCCCAATTGTTAAGGACAGTTGGTCTTAGGGTCAGCCCTTCAGAGATTTCGGATGCTTCAGAAGGGCTAAGCCTTATTGGCATGGCGGATAGAGATAGGGTTGAGGCCGTTTTGCAAGCAACACTCGTTAAAGACAATCAACATATTCTCGCGTTCAAAGAAGCCTTTCGGGCCTACTTTGCCACGCCTGAACAAATTCAAGCGTGGCAAAAGGCTGTAGAACAAAAAGCGACCCACTGGAATGAGCAAATGGAGAGAACTCGGCAGGACCTTCGATTTCAGGAAAATGAATTGGATGTTACCGATGAACAGCGAGCTGTTTATGCCAGTCTTCCAGAGAAGGATAAACAACGTCTGCGCGACTTTTTGGAAAAATCTTCGCAGGGTACAAGAAGTGGAATCCCAGTGGATCATTCATATCAGCCCATGGTGGAGAGGGTTCTCCGTGGATCACTTGAGTACTGGCGCAAGAAATTAAACGAAGAGGATGAACCGATTCTTTCTCCGGGCTCCACAGACGGTATTCTCTCAGAAGTAGAACGTGCGCTTCTTGAGCGGGAAGTTGAGGTCATAAGTCGGGATCTAAAGAAAATTTCCCCTGAAGAATGGCCGGAAGTTATTGGCTTAATTCAACGACTTAGTCAGCGCCTTGCCAGCCAGGTCACTCGTCGCTATCGTGCGGCGCGTAAACGGGGCGGTATAGATATGCGCTCAACACTTCGCAGAAACTTACGCTATGGTGGAGTTCTTGTAGAGCGAAGTTATCGAAGTCGGCGTAAGGGAAGACTTAAGATTATCTTACTTTGTGATATCTCTGGATCCATGCTCAAATATACGGAATTTATTTGGCAATTTGTATATGGTCTATCCGCCGCTGTTAACGGAATTAAAACCTTCGCCTTTGGGGAAACACTTATTCCCTTAACCGGGAAGTTCCGTAAGGGACAAACCTTTGAAGAAATGGTCAAAGAAGCCCTCGTTTTGTCGGGAAAGGAATGGGGGGGAGGGACGAACCTTGCGAAATCTTTGGAGACCTTGCAGAAGAAGTTTCCTTCCTTTCTGTCGAAGCAAACGTTACTTCTGATCGTGAGCGATGCTCAAACTTTAGAGGGCGAAAAGGCAGCGGCTATACTGAGTGGGATTCGTCGTCACGTTCGACAGGTACTATGGTTGAATACACTCCCTGAGCGACGCTGGTTGGAAACTCCTCATGTTAAGGCGTTTCTCCCGTCTTGTGAAATGTATGAATGCTATACAATCGGTCACTTAACCCAGATTCTGAGCAAAAAAATCTAGACCCTGCCGTGTTTATATTCTGTGCAAAGAGAGCATACTAGAAAGGTAAGTTAATTGTACAGAAACACACAAAGTGTGGGGAGGTTAATGTTAATGTTAGAAAAATGTCGTGCTTGCGGTTTTGAACATGAAGATTTAGATCATATCCTTTTTAAACGCAATCATGTGAGTAATCGAGTTTTGCCTTACTGCTCGCATTGCTTGCGTCGACTTTACCAAGTGCCGTACAGGCCCGAGCGGGATCTCTAAATTGGTGAATATTTCTTGGCTAAGTGGTAATAATAACAGTTGTGCTTGTCTTTTTTCTTTAGCTTTGGTATATTAATTCCTAGGCTAGAAAAAGGGGGATAAATAGATGGCATATGTTATTAATTCTGAATGCATCAGCTGTGGAGCTTGCGAAGGGGAATGTACAGTTTCCGCAATTAGCGAAGGCGACGATAAGTTCGTCATTGATGCAGAACTCTGCATCGATTGTGGAGCTTGCGCTAGTGTTTGTCCAGTCGAGGCACCAAATCCAGCTGAATAATCCATATTCTAGTATTTAGCAAAAAGAGGGGAGTGTAACTCTCCTTTTTTTGTTGACAAATTTATTGAATTGATCTAAAATCAAATTAGAAATTAGTTTAAAATTAAAGACAATGAAAGGAGATGCTGATAAATGGATGCGATCGCAATTCTTACACAATTAAAAGATAAAGGCGTCCGTTTTACGCCTCAGAGACAGGCGATTTTGGAGTTCCTGCTTGAAACCCAGTCACATCCTACAGCGGATGAAATTTATCATCATGTTAAGGCGAAATTTCCAGGGGTCAGTCTGGGAACGATATATAATACACTGAACATGCTTAAAGAACATGGGCATCTATTGGAATTGTCTTATGGTGATATGTCTAGTCGTTTTGATGGCAATCCGAAGAATCATTATCATATCGTTTGCTCGAAGTGTGGTATGGTGGCCGATTACCACCGTCCCCTAATTGATATGGATCAAGAAGTTATGGAAAAATCCGGGTTCCTAATTATGGGGCACCGCCTGGAATTTTACGGAATTTGCCCAGAGTGCCGCGACGCTGAAAAGCTTAATTAGGCATATGAAAGAAAATAACAAGTCAAAGATGCCAAGGATATTTTGAATGTGCCTTAGTTGAAGAGATGACTTGCTGACTGTTAAAGCCCATTGGAAACTAGGTTCTGTGAACCAGTTACCAATGGGCTTTATTTTTCTCTGGGGCAAGGGTTTTGGGAATCTTGCACGAATAGGTAAATATAAGATAAAAAATGAGGGGCGTTTTATGTTTAATCGTCGATTAATGATTATTATTGCCTTATTGGGATTAACAATAGGAGCACTGTGGTGGAATTGGCAAAGTCCTATAGGAGAATCGCTCCGCACGGGGGAAAGTGTTTTAAGCTCCGCACGGTATTCCCAGGATTTAAACGGAAGTTGGAATAAGTTCTCTTCGTTACGTCAGGCCTGGACAAGGGAATCCGAACCACCAAAAGGAAACGAAGATCCGTTGTTTTTGACGGATGAACGGTCCCTAACGTTGCCCTCAAGTGAGAGAATTTCCGTTGTGGCTAAACGTTTTCGAATCCCAGGAGAATGGAGCTCTAGGACCATGCTGCTTACCTTTAATGGTGTACAAGGGCATGCGAACGTCTATTTAAATGGGATTGCTAGTAGCCAGAAAATTGGTGAATTTGAAGGAAGCGGCGGCGCAGACGGATTGGAGATTCCGGCCAAGTCGTTTCGTTATGGAGAGGATAACATTCTGGTCGTTGAACTTGCAGGAAGCGCAGTGCGACGCACCATGTTTTTAGGTTCCGATTGGCCTAAATCAGGCAAGATCACCGGCAGCATTCGCTTAGATGCTGCGGTAGAAACGACTCTCAAGCCGCCGCAAGTAAAGGTCACTTGGCTAGGAAACACCGCACAAATAACACTAACGACCGCTCTACAACATCACGGGTTTTCGCAGGAAGGACCTTGGACGATCACGGGTGTCCTTTCGGATGGGTCAGCTGGCATAGCAGAACAGATACTTACGGTGAACAATAAGAAAGGTGTAGATAATCAACCCGTGAACTTGACCTTTACTGTACCGGATGCCAAACGTTGGACAATGCAAAAACCGTTTCTATATCAGATGTATATCAAGGTCACCAACGGCAAAGGAGACCTTGATGATTTGGCGTTTCCTATAGGCCTCCGTTCGCTCGCTCTTACTTCAGGGAAGTGGGTCTTAAATGACCAAGTAATCCCAATAAAGGGGGTTGCTTTAACCACTCTGAAGGAATCCCTTTTAAGACACTCAGGGCAGGCGGAGTTATGGTTAAAATCTGAACAAAAGAAAGGGATAAACCTTATATATTTCATTGGACAGATTCCCGATGAACTGTGGCTACAAGCCGCTGATCGAGTGGGTATGGGTGTATGGGCAGAATTGCCTGTAGAGTTAATTCCATCTAGCCGACTGCCTCAGCCAAACGCTTTTCAAAAAGTCGTTCAGGCTAAAATGCTCCACCCGTCTCTCTGGGCTTGGACGGTAGGAAAAGGGCTAGATTCGGACGTCTTGGCCCAAAGGTATTTAGGTGAGGCAGTAAAAGAGGTTCAACCCGACTTGGCCTTTGCCATTAAAACAACTCCTACAATTCTTTGGGGGATTTCAGCAGAGCAGTCACTTGAGGTTCAGGGAAACAGACTTGAAGGGGTATGGGGGAAGGTGACGACCGACTCGCTTGAGAGCTCAAGTGTTCAATGGGTTGAAGAACCTTATGCCGCAGGTATGTGGTCCTTGCTAATGATTTTCCTGGTTTGGATGAACGTTCGGTCAGTAACCTGGCGCTATAAAGAAATCTCAGCACGAAAACCCAAACGTCGTTTACGTAGCGCCTGGTTCTGGAACGGATTATTCGTTTTTGCTCGTCAAGGGTTGCTGGCGGGGTTGGTTACGTCTGGAATATTCCGTATTTCAATCCAATTGAATCCTTGGCTATCACATTTATGGCCGGGACTTGATTTGATACAGACTCAGTCCCCCTGGCTAATCTGGGCAATGTTAAGCGTTCTGTTCATGATTATTAGGTTGCTTCAAGTTGGGGTGGGTGCACCACATTTGCCGGATGCACCACACTCGCTAGCCCTTGTATACTGGTTGGAACGACGTTACTACTTTGCAGTATTTATCTCAATAGGCTGGGCCTTACTACACTATGGGCTTCCATTCTATATTCCGATTATTGGCTATATTCTCCTTGTGTTACTATTTCTGCCTATTCGTATCCATGATATCCGACGCATTGGTGGGCATTACAGATCCTTCTTATGGGTACCTGGAATCATTACTGGGGCCGTGCTTATATGGGCCGCGTTGCATTATGCGGATTGGGTTTATTTGTGGCATATGGTGAAGTCAGTTTATTAGCCCGTTCGCATCATCTTTCGGCGGCAAGTGTTCTTTCTGGTTAGCGCCTTCGGCGATACTCTCCACTGGAGACTATCGTGTTCCATTGCTATTCACTTGGTGATTCCGCTAAAATGCAAAACCTCTTGGGCTTCTCTGAATGTGCGACCGTTGCATTTCTTAACGCTTCATCCACCTGCGCTCATTGACGCAAAACTGGGTCTAAACGTAAATAATACGTGTATTTATGACTCGCCGTAGTCTGTTAACATGAGGAAAAACATTAATATTTACGAGCAGAGTGTCTTATTAATAGACAACTAATTTATCGAAATAGGAAGTGACTGAGATATGCAAAACGACGACAATTTCAAACCTAATTTTTTGGCCACGGGAGTCGGAAGTATACCATTAACTAATGGGGCAGATGCTATGGAGCTGATTTGGAAGAGTGTTCCGTTGGCGCCACATTGGCCTCAGCTTCCGCGACTTGGAGCAGATAGCTCTTTTATTGGCCAATATCTCAACGTGCTTATTGAAACTGGAGTCATAGGAGATGTGGAAGTTCCGAAATTCCAAGTTGAAGCGGAGGATTGGGTAGAGCGAATGACAGTCTTCTATTCCCTCTATTTAGAGGCGATTGAGGGTGATCAACAAGCCTTGGATCGGTTTGGATTCAGCACGCAGGGTGGAGAAGGCTTTGAAGCTTTTTGTAGCGATCTTGAACATTCCGGAACAAGGGATGCTATCCTTTTGAAAGGGCAGCTCAGTGGTCCGTTGACCTTGGGAATGCAGATCACTGATAAAAACAGACGGTCAAGTTATTATGACGATACTCTCAGGGATATGCTGATTAAAACCCTGACCTTGCATGCTGAGTGGCAAACAAAACGCTTGAGGCAGTTTGGCTTACCGGTGCTAATGATGATTGACGATCCCGGGCTTTATGGCTTTGGAGCTTCAACTCATATTACGTTGACAAAGGAGCCACTAATCGAAGATCTGAATGCGATTGTCGAGGGGATTTTGCGGCAAGGTGGAATTCCGGGAGTGCATGTCTGCGCGGGGATGGATTGGACTCTCCTTTTTGACTCTAAGGTCCAGGTAGTGAATTTTGATGCCTACGATTATATGCAGAGCATGATAGCTTTAGCAAAGCCACTGAATGTATTCTTAAAACGAGGAGGAATCCTTTCCTGGGGAATTGTCCCCACGAATCCAATTGCCTGGGAAGAAACTGCCCAAAGTCTAAAAATCCTTCTGGAAAACAACATAAAAGAACTGGTAAAAAGGGGCGTAGATGAATCGCTTCTTCGCCAACAAAGTATGTTGACACCAAGCTGTGGAACAGGAACACTTTCAATAGAATTGGCAGAACATGTCTATAACCTTTTAGCTGGAATGGTGTGAAATCTTGGTCTACGATGTCGCGTTTGCGAAACGCTAGATATTGCTTTATAATAAAACCTAGTATTTTACTGAGGAATCAAAAGGAGGAACACAATTAATGTTAACAAAAGAGATGACAGTAGGCCAAGTGCTGAAACTATATCCTCAAACAGCTCAAGTTTTCCTAGAACTTGGAATGCATTGTTTAGGATGTCCCTCTTCTACGATGGAAAGCCTCGAAGGTGCTGCATTAACACATGGACAGCAGCCCGATGAACTTGTGGCAAAATTAAACAAAGCCATCACAGTAGTTTAGTGAACTCGTTCAACTAAAGTTGAACATCGAGACTTCGGTGGGGGATTCTACCCCCACCGAAGCAGGGTAAAGGGGTACCACTCCCACTTATAGAAGTGGGAGTCTAACGATTGGATTAAAAGAACTTGTACTTAGATGCCAAAAGAACTGCCTTTTTTAAAGGTGGTTCTTTTTTATTAAAGTTTAATTGGTACAAACACACAATTTGTTACTTACCATATATTGTTATTAGGGTTAAAGGTGAAAGATCAACTGCGTAAGAACAACATCAATCTGTTGATGTAATAAAAGGAGGAAAATTAATATGGAATTACGTTCCGTTGCTTATAATCCAACTCAAGGTATGCAAGGTATGCAGGGCATGCAGGGCATGCAACATGGAATGCAAGATATGCAGGGTATGCAAGGAAATCCTGAAATGCAAGGTATGATGCCAGAAATGTTAGGAATGATGGGAATGCAGGCGCCTGGTATGCAAGCACCTGGAATGTATCCGCCTGGTGGGTTTGTAAATCTAGATGTAGACATGGACCCAGGTTATGTTAGTTATGATGTCGGTGGACCTATGCCTTGCTGCCCGCCTATGATGCCTCATCATCAGCCTTGCCCAACTCCTACCCCTACCCCTAAGCCAAAAGTCTATGTAGTAAAAAAAGGGGACAGCGTTTATAAAATAGCAAAACGCTTTGGGACGACGATGGAAGCCATTATCGTAGCAAACAACTTGCGAAATCCAAGTCTTATTTATCCGGGTCAAGTTTTATTAATACCAATGGTATCAACAGAAGAATTTTACGGTTAATATAAGCTGAATCGTAAGCTTTGAACACGATCTAAGCATAACGATTTGAAAAAAGACCTGGCTCCTAAGCTAAAGACTTGGGGTTCAGGTCTTTTTACGTGTAGACGTCACTTCGTTAGAAGGTGCGCATACGAAAGGATAGTGCTGGACATATTCAATTTAGGGCTACGCCCTGCAAACTCAAGGGATGATTAAGAAGGGAAAAGACGAACGAGGGTAGAAATATTATAATAAGGATATGAAAGGAAAGTGGAATATATGGAAGCAAATTATCAGGTCGGTATTCTTGGTGGGGGACCTGGCGGATACGTTTGTGCCTTGCGAGCTGCTCAATTGGGCTTGTCAGTGGTTCTTATTGAAGGCGAACGGCTAGGTGGTACTTGTCTCAATTACGGGTGTATACCTACTAAGGCGTTAGTAAAAAGCGCTGATTTATTTCGCGAGCTACAGCACGCAGAGGAATTCGGTGTTTTTGTAGGCGAAAAACGAGTGGATTTTGGCGTGGTGGTCGCCCGTAAGGACCGAGTCGTTAATGCGCTAGTTGGCGGTGTGGAAAAATTGATGAAAGCGGCTAACATTCGTGTGATTAAAGGGTGGGGTGAATTTAATGAAGTCGGTCGGCTATCAGTGACGACAGAAAATGGAGTCGAGCTAATCGGAGTGGAAAATGTTGTGTTGGCCAATGGGTCCGTGCCAATACGTATTCCGATTCCCGGGGCAGATCTCCCTGGTGTCCTAACCAGTGAAGAGCTCCTCGAAGAAAATGAACTTCCAAAACGTCTTGTTGTCATTGGAGGAGGCGTGATTGGGTTAGAGTTTGCTTCGATTTATAGGTCCTTTGGAGTACATATTACCGTAGTGGAGATGCTTCCGACTTTATTGCCAACTATTGATGAGGAAATTCCGAAGCGGTTAACCCCATTGTTAAAGAGAAGTGGAATGGAAATTTTCACTAAGACTGCGGTTAAAGGCATTCGCCAAGAAGGGGACAATCTCATTGTCCAAGTCGAAGATGGAAAAGGGGTACGGGATATCCCGGCTAACCGTGTCCTTCTCTCTACCGGGCGTAGGCCTAATTTGCGGGGGATTGATACGGAAAAGCTGGGGCTGGAGACAGAGAAAAAGGTCATCAAGGTGAATGCTCAGATGCAGACAAACCTTCCTCACGTATATGCAATTGGAGATTTGGTCGGGGGTATCATGTTGGCTCATGTAGCTTCGGCAGAAGGTATCGTAGCAGCCGAACATATTGCAGGTCGTTCTGTTGAGATGAGCTATAAGGCTATTCCAAGCGCCATTTTTACGTATCCGGAGATCGCTTCGGTCGGGTTTACGGAACAGGAACTAAAGGCTTCAGGGACGATTTATCGTGTGAGCAAATTTCCGTTCTCGGCAAATGGCAAGGCACTGGCCTTAGGGGAGAGCCTTGGATTAGTTAAAATCCTCGCAGACCAGGAGGGCGTTATTGTGGGAGCATGTATTATGGGCCCACAAGCTAGTAGCTTGATTCCTGAATTAGTATTAGCAGTCGAAAAGGGGCTGCGAGCAGAAGATGTTGCTCGGACGGTGCATGCCCATCCGACTTTGCCAGAGGTCATTATGGAGGCAGCGCACGGGATTGATGGTAAACCGCTTCATTTAGCGTAGGATAGCCGTAATGAGTTTATAAAATAAGGGATACGGAAGAAGCCAAGGAGACAGTTCGAGTGACTCACTAATCCAACGAGTGAGGCATGAGGACCGTCGCTTTGGCTTCTTTGTTTTTGATTAAAGGGTTGTTGTTTGAATCCAGGTGAAGGAGGTCCACCATAAATGCGCTTATTTCTTTATGCTGAAACTTAACTAGATAGACTTCAAAGTTGCTTCGGTAAAAGGAATCGACGTAATTCGTCAATATTTCCTAGTTCACTTTTGAACTACTCTAAACTAATGGCGTTTAAACAATTTTATTATATATATATAGGGAATAAATACCCTAATCTACCGCTGAAATAGGTCAGTTGACATGAATTGTTAGTTCAAAATGGATAAAGAGTAGGACTTTCTTCCTGTTTTCTGAAAAAGGGAAAGATTTAAGTTGCAGGATATTCTTTCTCAGAGTAGTATTAGTGGAGTAGAGTGGGACAAAGTGGGGCGGATAACCACAATGGTGGGGTGAGCAACATGTTTATGGGGGAATACATTCATACAATTGATGGAAAAGGTCGGTTAATTATCCCGGCAAAATTCCGAGAGGCCTTGGGAGAGCAATTTATTGTGACCAAAGGCTTAGATCACTGTTTGTTTGTTTACCCTATTTCAGAATGGAATACCGTGGAACAGAAGTTGCGCGCTTTGCCGTTCACCCAACCCGATGTTCGTGCTTTTGTCCGTTTCTTTTTTTCTGGGGCGACGGAATGTGAACTGGACAAGCAGGGAAGAATCTTATTGCCGGCTAATTTGCGTGACTATGCGCAATTGGAGAAAAATCTGGTTCTGGTAGGAGTGTCAAGTCGTGTTGAAATTTGGAGTGAGACACTTTGGACAGAATACAGTCGGCAAGCAGAAAGTGCTTATGCCAGTGCCGCTGAATCCCTAGTACAGCTGGGGATATAGAAAGGAACGGATTTACTTGGAATTTCATCATGTTACTGTTTTGTTAGAGGAGACGATTGATGCCGTAGTAACGAATCCCTCTGGTAACTATGTCGATTGTACACTGGGTGGGGCTGGACATAGCAAAAGGGTCTTAACGAAGCTCGATGCCAATGGGAAAATAATCTGTTTTGATCAAGATGCCTTGGCGATTTCTCACGCGAGAAAAATCTTTGGTGAGGATGAACGGGTCACCCTAGTCAATCGTAACTTTGAATATCTGGAAGAGACTTTAAAAGATTTAGAGCGACTGCCGGTCAATGGAATCTTGTTTGATTTAGGGGTTTCGTCCCCTCAATTGGATGAAGCTGAACGGGGTTTTAGCTACATGCAGGATGCACCCTTGGATATGCGCATGGATCCTTCTAGTCCTTTGACTGCTCGAGAAATTGTGAATAAGTGGACTGAAGAGAATTTGGCGCAGCTTATTTGGAAATATGGGGAAGAAAAATGGTCCAAACGGATTGCTCAGTTCATCGTACAAAAACGCAACGAGCGGTTGCTGGAAACAACGGGTGACCTAGTTCAGGCGATTAAAGCGGCAGTACCTGCTGCAGTCCGAAGAAGTGGTCCTCATCCAGCTAAACGTACCTTTCAGGCAATCAGAATTGCTGTGAATGATGAACTAGGGGCCTTAGATAGAGTGCTGGATCAAGCGCTGCGTTGCCTGGATCATGGAGGCCGAATTGCCGTGATAACCTTTCACTCACTGGAAGATCGTATTGTAAAAGATAGAATGAAATCCTGGCTTGGGCGCTGTACGTGTCCTCCAAAATTACCAATATGTATGTGCAATTCAGTGGCCTTAGCTAAGGTGTTGACGCGAAAACCTATTCTTCCCTCTGAAGAGGAAGTAGAGCAAAATCCACGTTCAAGAAGTGCTAAATTACGGGTCGCCGAAAAGCTGTAACGGTCTAAAGGACAAGGAGGAGGAATACCAATGGTAGTAGCGCAGGAAAAGATTGAGTGGCAGGAACCATTAACGCAGAAATCCCGCCAGAAAAATTCTCGACACACGAGTAGGAAACAGTACGCCAAAGTAAAAAGTATTTTCGCATTGGCTTTCATCGTTGGGGTGACTGGTGCCATTGGTGCGGCGACAATCCAGCTAACAGTGGTTCAGGGGGCAGAAGTGAGGACCTTGGAAAAAGAGATTTCCACGATTAAAGCTCAGAGGAATCTTCTTCAGATGGAGGCTGACAAACTTCATGCGATAGGCCGTATTGAAAGTGCAGCACTAGCTATGGGCATGGAAAAACCTGCTGGGATGGTCTATGTGGCAGGGGTAGTGCCTACGGTCAATAATCAAAAGGTGGCTCCGTATACCCAAGCACCACAACCTACTGTGGTTAAATCCACAGCACTACAGCAATTTTCACAGATGTTTACTAGCTTTTTTGCTTCAACACAACGTTAAGATAAAGGCGCTTTGGGTACGCGGAGACCCCGAGGAATTGGGGGGTGAGGACTAGTGAGTCCTTTTGTTGTCATGCGTAAACGGATCGCGTTTCTTTTTTTATGTGCAAGTATCTTTTTTATTATCTTAGTTATTCGACTTGGGTATGTGCAACTTAGCCAGGGAGCTGATTTGCGAGAGAAGGCGGATGATTCCCACTTTCGTGGGGTACCTGTCGAACCTAAACGCGGAAATATCGAAGATCGGCAAGGAAATGTCTTAGCAATGAGTGTCAGTACTGAAACAGCGTATGCTATACCGGCAGAGGTTAGGCAATCTGGCAGAGCCAAAGAAATGGCCCAGACGTTGTCTCCACTGCTAGAGAAAACTGCAGCAGATATTGAACAGCAAATAACAAAGCGTACAGCGTTACAATACGTTCAAAAGCGGGTTAAACCGGAAGTGGCAGCTCAAATACGGGCCTTAGCGCTCCCCGGGATTGGAATCACAGAGGATAGTCAGCGATATTATCCGTTTGCAACCCTTGCGTCTCATATTATCGGGTTTTCTGGGATTGACAATCAAGGACTTGAAGGGATAGAGTTAACCAGAGAGTCGGAGCTTAAGGGGATTGCAGGAAGTATTCTACAGGAATTTAGTGCCAATGGGATTCCCCTACCCCAGGCGGAGCACCAGTATTTGCCTCCCAAACAAGGAAATACCGTGCGCTTAACCATTGATAAAAATATCCAGTTTTTTGCAGAAAGAGAATTACAAAAATTGATGTCTGGCCAGGGCGTCAACATGAACGGACAAGTACCCAAGAGTGCTTCAATTTTAGCCATGGATCCTAGTACAGGAGAGATACTGGCTCTTGCTTCAGTACCGACGTTTGATGCCAATAATTATCAGGCAGCGGATGCCAGCGCTAGGCGGAATATCGCAGTTCAAAATGGATATGAACCTGGGTCGACCTTTAAAATTATGACCTTAGCGGCAGCCCTTGAGGAGAAGAAAATTAAGCTCACAGAGCATTATTTCGATAAAGGTTCTTACACTGTTCTAGGTAAAAACGTGCGCTGCTGGAAAGCTGGAGGGCATGGTGATCAAACCTTTCTGCAGGTGGCCGAGAATTCTTGCAACCCGGGCTTTGTTGAGATGGGTCAACGTCTAGGGATGGACAATTTTTATAAATATCTTCGGGATTTCGGTTTTGGCCAGAAAACAGGAATTGAAATGTCTGGAGAAGCCCTTGGCATTCTTGCAAATAAGAAAAAAGCGACTGCGCTGGATTTGGCGACCATGTCCATTGGACAAACGAATAACGTAACGCCTATTCAACTATTAACGGCTGTGTCAGCGGTGGCTAACGGTGGAACGTTACTGAAACCACAACTGGTGAAAGAAATTATTGGACCCAGTGGAAGGATTATTTCCGCTTTCAAAAAAGAAGAGGTACGACGCGTGATTAGTGAGGATACTTCAAAAACCACCCGTGAAGTACTGGAATCCGTCGTGACTAATGGAACCGGACGTCGGTCCTTTCTGCCAGGCTATCGTGTGGCGGGTAAAACAGGGACAGCTCAAAAAGTTTTAAACGGAGGATATATTCAAGGGGAGTATATTGCTTCGTTTGTGGCATTTGCCCCTGCAGATAACCCAAAGTTGGCGATGCTGGCCGTGATCGACGGCACTCCGTTTTATGGGGGAGTTGTCGCAGCCCCTGTACTTCAGACTGTCATGCTGGATTCTTTGAGATATCTTGGTATTAAACCGGATGTTCAGGCACCCATGATTCCCGGCAAACCCCTGCCTGGACTTGAATTTTTACCCCTTAAGAAGGCGGTAACCGTTCCCTCAGTACTAGGGCTCCCTATAGCTGAGGCGCAAAAAGCCTTGACAGCCACAGGTTTTAAAGCGATGACAGAAGGGCAGGGGGAAATGGTTCTTGATCAGATTCCGCATGGGGACACACAAGTAGAAGAGGGCTCTAATATCCTCCTATATCTAGGTAAGGATGCCTCCACTCCTACTCTAGCCCATTGGTGGGAAGACGAGGACGAAGACATTGAGGCAATTCGCAGTATGGCAGGGCGGGTCCCTATCTCGGTTAGTCCTCTTGGACGTTAATATTGCGTGAAGGTCTGTTGAGGGGGAGATTTGTCTATAATAAAGTAAACGAGCAAGACGATCAAGTGGATGTGACTGCGCTAGAACGTGGAGAGGAATGATGTGGAATGGCCACAGCAAAATCATTGGCGGAGATAATAAAAGGAATTGAGGTGCAGGCCTCATCTGGGAATAGTCAAGTCATCGTTTGTGGGATGTCCATGGATTCGCGGCGAGTCCAGCCAGGTGATCTGTATGCCTGCGTTCCAGGCTTTAAGGTGGACGGCCATGACTACGCGGTGAAGGCTGTGGCTTCAGGGGCCGTGGCCTTACTAGTTGAGCGTTTTCTGCCCTTGGATGTACCTCAAGTGAAGGTGTCAAAGGTGCGCCAAGTTATTGGAATATTAGCTGCCGCTGTGTATGACCATCCCAGCGAACAGTTGGAGCTAGTAGGGGTAACGGGGACGAATGGGAAAACTACGATTACATATCTGATTGAGAAAATCGGGACAATGCACGGCAAGAAGGTTGGTCTAATTGGTACACTTGGGTCCTTGATTGATGGACGAGAAATCCCAGGAGAGCGGACAACGCCCGAAGCCATTGAAGTTCAACAGCTCCTAGGGGAAATGGTTGCGGAAGGGGTCAGTCTGGCAGTAATGGAAGTTTCCTCGCATGCCATGGACCTGGGTCGCGTAGCGGGCTGCGAATTCGATGCTGGGATTTTTACTAATTTGACTCAAGATCATTTGGATTATCATAAGACAATGTCGGATTATCTTCACGCTAAAAGCCGTTTGTTCTCCAGTCTTGAAGGGAATAAACAGCCCAAAATAAGCATCTTAAATGGGGATGATTCC
Organism: Desulfosporosinus sp.; assembly: GCA_035648155.1. Lineage (GTDB taxonomy): Bacteria > Bacillota > Desulfitobacteriia > Desulfitobacteriales > Desulfitobacteriaceae > Desulfosporosinus. The sequence goes on from DASRMA010000029.1 coordinate 14,895, forward strand.
TCATTTAAGGCGCTGCGTGAAGCTTCGGCTGCTCCGGTGGTTAGTTATGGGATCGACAATGCAGTCGATTACCGGGCAGAGAACGTGGCAGTTAGCACGGAGGGGGTGCACTTTGTGGTCCGATTCCGTGGGAGTACTCAGTCTATACAGTATTCTACTCCAGGAATTTTTAGCGTCTATAATGCCCTAGCTGCTTTTGCTTGGGGCGTTGAAAGAGGGTATAACCCAGGATCAGTTGCTGAAGCCTTGGCGGAAATACCGGGCGTGCCAGGGCGCTTTGAAAGTATCCGCCTTGGCCAACCCTTTCAGGTCATTGTGGATTATGCGCATACACCTGATGGCTTAGAAAATGTTGTGCGAACCGCTAAGGGTTTTACCAAAGGAAAACTTATTACAATCTTTGGGTGTGGTGGAGATAGGGATCGTGGCAAACGGCCGCTCATGGCAGAGGCTGCCTCACAGTGGAGTGATTTTGTAATAGTTACTTCCGATAATCCTCGTACCGAAGATCCCGATGAGATTATTAAAGAGGTGCTCGCTGGAATTTCTGGAGTGGATTATGTCGCCTTGCGAGATCGAAGAGAAGCTATATGGAGTGCTTGTCGTATGGCAAAGACCGGAGATACCATTTTAATCGCGGGCAAAGGACATGAAACCTATCAGATCTTTGGGACAGAGGTCCATTCGTTTGATGATCGCGAAGTAGCGCGTGAAGCATTGAGGGGGCTGGGATATGGGCAAGTGGACAGTTGAGGCAGTAGCGTTAATCGCGCAAGGTGTCTTGGTCGGAAACTCTGATTTAGAAGTTTCAGGGTGCATCATCGATAGTCGTCAAGCTCGGGGTGGGGAAGTGTTTTTTGCTCTACCCGGCGAACACGTAGATGGGCATGATTTTATGGAAGCCGCCTGGAAAAAAGGGGTAGCTCTAGTGATTGCGGAGGAAGCTCGCTTTAAGGGCCCTAATAAGTCCCAGCTGGTCCCCGAAGGCAAGGCCCTTCTTCTCGTAAAGTCTGTACTCGTGACAATGCACGAATTGGCCAAGGCTTGGCGCTTGGAGCTCGGGGCTAAGGTGGTCGGAGTCACCGGAAGTAATGGGAAAACTACCACGAAGGATATGATAAGGGCGGTCCTGGCTCAGCGTTTTCAGGTCTATCATAATAAGGAAAATCATAATAATGAATTGGGACTTCCTTTAACAGTCCTCAATGCGCCGTTAGGTACCGAGATCTTGGTACTCGAGATGGGAATGCGTGGTTTGGGTGAAATTAAGATCTTATGCAACATCGCGCAACCAGATGTCGGAGTGATCACTAATATTGGTACAACACATTTAGAGCTTTTATTGACGCAGGAACGAATTGCTCAAGCAAAGTGGGAACTCATTGAAGCCTTGCCGGAGGCTGGTATTGGAATCATAAACGCAGAAGATTTGTTCTCTGTCGAAAAGACGAAGAAGGATCACCATTTAACTCGGCTCTATGGTATTGACGGTGCTTTCGGAGATCCCGACATTAAAGGATCCCGGCTACGGCCCTGGGGGGACTTGGGGACTACGTTTGAAGTAACTTATAGGAGTGAAAAAACAACGGTGAATCTTCCGTTGCCTGGCCAACATAATGTATTGGATGCCTTGGCAGCGCTGGCTGTTGGCACTGCTTTTGGTGTTTCGTTGGTCGACGGGTGTAGAGGACTGGGTAAGTTGGAATTGTCAAAAATGCGCTTAGAGATTCGTTCTGGGATTTTTGAAACCACACTTATCAATGATGTCTATAATGCTAATCCTACGTCAATGCAGGCTTCCTTGCAGGTGCTCAAGGAGCGAGCGGGTGGAAACAAGACGCTTGCTATTTTGGGTGAAATGTATGAACTAGGAACCTCAGCGCAATCAGGTCATCGTGAAGTCGGAGAAAC
>DASRMA010000030.1:0-7426 GCA_035648155.1 Desulfosporosinus sp.
GCTATTCTTCTAAACAAGTTCAGCACCTCCTGCGTTGACGATAGCTACTTTCAAGGCTCTTTGCACGAGTTCTTCCACAAGATGTTCCCGATATTCCTTAGAAGCTCTCCAAGACGTCCGCGCTTTTGCAGACTTAACCGCAAGCTTACCAATCTCCGTCACTGTTTCCACCGAAACCTCTTTCCCTTTCGCATACGCTTCTGCCTCAAGACATCTCAACGGTGTAGGACCCGCTACCCCAAGACCAATTCTAACCTCGTCAAACATTTTACCTTCCAGTTTGCAAATGACCGCGACGCCAAGCGTAGCTATATCCATCGCTTCACGCATAGCAAATTTAATATACTGCCCACCAAAGCCCAGATAATCTACCGCAGAAATACGAATTTCAGTGAGAATTTCTCCTGATTTAAGAGCCACTTTGCCCGGTCCCAAGTAAAATTCCTGGATTGGAACAAGGCGTTCTCCTTGATAGTCCACTAATTTTAATTGAGCATTGAGCGCAAACAACGTAGAGGCACTATCTCCAGACGTTGCGCCGCTGCAGACATTTCCACCAAGCGTTGCAATATTTCTGATTTGTGGCCCACCCATGGAGATGGCCGCTTCGGTTATGATCGGGATCATTTCGCGTATTATAGGATTATTAAAAACCTGAGTAAAGGTGGCCATTGCGCCAATGACAATCGTCCCATCCTCAGCTTTCCAAATACTCTCCAGAGGTTTTACCCTACGTAAGCTGAGGAGCTCAGCGTCTTCATTTTGTCCGTGCATTTTGACTAGCACATCTGTTCCACCCGCAATTAGTTCTAGATTGGGTCTTTGGACCAGGAGGGCAATCGCTTCATTAAGAGTATCCACTTCATAATAGCCAACAATATTGTACATCTTCAACACCACCTTCCTAGATTAATCCAGCCTTTTTGAAGCCTTCGAAGACCCGTTGCGGATTCATAGGCAAGCGATTAAAAGTGACACCCGTCGCATCCAAGACGGCGTTCCTAATCGCGGGTGCCGGGGTAATGGTCGGAGGTTCCCCCAGAGATTTAACACCAAAGGGTCCGGTTGGGTCGTAGCTTTCGACAAAGGCTGCGCCAATGTCCGGTGTATCCATTATGGTGGGAAGTTTATAATCCAGTAGGTTATTATTGAGGGGTTTACCCGTTACTTGATCAAAGAGCAACTGTTCGGACAGAGCATAACCGATCCCCATACTCACCCCACCATGCACCTGTCCCTCTGCCATTTTCGGATTGACAATCGTCCCAGAATCATGAACATTGTAGATCTCGAGGACCTTGATCTTTCCTGTCATAATATCTACTTCCACTTCCACAAAGGTCACTCCAAAAGGCATGGCATTAATACGGGCATTATTTGAAATATCACTTGTAATTGGCTTGGCAAGGGCGCGATCATAATAAGACTGCATGGCGACCTGTTCCAACGTCAGAACCATTTCCCCAGAATGTTTATACACTATCTTTTGATCCAAGAGGTCGAGTCTGACCACCGGAATATCCGCCATACTCGAAGCAAAGCCGAGAATTTTTTCCCTCACTTCGAGTGCAGCCTTCTCGACCGCCATTCCAGAAACATAGGTTTGCCGCGAGGCATAACAACCCGTATCAAACGGGGAAATGTCCGTGTCTTGAGTAGACGTAACATGCACCATATCCATCGGCAGACCCAGTACCTCAGCCACCATTTGAACAAAGACTGTATCACTGCCCTGACCAGTATCCGTTGCCCCAATTTGCAGTTGTACCGAACCATCTTGGTTCAAGATTATCCGAGCTCCCGCAAGCTCTAAAGCGACCGGATAAGTTCCCGAGGCGTAACTAAAGCAAGCCATGCCCAATCCTCTGAGCTTGCCGCCACTCTGCTCTTTATATAAGGCTTTCTTCTCGTCCCACTTGATCAAAGCCTTGCCTTTATCGATACACTCACGGATACCGCAGCTCATGATTCTATTCTTGCTAATGGGGTCTACATATCCGACTTCTACTAAATTCTTCCTGCGAAGCTCGATAGGATCCATAGCCAGTCGTTTCGCGATATCTTCCAGGTGAGATTCAAACGCGTAAAATATCTGAGGGCACCCATACCCTCGCATCGCTCCTGCGACTGGCAAGTTCGTGTAAACCGTCACGGGGTCATATTTCATCGCCTTAGCGGGATAAAGAGCTCTGAATTTTCCCCCAGCACTACCTGCAATAGCATGCCCGTGAGAGGCGTATGCGCCTGTATTGGAGATGGCAGAAATATGGATCCCATTAATTTTCCCGTCTTCGTTAATGCCTGTTTTAATGTTAAACTTAAAGGCATGGCGAGTTCGTGTATCAATCATACACTCCTCCCGTGAGAGCTCTATTTTTACTGGTCTTCCTCCCACCGCCAAGGTCATCGCCGCGTTCAAAGGTTCAATGCAGACATCTTGCTTGTTACCAAACCCACCGCCGACAAACGGCTTGATTACGCGCACTCTACCCCAGGCAATCCCCAGCGCCTGAGCAACCACTCTGCGCACGATTTGAGGAATCTGGGTCGACGTGACGATCACGATTCGCCCGTCCGAATCTTTATAAGCATACGAGGTTTGATTCTCCATATGGCAATGCTGTACGATACTCGTTTCGTACTCTCCCTCGAAAACATGATCCGACTCCTTAAACGCTTCCTCTATATCTCCAATGACGAACCCACCAGACGCTAAGATATTTCCTTTGTGATCTTCATGAATCAAAGGGGCGCCTTCTTTTAGCGCAGCATCCGTGCTCGTTAATGCTTCCAATACTTCGTATTCAACCTTAATCAATTTGAGAGCCTTGGCGGCAATCAATTCATCTGTTGCCACCACAGCAGCAATAGCATCTCCCACAAAACGAGCTTTCTTCGCCAAAATATGACGGTCTTCTATGTCCCTATGACTGGAATCCAGCGAATAAGGATGGCCAGCTGTGCCAATCTTTATTCGTTCTCCCTCTAATTCATGCTCTATAACATCCTCTATCACACCGGGCAATGATGTAGGATAATTAATTTTTGGTAGGTCTTTATACGTTAAAACAGCCTCCACTCCAGGCAATGCCCTCGCCAGACTCACATCAATCGCTTTAATAATCGCATGCGCGTACGGGCTGTGTAGGATTTTCCCAACTAGCATATCTCTTTCAGAAAAATCATCCGTATATTTAGCCTTACCTGTAACCTTAGCGATAGCATCAACTCTGCTAACGCTTTTCCCCACAATTTTGTAAGCCATAAATTTCCCTCCGTCCTAACTATTGTCCCTTTGTAGCTGTGCAAAATACATGCCAACCAGTTGAGATGTAAAAAAGGTGCTAAATCAGCGACTTCTTGTTTAGGTCACTCAGCTGCGCTCTATCAAAACGATAAACCTACCCCAAACTTCTTTATTGTTATAGCTGTTCTCACGCTTATCGATAAGATAATTAGTTATCATATTGATAACTAATTCAGACTGAAAATGATGTCCTCGGTACATTATGCCCCGAAAACATAATTTTACAGCGGTTACCTAATATTATAACGCGCCAATTTTCGGTAAAGGGTTGCCATGCCGATCCCCAAGGCCTTCGCCGCTCGCTCTTTCCCCCTTACACTGTCTTCGGACGTTTGGAGGCAACGGAGAATGGTTCGACGCTCTATAGTTGCCAGATTAAACCCGTCTAGATCATCGTTATCTTTGGAAAGCCTCAGTCTTGGAGATAAATGCTCCTCCGTTAACGTTGAAGCATCCGTTAAGCTCATCCCATATTCAATAATATTCTGTAGTTCGCGAACATTACCCGGCCACATATAGTCATCTAATCTTTGCCGAAACCCATCAGATAAAAACTGGACATTTTTATTAAGCTGTTGATTATAGAGCTGTATAAAATGCTCGCATAGAACTGTCAAATCTTCTTTTCGGTCTCGCAAAGGCTTGATCACCATAGGAATCACATTGATTCTATAATATAAATCTTCACGGAATTCGCCCTTAGCCATCATTTCCTCAAGGTTACGATGCGTTGCAGCGATTACTCGCACATCGACAGGAGTCGGAATTATCCCTCCAATTCGCTCCACTTGACGTTCTTGCAGGACCCTGAGAATCTTGGCCTGTAAGAATAACGGCATATCTCCAATTTCATCGAGGAAAAGAGTTCCTTTGTTGGCCAATTCTATTTTTCCAATTTTACCCCCTTTACGCGCTCCAGTAAACGCACCCTCTTCATAGCCAAACAGTTCACTTTCGAGCAACGCCTCAGGAATTGCAGTGCAATTAATCGCCATGAACATCCCTTGTTGCCTAGGACTAAGATTATGAATCGCTCGTGCCAGCATTTCCTTACCCGTTCCGCTTTCTCCTCGAATTAAAATGGTGGATTTACCAGCGGCAACGACTTTGGCCCGCTCCCGAATTTCGCGCATAGCTTCACTGTCACCCAGAATATCTTGAATCGTATACCCGGCATTTTGCAGGCTAAGACGCGTAACAATCCGACTGATTTCGTCAAACGGCCGAATCGTCACGGCAACACTCTTTACTCTGTCTTCACCGCCGATAGGCAAGGCACGTAAAACCATCTGAACTCGATTTTTCTTTGTTTCGATATGCACTTCGCGTTCGACGACTTCATCTGCACTTTTGCCGACATTTAAGATATCTGTCACAATTTGCGCGGTGAATAGCGAGCGTATATTGCATTGTGGTGTATGTAAATTGGCACTGAATAAACGTTGGGCAGACTGATTAAAATGCAGGATGTTTCCGTCCAGATCAGCGGTTAGTAGCCCCTCATCCAGGCAGTCAATAATAGAATTTAGATAGTGGTTAGAGGAAACGAGACCCGCTAAAAACTCTTGTTCCTTAAGTTTCAAGGCAATCGTTTCTGCCATTTTAGTCAAGAAGATAAGATAGGAGTGTTGATTTTCTTCGACAAGTGCCGCTTGGGCGTCGGTAAAACAAATAAGCCCAATCGCGCCCACTGCTTTACCATCCACATTAATGGGTGAAACAACTTCATATTTCTCTAAACAATTCCCCCGTGCTTTACAAGGACCACAAAGTGGATGTTGTCCCGGTGTTTCTATAATAAACTGATGCCCAGTTCGCAGAACTTCCTGATACACATAACCCTGCCAGTCCATAGATTGACCGACCCCTTTGTGATACTTTCCAGTTCCTGCAATGCGAATCAAATTATGATCCGCTATCTCTATATCGATTTTCACGACAGTGGCAATCGCTTCTGCAATTTGTTGTGCATAATCTTTCACTTCCAATAGTTCTACCATACGACTACCCCCAATCCTAAAATATATTCAGTCGAAGATGCCCAGCATAGTAAAGAAAACCGATGACTAAAACATTGCCTACTAACAAAATAGGTGCACCGATATAGAACTTCGAATGGGAAGTCTTATGTCGAAAATACTTCATCCCCCCATACAAACCAAATCCCCCTAAGGCTCTCCCATAAAAAGTAAACTCTCTTCAGGAATCCTCCATTGGTGCCGTTTTGCCCGATGCTTATCTCTGCCCATTGCCATAAAAACGTACCCATTCCACAGGACGTAGACTACCAAAAAGATCTTTAAAGTTAGCAATCCGATCTCTCCTCCTAGTTTTTAGAGGTTCGAACCACGAATATCAAACCTCTAACCACGCTAAAGTCCACTCCAGCGTTGAAAAAGCGTATGTTCAATTCCAAACTGATCCATGACTCTACCGACCACATGATTAATTAAATCCTGAATTTCTTTTGGGCGATGGTAAAATCCAGGCGAAGCAGGCATTATCGTTGCGCCCGCTCGTGCCAGTCGTAACATATTCTCCAAGTGAATGATATTGTAAGGCATTTCACGCGGAACCACAACAAGTGGGCGGCGTTCTTTTAACGTGACTTGTGCCGCTCGTGCCAGAAGTTGATCTCCCGTGCCGGTCGCCATTAAGCCAAGCGTGTTCATTGAACAAGGGATCACTACCATCCCATGCGTGCGATATGAGCCACTGGCCAGTGATGAAAATAGGTTTGAATTTTCATGAATGTGAACGTTTTCCGGCAATGCAGCCCGCTCGATTCCAGTCTCATAGGTGAGTACTTTTTCCCCAGTCGACGACATGATCAACTCAACCTGCCAGTCCATTGCAGCGAGTACATTAATTAACGTCAGTGCATAGGTTGAGCCACTGGCCCCTGTCAGGCCAACGATTAAATTTTTTCTCACAAAGCACCTCCATCAACATCCTTGGTTTGCAGAGCCGTGAACTTATCTTTTCGAATCATACTAATGCCCAAAAAGATTACGGCAGCGCCTACGCCCTGCATAAGATGAACTTGTTCTTTGAGAATTATAGCAGCCGTGATCACAGCCACTGCCGGTACCGCATACATGTGAGGCATGACGCGGTTTGCCCCTATTCGGCTAATCGCGTGATACCAAACAACAAGTCCAAAAACGGTCACTAGGGCAATGGAATAAAGCATAGAGCCCCATGCAGCGAAGGGTATCTCTGACCAGGATAACGCTAGCACCCCATTTAGTCCAATGATCAGGAGAAATATCGTACCAAATAATGATGAATACGTGATCGTCTTAAGCGCTGAATATCTGCGCAACATGCGTTTAGCCAGTACTGGATATAATCCCCAAACACTCGAGGCTAAAATTGCAATAAGGTCTCCACGCATCACGTCCCAACCTAAGGCTAATTTGTTAGTTCCAAAGAGCAAGACAAAAAGAACCCCTAATAGTGCTAAAGCACTTCCCAATTTACCCTTTGATCCTAATCGTTCCTGTCCCGCCAGCCAGGCAAAAATAGCGGCAAACACCGGCGATATTGCTAGCATTAAGGATGCATTTGTAGCTGTGGCATATTTTACGGACGCCATAAACAAGGTCTGGTAAATAGTAATTCCTATGAGCCCAAGCATAGCCAATTCCCAACAATCCTTTAATTGGATACGTAGGTTTTTTTCCAATGCATAAAGCAAAAGGAACAGCAGAGGGGTTGCTCCCACAAACCGCACGACCGTAAAGGACAAGGGATCAAAACCATCCATTCCCCATTTTCCAACAACATAATTTGCCCCCCATACCAAAACGACACCCCAAAGTACCCACTCAGGAAAGTCTTTTTTCATTTTCATTAGCTTCCCTCTTTTTCCCTCACCCATACAAAAGGCTCCTAACATCGCGTATGCTAGGAGTCTTTGACTATTTTGGATAATGATACAATTGTATCATTGCGACCATACTCTTTCAATGGACTAATATAATGTTTGACAAACTTTAATTCTTCTCATATAATTACCTTTGTTACGCGGTCGTGGCGAAACTGGCAGACGCGCTAGATTCAGGTTCTAGTGCTCGCAAGGGCATGGAGGTTCAAGTCCTCTCGACCGCACCACTT
>DASRMA010000031.1:0-3015 GCA_035648155.1 Desulfosporosinus sp.
ACCGGAGAGTGTTGCAGAAATATTAGCAAAATACGAGTAGGGGGATAATGGGATGGCAGAGAACCAACGAATTCTGGTTTGTGCAGGGACGGGTTGTGCCTCATCCGGTGCACACAAAATAATTGATTTACTGCAGGAAGAAATAACACGCCAAGGAATTCAGGACCGCGTTAGCGTTGTCTCTACAGGATGCCACGGCTTTTGTGAACAAGGACCCACATTGATTATTGAACCGCAACAAACACTGTATACGCAGGTAAAGCCGGAAGACATTGCCGAGATTGTTGCCCAAGACCTCGTGGAAGGGAAACTTGTAGAACGGTTGCTCTATATCGATCCGCTGACACAAAAGCCAGCCACAACTTTTGCCAATTCGAATTTCTTTGCAAAGCAAGTTCGTGTTGTTTTAAAGAATTGTGGTTTTATCGACCCTGAAAAGATTGAAGATTATGTCGAAAACGATGGATATAAGGGCTTAGCGAAAGCACTGACAATGTCATCGGAGGAAGTCGTTGAAGAGGTCAAGAAAGCCGGCTTGCGTGGCCGTGGAGGGGCAGGATTTCCGACCGGGCTCAAATGGGGTTTTTGCAGGAACTCTCCCGGTGAAAAAAAATACATTATCTGTAATGCAGATGAGGGAGATCCCGGTGCTTTTATGGATCGGGGCGTTCTTGAAGGAGATCCTCACTCCGTCATTGAGGGAATGTTGATCGGTGCTTATGCGATCGGAGCCGATGAAGGCTATGTTTATTGCCGAGCGGAATACCCTCTCGCCATTAAACATATGGAAATAGCCATTGCTCAAGCGGAAAAAGCCGGTTACCTAGGGAACAACATTTTGAATTCTGGATTTAGTTTTCATCTTAAGATCCGAGCTGGTGCTGGTGCTTTTGTCTGTGGGGAAGAAACTGCACTCATGGCTTCTATTGAAGGAAGACGAGGAATGCCCAATGTTCGCCCGCCATTCCCAGCGCAAAGTGGTTTATGGGGAAAGCCAACCAATATTAATAACGTAGAAACCTGGTCCAGCGTTCCTCATATTCTAAAAAACGGTGCAGAGTGGTATACCCAGTACGGAACAGAAAAGAGCAAAGGAACGAAAATTTTCGCACTGACTGGGAAAATCAATAATACCGGTCTGGTAGAGGTTCCTATGGGGACAACACTGCGGGATATCCTCTTTGATATTGGTGGCGGGGTTCAAAACGGCAAAGCCTTTAAAGCAGTACAGATTGGAGGTCCCTCGGGCGGTTGTTTGCCAGATGAGATGCTTGACCTCCAAGTGGATTATGATACCTTGATGAAAGCCGGAGCGATGGTCGGTTCGGGTGGACTCGTAGTTATGGACGAAACCACGTGCATGGTGGATATTGCACGCTTTTTCTTAGATTTCTCCCAAAAAGAATCCTGCGGAAAATGTACTCCTTGTCGAGAAGGAAACAAACGGATGTGGGATATTTTGGACCGGATTACCAAGGGAGAGGGGAAAATAGAAGATCTTGATACGTTGGAGAATCTTGCCCTGGTTATTAAAGAGACCTCGCTCTGTGGGCTGGGTCAAAACTCTCCGAACCCTGTATTGGCCACGCTAAAGTACTTCAGAAGTGAATTTGAAGCACACATACTTGAGCATAAGTGTCCCGCACATGTTTGTACGGCGTTACTGACCTATTCAATTGATGCAGAGAAATGTATAGGTTGCGGACTCTGTACCAAGAAATGCCCAGTTGGTTGTATTTCAGGAGAGAAGAAGGCGCCGCATAAGATTGATGAGTCTGCTTGCATCAAATGTGGAACCTGTTTGGAGAAATGCAAGTTTGATGCGGTTATTCGGTTATAAACGGAGAGGAGGAAGTTGAAGTTGATTACATTAACAATTGATGGACGCGAAGTAAGCGCCCCCAAAGGAACGACGGTGTTAGAAGCCTGTCGCATGCACAATATCCCCATCCCGACCCTGTGTCATGACCCAGAACTTACCCCTTCGGGCGCTTGCCGAATGTGTGTCGTTCAAATTGAAGGTATGCGCAATCTCCCGCCGTCTTGCGTGACTATAGTAACGCAGGGCATGAAGGTGGAGACTCAGAATCCCAAAGTTAGGAATGCCCGTAAAACAATTTTGGAATTATTGGTAGCCAATCATCCGTTAGATTGCATGACCTGCCAAAAAATGGGAGACTGCTCTTTGGCAGAGTATGCTTACGAATATGGTGTCACAGGAAAAGTTTATCAAGGCGAACCGCGCCATCTTCCAATCGATGACGCGAACCCATTTATCTTGAGAGATCCCAATAAATGTATCTCCTGTGGAAAATGTATCAAAGCCTGTAGTGAAGTTCAAGGAAAGAGCATTCTGGACTTTTCTTTCCGTGGCTTTGACACCCAAGTGGGCTCAGCGTTTAATCTGCCCTATAACGAATCAGATTGTGATTTCTGCGGATCATGTGTCTCGGTCTGTCCAGTCGGAGCACTGGTAGAAAAGCAAATGGTCGGTAAAGGACGCACATGGGAAGTATCGAAAGTCCAAACTACCTGCCCGTTTTGTGGGGTAGGTTGTAACTTTGACCTCAATGTTAAAGACGGAAAAGTTATTGGAGTGACCTCAAACCCAGAGGCCCCCGTCAATGGCAAGGCGTTATGCGTCAAAGGTCGCTTTGGGATGGACATGATTCATAGCCCTCACCGAGTGACGACGCCTCTGATCAGGAAAGATGGCGTGTTAGTACCCGCTGAGTGGGATGAAGCCCTAGATTTAATCGCCACGAAGTTAGGTGAGATCAAGAAGAACTATGGCCCGAACTCTATTGCTGCCTTAAGTTCTGCCCATTGTACCAACGAAGAGAACTACCTTATGCAAAAATTTATGCGCGCGGTTATCGGTACCAACAATATCGATCACTGCGCAAGAACGTGACACGCTCCCACTGTGGCCGGTCTGGCCACTTCATTCGGATCCGGAGCGATGACGAACTCCATCAATGAAATTCCGAACACCAAAGCAATGTTTGTGATTGG
>DASRMA010000032.1:0-46828 GCA_035648155.1 Desulfosporosinus sp.
CGGTGCGACAAGAAGTCGCTAATTAGTAGTGTTTCGTGAGAAACTGCGTTAGTTACTAAACGTATCTCCACTCGAAACTGCACTCCGAGTAATTGGTTTGTAGGTTGCATGAGAGTTAAGTACCTGATGTCATTGCTTTACGCAGAAGCAATACTGGGTTAGGAGAAAAATGGAAAGTATAAACGAAAGTTGAACCTTCGTAATCTTCGTCATCTACAATGAGCGTACTGCGGAGTAACAAGCTTAATATGGATAGGAAAGATTGTATCGCATTCCAATCGTGCAGTAACCCATATATCCATCGGAGTATAGAAGGATACTTACCCATTTGCATCTACAGTTAGTGGAACTTGTTAAGCCCTTTGTGTTTCTCAATAGAGGTAGGGCAATCGAAAGAAAGCTACAATACTAGAGGGTAAGGGATTGTGGAGAAAGCGAATGCCAGCAGGACGAAAGTCCAGGGGAAACAATAACCCGCTGGATAGGGTTTCATAACCTACTCGAAAGAGGGCAGACTTCCACATGGTCCCCAACATGAAAGAAAACGGAAAGTGATTTCTTCGTAAAAGAGAAGTTCAGTTATGAAAACTGGTATTACTATCAGTCGGCTGCTCCTCTGCTAATATGAAAATATGTGAAGAAATTACACCAACAGATTTTTCGTGCCAAATAAAGTGGAATTAAATAGCCAGATTATTTGAGGCAAATGGGGGCTTGAGCCGTATGTGTGGCGACACACAAGTACGGTTCTTAGGGGGGAAAGGAGCCATAAGGCTCCCTACCTACCCGACATAAGTTCTTTCGCTGGTCATGGCATCATAGGCGTCCGCAACGGCAATAATTCTTGATTGAAGCGGTATTTCTTCCCCCTTTAAGGATTTTGGGTACCCACTTCCATCCCATTTTTCATGGTGTAATAAGACGTATTGTGCCATTTCTGACATATCATTGACCGTGCTAAGCAATCTATAGCCGATCTCTGGATGACGCTTTATTTCTTCCCATTCATCATATGTGAGCCTCTCCTGTTTTTTAAGAATACTTTCATCAATGGCAATTTTACCTATGTCATGAAGTAAACCAACGGTTCTTAGTTCCTCAATTTCCCCCTCCGGTAAGCCAAGAACTCTACCAAAACTTTCACATAGAGCTGAAACTCTATGTGAGTGCGTTTCTTCTTGTTTGTTTTTTTCATATAGTGCGTTAATAATTGCCTTGAGCGTTTTCCCTCTCATACTGGGACTTTCAAAAAGTTTTTTCTTATACATATGATCTTCAGCTTTTTTAAAGATTTCTTCTATTTTTTCTTCCTCATTCATTTTAGTTTCCCACCCAAAAGAAACGGAGATATCTATAGAACCTATTTTTTCCTTTAAGGCCAAAGCTTTAACTCGTTTAACAATGTGGCTTGTTTCATTAGCATCTGTATTAGGTAACAGAATTACAAATTCGTCCCCTCCGAGTCTAGCGATGATTTCATCAGCTCGGCATCCTTGTGTTATGACTTCTGCTACTTTCTTAAGGAGTTCATCTCCTACAACATGTCCGAAGGAATCATTGATAAGTTTTAACCCATTCACATCTGCCATAACAAGGGTTAATGGAAAATTCCTTTTTACATCTAAGCGAGTTAGCTGCTCTTCATAAAATCGTCTATTATATAACCCCGTCAATTGGTCGTGATAGCTCAAATACTCCAGTCTCTGTTCCATAACAATACGCTCACTGATATCTCTCCACAAAGCATGAAAGACTTCCCCCCATGAAGTAAGATTGAGGTCAGCATGACCTCAACAGGGAATATCGAACCATTATCTTTTTGATGCCACCATTCGAATTTAGATTTACCATTCTTTTGCGTCGCTTCAAATTCCACAGTTAAACTTTCTTCGGACAATTTTCCATTCGGTTGATTTTCAGGAGAAATATCTGTAATGTTTTTCCCTATAATACGCGCCTTGGAATCATGCCCTAGTATTTGTACAGTTGCTTGATTACAAACAATGATAGTATTGTCTTCTATTATAAGTACTGCATCCGAGGAGCCCTCAAATAGTTATCTAAACGTGTATTCGCTTGCCTTTATTAATTTACTATTCATTTGCAATTCTTCAAACTGACTTCGCAGCTCTTCTTCGGCAGCAACTAGGTCTGCCATTGAAAGGTTCAATTGTTTATTAGTAAAAATTAAATTCTTTTGGCTTTCTCGCAGTGCCTCTGCAATGCGTCTACGCTCATGAGATTCAGAAATGATCCAGCCAATAAAAACCGTGGCCAAGGGATATGCAATTATTATTGGAAGACCTAGCAGTTTTACTGTACTGATACCCATATCGCCAAGAAGGATGAACATCAGCAGGATCATTGTAACATGAACAATAACCCCCATAGACATAAGTTGACTTAAGGTTACTTTACGATCAGTTTTTTTGTTGCGGGTATAAAGAAAAGCCCCCAGAAACGCTGACAAAATAATTATAAGAACACCCAAAATAGCGCCTTCTCCGCCTTGTTGAAGCCGGCCAACGAGTGCCATAATCCCAGCGATAGTTGCTGCAATAGGACCAAAGAAAAGCCCTGCTAAACTGATCATCACTGAACGACCATCAAAAATTAACCCCGGTGCCACTACTAAAGGGTGAAGCATTCCAATCACAGCTGCACTTCCAAAGAGTAGCCCTTGTAAAAGTTCACTGTACCAGTTCTTATTCCCGCGCTGCCCAATAAAACCGGAAATAATACTTATGGACACTAGAATGCCCAAGTTAAAAACAAGCTCTAATAATATGTTCAACGCTAATTCCCCTTACTCAAATTGCAACGTTTTACCAAATACTTTGGCAAAGTAGACCCCATGGCCCTCAAGCTCTTTTCGTTCCCCTTCGGTTGTGCCTTTTGATACTAAATGCAGGACCAAACGATCCGACATTAAATTGCATTCGACCTTTGTTATATACCCATTTCTTTTTTTACCTAAGCATTCTGCCAATCTCAGAATAATACCAAGTCTTTGAATAATATATTTATCTTCTTTACTTAATAGCTTTACATAGGGAGATTTTTCAACGTCAAAATTCTCTTTTACGCTAAACATCATAGTATAAGCTGCCATAATAAGTTCCTTATGGGACAATCCATTGATGGGCAAATTAGCCATCATATAAAAATTATGTTTATGATAACTATAAAAATTTATTACTTTACCGCAATCGTTTAAAAGTGCAGCTGTTTTTAATATCTTGTATGAATTTCCATTTATTTTGTGAAGAGGTTTCAGCTGAGTATACAAGCTCTCAGCAAGCTTCCAAACATTATGGGCATGGGGTTTATCGATATTTAGTGTTTTCATAACATTATTGAGAGAATACTCGAGCACATCGTTAATCACCTTATCTCCATGCATAATTTCATGGAGTAGTCCTTCCCTCAATCCACTACCACTTACAAGCAGTTGGGGATTGTTACAGAATTCTATCAAGGCGGCAGCGACCGAAAAAGCTCCTAGAAACATATCGCTTCTATCTTTGGAAAGACCCTTTATCTTTTTTCTCTGCTCAGAATTGTTATATTTTATATAATCATAGCTATTTAGGACCTCTGTGGACTCCATTAGATAATTATGTGAACGATCTATAGGGTAATTATTATTTTTCCTTGAGATTCTACCAATATTTCGGACTGTCCCTCCGACACCTATTAGAGGTAAATTCACAACCCCTCCGAGCCATGCCACCTTCCCGAACTGTGACGTCAGATATGTATTTAACTCTTTCTCAGTATTACTATTCATCTTCTCCGTTAGGTTAAATTGACCTGTGATATTTATAGCTCCAAAGGGAAGACTTATTGCTTCCTTAATATTTCTATTTTCTACCCAGATAAGTTCTGTACTAGATCCTCCAATATCCATGATTAAACCATTAGAAAACTCCATACTATTAATAACACCCAAATAATCATAATATGCTTCTTCCGCTCCAGTTAAAACTCTAATATCCATATTAAGCGTTGATTTAACTAAATACAGGAATTCCTTCTGATTACTCGCCCGCCTGACAGCCTCTGTGGCTATTGGAAATATATTGCATTCCCCTAGCCCTTCGCATAGTGATTTAAAATTTGATAGTGTACTAAGAGCTTTTTCCATTCTGATAGGATCGAGTCGGCCATCTGCTGTCATATCCATACCTAATCTAACAGTTTCTTTTTCTTCATCAATAATTCGAAAATAGTTGTCACGAATCTCTATTAACATTAATCTAATTGAATTTGACCCAATGTCTATTATTCCGATGTTCTTCATTTTATTTCTCCCTAAGATATAATATACTTATTATATAGCAATAATAAGGTAAATCCACCTTATAATATCCGAATTCCTACATACTTTCAAGTGCGGTGAAATATTAATCATAATACCTAAGGAGCAAAAAGTATGAAGAAAATGAGAAATGAAGTTGTTGCAGCTATTAATGTGGGTTCCAACTTCTTAAGAATGAGTATTGCGCAATTAAATACTGATGGCACTTTAAAGATTTTAGAGGATACTTCTCTTCCAAACAATATCGGAAAGGATACTTATACCAAAGGGAGAATTTCCCCCAAAACCATCAAGGAGACCTGTGCCGGATTAAAGGGTTTTTCTAAACTCATGAAGGATTACCGTGTGAAAATATATAGAGCGGTTGCAACGAGTGGACTTCATGAGGCAGATAATCGTGACTACATAATTGAACAAATCAGACTTGTTGCCGGAATTGATGTCGAGATCATTAATAATGTCCAAGAACGATTTTTGATATATAAGGCATTAAGAAATTACTTGTATGAATGTAATAACATTGACCTTACCGATTCTATGATCGTGAACTTAACCTCTGGCGGCGTTGAAGTTTCAATGTATGCTGCCGACGGACTCAAATTTACAGAATATATCAAAATGGGGCCCTTGAGATTAAGAGAAATTCTAAGTACTTTAGAAACCAAAACCATATCTTTTCCAAAGGTTATGGAGGAATATATAGAAAGTAAAATATATTTACTAAAGCCAAAGATGAAAAAAATGCATATAAAGACCTTTATCGGACTTGGAGTGTATCTTCGTACAATCTTAGAAATGTGTAATTTAGAAAACCACTCATATATAAGCAAGGAACGTTTGGAAGAACTCTATGTTGAAGTGCGAGAGATGAATACTGATCAGATGGTGGATGCGTATAATATCTCGTCTGCTAATGCTGAATTATTATTACCAGCAGTCTTACTATTTCATAGCTTTTTGAGCAAGACAAAAGCGGTTGGGATTTATGCACCCATGATTACCAACCGTCAAGGTATCCTATATGGACTTATTGATAAGTTATACGAAATACCCAGGAAATCAAATGCTGAAAATGATATTATTAGTTCAGTATGGTATATGGCGGAGAAATATGGTGTTGATAAACAACACGCTTCCTACGTGGAAAGAATGTCCCTATTATTGTTTGACAAAACTTGGAAATATCATAGGCTAGGCTATCAAGAGAAATTGTATCTCCAAGTGGCTGCAATTCTTCATGATTCAGGTAATTATGTTAGTTTGAGTGAACATGGCAACCATTCCTCCAATATCATTAGAACTCAGAGTATCATGGGATTCTCTGATAAGGAGCTAGAATTAATTGCCAATATCGCTAAATATCATACCACACGAATCCCTACTTACTCTGATCCAAGCTATTATCTATTAAGTCACCATGAAAAAATTTTAGTGTCTAAATTGTCGTCCCTCTTAAAAATTGCTGAATCTATGGATATTTCGCATATGCAAAAGATTAGTGATATTGAAATACTTGTTACTGACGATGCCCTACAGCTTAGACTGATTAGTAATAAGGAGATTCTCTTAGAAAAGTGGGATATATCGAATAATGTGGAATTTTTCCAGGAAGTAATGGGTATTAGAATAAAACTGAAAGGATAAAGCGAATTGAATAATCAACCCTTTTTAAGCATGCATTTCATCAACAGAGAACTTAGCTGGTTAGAATTTAATGAAAGAGTTTTGGAAGAAGCGAAAGATACAAATAATCCACTTCTTGAAAGATTAAAATTTCTTTCTATAGTGGGTTCTAATTTGGACGAGTTTTTCATGACACGGGTGGCTTCCTTACAGGATATTGTCGAAGCAAACTTTATGAAAGTTGACCCTTCTGGTCTTTCACCGAAGGAACAAATTTCAGAAATATCCGCTAGGACTCATAAACAAGTCTTTGACATGTACAATTGTTATAATCGTTCTTTGAAAAAATCTCTTAAGAAAGAAAATATGTACTTTATCAAAACCAAGGATTTAAATGAAATTCAACTTAATTTCATTCGGGAATATTATGTTAATAACGTTTTCCCTGTTCTAACTCCTATGGTAGTTAATAAAAATCAACCGTCTCCACTTATTTTAAACAAAACTTTAAATATTTCATTGTTATTAGAGGATATCACTTGTCCTGATATCCTTCTTTTTGGAACAATACAAGTTCCTTCAGTACTAAATAGATTAGTAGAAATTCCTTCCTTAGAATCCGAGAAATCCTTTCTCCTTCTGGAAGAAATTATTAAATTAAATTTGGCCTCCCTCTTTGATAATCACAATATCATTGCAACAGGGTGCTACCGCATTACTAGAAATGCCTTTCTAGATGTTGATGAAGATGAATCGGAAGATCTTCTCACTGCAGTTCAATTATCCCTTAACCAAAGAAAATGGGGTAGTGCAATTCGACTTGAAGTTGAACATGGTATAAATCCCCTGCTTCTCAAAATATTAGAAGAAGAATTGGAGATTTCTGCAGCAGCAGAATATAAAATTAGCGGGCCTATTGATCTTACATTTTTAATGAAATTAAGCGCGTTAAAAGGCTATGATTCACTACGATATAAGCCAATTAAGCCCAACCCCTTCACTTCCCTTTTAAGCGAAGATGATATCTTCCAGGCAATTTCAAAACAGGACATTTTACTACATCATCCATATGATTCGTTTGATATGATTGTTGACCTTGTTAAAAAAGCAGCCGGAGATCCTAATGTTTTGGCGATTAAACAAACACTATATAGAGTAAGCGGCAACTCCCCTATTATTGAAGCATTAGCTCTGGCGGCAGACAACGGGAAACAAGTCACCGTTCTATTAGAGTTAAAAGCGCGCTTTGACGAACAAAATAATATAACTTGGGCAAAGAAACTTGAAACTGCAGGCTGCCATGTAATTTATGGACTGGTTGGGCTAAAAACTCACTGCAAAATATTATTAATTGTTCGACGTGAGGATGGTTTGATAAAGAGATACGTTCATCTTGGAACTGGAAATTATAATGATGTTACTGCCAAATTATACACAGATATAGGTTTATTAACCTCAAACCCCTACTATGGAGCGGATGCCTCTGCTATCTTCAATACGTTATCAGGCTGTTCCAGCCCATCTCATCTATATAAAATGACGCTTGCACCAATCTCCCTTCGGAGAAAGTTCTTGGCTTTAATACAGAAGGAAACCGAATACGCTAAATTAGGCAAACGAGCCCGAATAATTGCTAAGCTAAACTCTTTGGTGGATAAAGAAATCATAGAAGCACTTTATCATGCTTCCTCTGCCGGAGTTACTATCGATTTAATTGTTCGAGGTATATGCTGCCTCCGGCCGAAAATACCCTCCATTAGCGAGCATATTATGGTTAAGAGCATCGTCGGGAGATTCCTAGAACATAGTCGAATCTATTATTTTTATGGGGATGGTGAGGAATTGATTTTCTTATCAAGCGCCGATTTGATGAAACGAAATTTAGATAGAAGAGTCGAACTTTTGTTTCCGGTCGAGGACCCTTCTGCTCGAGAGAAGGTAATGAAGATCTTAGACTTAGCCTTGCAAGATACCTCTAAATCAAGAGTTCTAAATTCAGACGGAACCTACACAAAAATTGATAAAAGAGGAAAAGAAACTATCAATAGTCAAGAACTATTTCTTAGTCCTACATTTGGTGAAACCCTGTCGGATGAAGCTACTCATACTCCAACCAAATTTGTTCCTATTACCTCTTTCAAAGGAAAATAATCTTGATTTTAGTGAAAAATGTTATATACTAAGTAATACACTTATTATAAAATTGAAACAATTAAAGTTAGAATACTATTAGGAGGCTCATGTATGTTGAAAAAAGATGATAGTCGTTTACAAGTGCATGATATAATACCTGAAGTGGCTACGTTATCTGTAACTGAAAGTGTTACTACAGCACTACCCGTAATTGAAACTAAATCCGACTCAAAGCCTAAAGTTAAGGCAAAGCCTAAAGTTAAAGTCCTGCCTAAAGCAAAGGTCCCAACTGATGAGGCTGACAAAGATCGTCAAGATGTTAAAATACTTGAACTTAAAATAGCAGAATTAGAAAGTAAGTTTGTTAAACTTGAAACAGAACTAAATATCTTTCTTAATAAAAAGAAGAAAAAAAAGGAACGCAAAGAAAAGAAAGTTAAATGTAAATGCAAAGATGAGAAAGTAGATACCTCTGATTGCAAGTGTGAAACTAAGAAATCAGATAAGTAATAAATCATTTTCTAAACAGGAGGTAATCTAGATTACCTCCTGTTCGCAGAGGAGTTCTAACATGAAAAATTTTATAATTACTTCAAATAAAAAGGTTAATTTGAAAGATTTCAGTCCATCCTATACGGACAAGTTAGAGAAAAAGGATATTCAAGACAAGTATTCAGAGTTACAAGAAAAGTTCATTGAACTTCAGGAAGTCTTCAGTGCCTCTAAGAAATTTAGTCTAATTATAGTATTACAGGGTATGGATTGCAGTGGCAAGGATGGTACTGTTAAAAAGGCATTAGCAGGAGTAAATCCGAATGGATTTGTAGTTCAAAGCTTTAAGCAACCAAACTCAGAGGAATTACAGCATGACTATCTTTGGAGGGCCCATAAAGCAACGCCGGTAAAAGGCAATATCACAGTGTTTAATCGTTCATACTATGAAGATGTCCTTGTAACAAGAGTCCATAAAGCGATCGATGATCAGACCGCCTTGGCTAGATTCAAGGAAATAACAGAGTTTGAAAACTATCTTGTAAGGAATGGAACGCTCGTATTAAAGTTCTTTTTGCATATATCCAAAGAATTTCAGCAGAAAAAACTTCTTAGCAGATTAGAAACACCTGAAAAGCATTGGAAGTTCACTATGGCAGATCTTGCTGAGAGAAAGTTCTGGGACAAATATCAAAAATGTTATGCCGACGTGCTCACGAATTGTAGTACTGAACAAGCACCTTGGTATGTTGTACCTGCGGATCACAGGTGGTTTAGAGACTATATTGTACTTCAGAGAATAGTAACGACCCTAGAGAACCTAACGTTGAAGTTTCCAGAGATTAATGGAACTATCGCGGAATTAATTACGGAAGTTAAGGAAAGTAATTGAGTAATCACTATATCTAAAAAGTTCTATTAGAAAATTAATGATTGCGCTGAAACACTCTTTATGTTAAAATTATTTAAATACATATTGTGACTGGGGAGCTGGAACATTCTGGCTGAGAGGGGCAATGAGCCCGACCCATAACCTGATCTGGGTAATGCCAGCGTAGGGAGAATTAGAGAATAAGTACGCCGCATTACATGCGGTGTTTTTTTATACTCACAATTCCCCTAACAAGCCCTCTCACAAATAACTATTCAAGGAGGAAATATACTATGGCAAAAATCATTATGGCCTTACAGGTGGTTCCTAAAGTTGAAGAATCGCGTATTTTTGAAGTTGTGGATGAGGCAATCAAAGTCATCGCTGACAGTGGTGTTCCTTATGAAGTTGGGCCTATGGAAACGACAATGGAGGGCGAACCCGATCAGCTTTGGGAAATCATTAAAGAAGCTCAGGAAGCTTGCCTTCGTGCTGGAGCCTCTAGAGTGATGGCCTACATCAAAATGGATTATGTCCCGACAGGCTCAACCATCGCAGAAAAAATTGACAAATACCGCAATAAATAATGGGTCGCATAAAGTGGCAATGGATCCCATCTCTAATGTTCTTCCTCTTTGTTCTGGGTACATGGCAAATAGTGGCTGCAGCCACTCATGTGCCCCTTTGGCTTCTCCCCACTCCCGCTCAGATTGTCAAGGCCTTATGGGAGACTCGCCAGCTTATCTGGATGCATACATTTACAACGTTAGTTGAAACAACGGTTGGCTTTGCGTTTGCCGTCGTCTTCAGTTTGATTACTGCGGGTGTAATGGTCCTATCCCCTTGGATAAAGCGCCTACTCTACCCGTTCCTTATTATTTCTCAGACAGTCCCGCTTATAGCCGTTGCACCGCTATTGATCCTTTGGCTGGGTTATGGTCTCCTGCCTAAGATTATGGTCGTCATTCTTGTCTGCTATTTTCCCATTACCATCAGCTTAATCGAAGGACTGGAATTAACCGATACTGACTTCCTTAATTTATTAAGAAGCATGGGAGCCTCCCGTTGGCAATTGTTTTATATCGTTCGGTGGCCTCACGCCCTTCCCTCATTATTTTCAGGTCTTAAAATAGCAGCTACCTATAGTGTAATGGGGGCAGTGATTGCAGAGTGGCTCGGTTCGAGCTCGGGACTTGGCGTTTATCTGACACGTTCTTCCCACTCTTTTATGACGGATCGCGTCTTCGCCGCAATTTTCACGATAACCGCCTTGAGTTTTCTCTACTACGCTCTTATTTCCATCGTGGCACGACTCGCCTTACCCTGGATCCATAGTAAAAACCAAGATTCCATATAGGAAATACGTGAACTCGTTCAGCTTAAGCTGAACATCGAAACTTCAGTAGGGGATTCTACCCCCCCACTGAAGCGACGTAGAACGCTCCCACTTATAGAAGTGGGAATCTTACGAATAGATAAATCACAAGGGAGATAATAGTATGAAAAAGTTACTTTCTCTATTAATTATTCCTATTATTTTGCTTACAGGTTGCGGAGCCGGATCTACCGCACCCACTTCATCTACTAGTCAGCCACTTACCGATGTAACCTTAATGCTTGACTGGACCCCCAATACAAATCACACGGGTCTCTTTGTGGCCCAAGAAAAAGGATATTTCTCGCAGGAGGGATTAACCGTTCAATTCATCCAACCTTCCAGCTCAGGAAATGTAGAGCAACTAGTTGCAGCCGGAAAATCAGACTTTGGAGTGAGCCAACAGGAACAAGTGACAACGGCACGGGCTAACGATGTGCCCATTCTCTCGTTAGCTGCTATTTTACAACACAATACTTCAGGATTTGCATCTTCAACGTCTAAGGCTATTCTCAATGCCAAAGATTTCGAAGGGAAAACTTACGGTGGATGGGGCCTCCCCTCAGAAGATGCTATTCTCAAGACCCTCATGCAAAAGGAAAACGCCGATTTTTCTAAGATTAAAATGGTCAATATCGGAGAAGCCGATCAGCTCACTTCTTTAACTAAAGATATCGATTTAACGTGGATTTTTTATGGCTGGACTGGCAAAGAAGCAGAATTACGGAAACAACCGTTAACTATGATTTGGCTTAAAGACGTTGACACAGCTCTCGATTTTTATACTCCAGTCTTGATTACCAGTGAGGCAATGATTCAAGACCAACCAGAACTAGTACGTCATTTTATGAAAGCTGTCAGTGAAGGTTACCAATACGCGATCAAGAATCCCGCGGAATCTGCAGAGATATTAATTAAGAACGCACCTGAGGCAAATCCAGACTTAATCCGCAGTAGCCAGACTTGGCTCAGCCCCCAGTATCAAGCTGAGGCGACCCAGTGGGGGCTACAGAAGGTAGAGGTTTGGGAACGTTATGCAAAATGGCTCGTCGAGCGTAACTTGTTGCCAAAAATGATTGATCCCGCCAAAGCCTATACGAACGATTTCTTACCTAAATCCTAAGGAGGCAAAATGGGACTATCTCTTAAAGCTCTTTCCAAATCTTACTCAAACCCGCTAAAGAACCAAGCCATGGACGTTTTCCAGTCTCTTGATTTAGAAGTTGAGACGGGCTCCTTTGTTTCCCTTATCGGCCCTTCAGGATGTGGTAAAAGTACAATATGCAATCTCTTAGCGGGAATTGAGGTTCCAGATACAGGAGAAATAATATTGGATGGGAAAGCGATCCATGGGACGCTAGGGAACATGGGTTATATGCCTCAAAAGGATTTGCTTCTCCCCTGGCGGACCCTCCTAGAAAACGTACTCCTAGGCTGTGAGATCCAACACATGGACAAGACCAAAGCTCAAATAGAGGCTAAGGAATGGTTAGATCAATTCGGTCTCTCTCCATTTTCAGAGTATTACCCCCATCAGCTATCTGGCGGCATGCGACAACGCGGGGCTTTACTTCGGACGATTCTCTTTGGCAAAACAACGTTGCTTCTAGACGAGCCCTTTGGCGCTCTAGATGCTTTGACCCGACGGGAAATGCAACGCTGGCTTATAGGCATCTGGAATCGAACTCGACATACGGTTTTATTGATCACTCATGATATTGATGAGGCTATACTTCTTTCTGACAAAGTAGTTGTTCTAAGTCAACGTCCTGCTCAGATTATTGCGGAGTTCCAGATCCCCTTCCCCCACCCGCGTAATCCTGAAGATCTGTTGCTTTCTAATGTTGCGTTAGATCTTAAAAGGCAATTATTACGTCTTCTAGTTCAGTAAGTACACACATCAAGGAGACAGGCACTTAGTTTAATGAAACTAAGTGCCTGTCTCTCTCAACGCAAGGCTTTCTATTCAATGTAATCATGTGCGTTATTTAAGTTCCTCAATTAAAGCTTTAAAGTGCGGCAATGCTTTTTGAATTTTATAATAAGCGATACAATAAGCAATTCGAACATAACCGGGGCAGCCAAATACAGTGCCAGGAACGAGGAGAATGTTTTTCTTCTTAGCAAGATTGCAGAATTCAACATCATTCTCAATAGGAGTTTTGACAAACATGTAGAATGCACCTTCGGGCTTAATACATTGGTAACCGTAGGATGAGAGCCCTTGATACAGAAGCTCACGATTTCGGTTATAAGTATCAATGTCTACCTTTGCATTTAAGCACTTTGCAACGACGTGCTGGAATAACGACGGAGCGTTCACAAAACCTAAAATACGATTGGCAATGTTTGCTGCTGAGATAATATTTTCGTAATCAGCCACCTGATCCGGAATCACCAAATAGCCTATTCTTTCGCCGGGTAACGAAAGGGATTTGCTGAATGAGTACCCAATGATCGTGTTCTCATAATACTTCGAAAGATATGGCACTTCAGCATTATCATAAGCAAGTTCTCGATATGGCTCATCCGAGATGAGATAAATATCTATTCCAAATGCTGTTTGCTTCTCCCTCAGTATTTCAGACAGTTTGATTATGGTTTCTTTCGAATAGATAACACCCGTTGGATTATTGGGAGAATTGATGATTACCGCTTTAGTTTTAGGGGTAATCTTTTCTTTAAATTCCTCAAGATTAGGCTGAAAATTAATCGTATTAGGGGATATAATTACCAATTCACCGTCATAGTTAGACACATAGTTTTTGTATTCTCCAAAAAAGGGTGCGAACGTAATGACTTCATCCTTTGGGTTAAGCAACGTTTTGAAAATGACGTTTAACCCCCCTGCCGCCCCAACGGTCATAAGAATGTTATTATGTGTAAAAGCTGTGGCGAATTTATCATTGATTGACTCTGCAATGGCAGCTCTTACATCTTCATAACCGGAGTTATTCATATACCCATGAATGCCCCTAGCATTTCCAGTATTTATTACCTCTAAGATTGCTGTTTTCACTTCCTTAGGGGGTTCAACATTGGGATTGCCAAGGCTAAAATCATAGACATTTTCCACTCCGTGAATTCCTGCCAGTCTCTTCCCTTCCTCAAACATGGCTCGAATAACAGAACTATTTTTTACCTGCTCTTGCATTTTAATTGAAATCATAAAGTTCACCTTTCTTCTTTTAAATATTTTGCCCAGTCTTACAATTTTAGTTCCGCTCTAAAACCGTGGAAAGCGAAAATGCCCCGTCATCTGGGAAGGCCAACTCTGTAATTGATCGGACTCACGGGGTGTGGGTCCCGCATTATGGAGAATGTAAGGCACACCATCAGGTCTGCGTTTATCGGATACAATGACAATATGTTCATGCGTTGAGCCATAAGTCACGATGTCACCTGGTTGCCAAAGCGTTAGATTCTCAACATCCCCGGGTTTTATATCCCGGGTTAATTCCTGGGCATTACGCCGCAAAAAGACCAAAAGATTCGGAACCCTTCGAAAATCGATATTCGGTTCTGGCTTTCCCTGCACGCGAGGATACTCCCCTATATTGGCCCGAATATCTTGATCGACTAAACCCTTTAGGTCATAGCCCGCATCTCGAAACGCTCGCCACACAACATCCGTACATACGCCTTCACTCTCCGGCGGATACCCCTTTTGATAATAGGCATCGCGATACTGTGGTTTCCGCTGTACCTCAGCTTTCGCACCAACCACAATATCTTTAAGGTCGTCTAAGCCATCTCCATCCTTGTCCGTTGGACAAGCAACGGTAGAAATTTTAAGCGATGGCCAAAGGGGAATCATATTCTCAGGCTGGGATTTCCACAGAATTAAGACTCCGCTGCCGACACCACCAATCAGCAACACCAAAGTTACCCAGACGTATCGTCTTCGCAAAATCATTCCCCCTTGTATAACGGTCACAGTTCTCTATTAATCTAAATTCTTCGCTTTCCTGTTAATCCCTGCCAATGAATCATTTAGCTTTAACATAACTTTTGCGGTTCATCAAATTGTTGAATGGGCCTTCTTCCATTTCTGTAGTGATATCTATTATCTACAGAATGATCGACAAAATATTTGGGCAAAACAGTATTATGTTATATTTGCGACTGGAGGTAATTCTAAATGAGTGCAAAAAGAAAGTCAAGGAAAGGTAAATGGATAGTTATTAGTATATTAACAGTTGCTATGATAGGTATTGGAGCAACTTTACTTATGCGACCAACACCCACGGCCTATGAAAGTGTCGTTGCTGAAATCGGAGACATCGCAACCTACTACTCTTTTTCAGGAAATGTTACAACCAAAAATCGTCAAACTGTTGTGTCTAGTAAGCTGATGCAAGTTGCTGAAATTAAAGTCAAAGAGGGTGATGCTATTAAACGAGACACTGTACTTATAAAAACAACGACTGGAGATCAGATTAAATCTAAAATCAGCGGAGAGGTTGCCAATATTACTGTGGAGGAGAATGCACAGATTATGGCAGGAACTAAATTATTAGAAATTGTTAATTATAATAATCTTGAGGTAGATGTTAAGGTTGATGAATACGACATTACAGCCCTTGAGAAAGGCAAAGAAGCAAGTGTTAAAATAGGCGCCATCAACAAAGAGATAAATGGCAAAATCAGTAGTATGTCTAAAGAAGGGCAGATCGTGAATGGTGTGACCTATTTTACCGCAACCATTGACCTTGAAAAAGATGACAGCCTTAAAATTGGCATGTCTGCAGAGGTAAAGCTGATAAGCAATAAGGTTACGGGCGTTGTTACTTCACCTATGACGGCAATTCAGTTTGACGATAATAACAAACCATATGTGCTCAAAAAAGGTGAAAAAGGCGTAACAGTTAAAACTGAAATAGTTACAGGTATCAACGATGGTACAACAGTCGAGGTTAAAAGTGGTGTGTTAAAGGGAGAAACAATTCTTTATACGAAAGCTAAAACTGAAGCCCCAGGTGGTATGGGACTTCGTGGTGGTGGCAGCGGAGGTAGTAGTAATAACGCCAGTAGTGCCGGAGGCGGTAACTAATGACTGAAATTCTTAATATGCAAAATATATCTAAAAGCTACTATATGGGTGACGAAGAAATTGAAGTTCTTCATAACGTAAATTTAACAATTCATTCTGGAGAATTTTTATCTTTACTTGGCCCGTCAGGCTCTGGAAAATCTACAATGATGAATATAATCGGTTGTCTTGATGTGCCGTCAGTTGGAAAGTATTTTCTGTCTGGTAATGATACTGAAAATCTTAATGAAATTGAGCTTGCAAAAATACGCAACAAAGAAATAGGCTTTGTATTTCAGAGCTTTCAGCTTCTACCGAGAATGACAGCACTCCAAAATGTGGAGCTTCCTATGATTTATTCTGGTCTGTCCTCATCAGAACGCAATAAACGTGCCAAGGCAATCCTCGAACGTATCGGGTTGTCTGATAAGATGCGAAATCTACCCAATCAGCTTTCTGGCGGGCAGCAGCAACGTGTTGCTATTGCTCGTGCGCTAGTTACACAACCTACAATTCTGCTGGCAGACGAACCCACCGGTGCCTTAGACCAAAAAACAGGAGTTCAGGTAATGGAGCTTTTTGAAGAGCTTAATAAGGATGGAAGAACCATCATTATGATTACCCATGATAAAGATATTGCCCGACATGCCAAAAGGGTTGTCAACATTTTAGACGGGTATCTAACTGAGCAGGAGGTGCAATAGGATGTTACTGGAGAGTATAAAAATGTCTTGGGATAATATTATTCATAATAAGCTCCGCTCATTTTTAACAATGCTTGGCATTGTTATCGGTGTAGCATCTATTATTGCGTTGATTACTATCGTACAGGGCGCTAAAAACAGTATTAGCGATCAAGTGAATGCGCTTGGAGTCAATAAGGTCTTAATTAATGCTATGGGTACTCCTCTCAAGCAGGGTCTTAGTCAAGATGATATGAGAAATATTGCCAAGATAGATAATATTAGTGGTATATCTCCAACCATTTCAGGGAAATCTGGAATTGTTTTTAATAACAAGGTCATGAAGAATGTAATAGTTCAGGGTAAGAATGAGGTTTACTTTAATACCGACTCCACTTTACTTAAATCGGGCAGAACAATAAATAGTCTTGACTCAGAAAGTCAAAATCATGTTGCTATGCTGGGCAGTAATATTGTAAGTACACTTTTTTATGGTGTTGACCCCATTGGAAAAGAGCTAACAATGAATGGCACCACTTATACGATAATAGGCATTCTGAAAGCTTCTAGTGGATTTAGTACCGGGTCAAATAATAATACAGTGATAATTCCTTACACAACTGCACTTCGCAGCTTAGGTGTGAAAAACATAACAAATCTTGATGTTTTTTTAGAAGATACCAAAATAGCCGATGACACTGTAACGGCTATTAAGGGGGTATTAAATCCTGCGTTCAACTACAAGGATAATGCCTACACCATCTTCAATATGGGTGATATGATTGATACTTTCCAATCAATGATGTCTATGATGTCTTTACTCCTTGCTGGTATCGCTGCAATATCATTGGTAGTTGGCGGTATTGGAATTATGAATATGATGCTTGTTTCCATAACAGAGCGTACAACCGAGATTGGTCTACGTAAAGCTTTAGGTGCCACGCCAAATACAATCCAGCTTCAATTCATTATCGAGGCAATATTTCTTTCAATATTTGGTGGAGTTATAGGATTAATACTAGGCAGTCTAATTGCATATGTCGCAGCAACTTTAATTGGAATAGGCTTCTCGGTATCATTAGCAACCATTTCACTTGCCGTAGGATTCTCGGCAGTAGTTGGTATTGTGTTCGGATATATGCCAGCCAGAAAAGCAAGTAGATTAAATCCTATTGACGCCCTTAGAAGTTTATAATCAAGTTCTATTCTATATTCCCTATAGTCACTCTTTTTTGAATTGCAGAACATTGGCAGAACTAAACTATTGTTGTTAAAAAGTTGTATAATGAGATTATCTATTGTGAAATTAAATACAATTTAACTCTAATGAAGGTGGTTTTTTTGTGAGTATCTTTGAAATCATTATGTTGATCTGTTTCGGCGCTGCTTGGCCCCTTTCCATTTATAAGTCTTACACCTCCCGATCAACTGAAGGTAAAAGCGTCTCTTTTCT
Source organism: Desulfosporosinus sp. (assembly GCA_035648155.1). Taxonomy (GTDB): domain Bacteria; phylum Bacillota; class Desulfitobacteriia; order Desulfitobacteriales; family Desulfitobacteriaceae; genus Desulfosporosinus. The sequence goes on from DASRMA010000032.1 coordinate 17,984, forward strand.
AATCGTAATTCTCATTGGCTATGTTTCGGGGATTTTATATAAATTATTTAATCAATATGATCCGGTCGTATACTTATATCTACTCAATTTCGTCATGGTATTAACAGATCTGCTTATTTACTTTCGCAACAATCGAATTGTTGATACCCTTGCTCACAGATATCCCCCAAAAATGTCCCGCCCCTCAGTATCAGCTAAGTAAAGATGAAGAACTCTCCGGTAGCCGATTTTCTCGAGAATCGGAGAATTTATGCTTTACAAGGTACTATTCATGATATAATTCTATTATGAATGCAGTATTTTATGATCAAACTTAATGAATCACAATAGAAACAGTGCTAAAGATACATGCTAAGAATTACCTTAGGAAAGGTGTGGTCTTAGTGAATAATAAGGATCTTTGGGGAATTATCGCTAAAAAGATAACAACAGCATGCCTACTTGTGATCATAGTTTCTTTATTAGTTCTTAGTTGTGTAGCTCTCTCCTTTCCTATAGCTACTGATAAATTAAGATATTTAAACTACAATACAACTTATTCGAAAATCCGAACAGAATGTCCAAACTCTGCGTTTAAACTCTTGTCTTATAATGAGAATCTGCCTAATACCTTACCTTCTACACCAGTAGTAAAACTAATTAATACTCCAATTTTACTCAAGTTGTTAGTGCTACCAAGTGAGGGCTATGATAAAGATAGGGCTTCTAAAATTATTAAGAATTTGTCTAAAATTCCAGATTGCATTTTACGCAAATTGCTGGTGTCAGGGGGGAAGATCAGACTAATTAATGGAAAACTTACTGATCTACCAGAATACGCGCATCTAAAGGGTGTAACACCTAGAGGGTGGGAAGCTACAGGAAAGACATGGGATGACCTTTCTGGGCTTGGAGGATATCGGGATGTTGTTGTCAAGATAGACTATTGCGAAACAACAGAGGGAACCATTAATTTAGAATTACATGAAACTGGTCATATGGTAGATTGTGCATTTTCCAACGTATCGAAAAGCGCTTCATTTCTTGAACTTTGGAAAATAGAAGTGTTGAAGGTTTTCTCTGACACTTGTATATTTGATTATGTGAATGAATACTCAGAAGAGTATTTTGCAGAAACGTTTGCTATATACTTTTATGATTATAAAGGAAAAGAATATTTAAAAGAACATGCACCCTTGACTTACGAACTATTAAGCCAACTTGGTTTATCTATATAATTTTCTTCATCTATCTTTTGTAACTGCGGCCGTACTAACGGTCATGTTTTGGATGAATAAGTTGTAGATTATATTTCGGAACTTATATATATACTAAATATTTCCAGTAGCCCCTTTGGTAGATGCTTTGTTCTATCAAGGGGGCTGTTGTTTTCAACTTCTGATTATTGCATCATGTTGAGTGTATTATCGCCCCAAATGGTATGAGTCCAAGTTGAGCAAATTTAAAATGCTGGAATCCAAATGGTATGCCTATAATTGTTACACAATAAATTGCACCAATAACAAGATGAGCTATAGCAAACTCCCATCCAAAAAATAATAGCCAAATGATATTACCAATAAAATTCATCAGCTTTCCACAAGATTTTGATTTGAATTTTCATTTAGTTCTCTCCTTATTTCCCAGTTTACTACTCATTAACTTAGTGAACTCGTTCAACTAAAGTTGAACATCGAGACTTCGGTGGGGGATTCTACCCCCACCGAAGCGGGGTAACGGGATACCACTCCCACTTTTAGAAGTGGGAGTCTAACGATTGGATTAACATTTATTTGTAAAAACTGCCCTCTCACTTCGTCCTTATTTATTTTTAATATAATAATGGATGATGTGTGGATTACTCGTTTTCCGAGACTGAATTTCAAATTGTTTTAAGGACGATATAAGGGGAGCTAGCTTTGAGTGCCCGTAATTCCTTGTATCAAAATCGGGGTAACGCTTATTGAGTCTTTTTCCAACTTCGCCCAAAAAAGCCCAACCACCTTCGTCCGAACTCTCTGGTATGATAATTCTTATGGATTCTATCAGCTTTTCCATATTTGCTATACCCTCTTTTGGAGCATCTTGTTTTTCCCGCCTATCACCGGTATGTGATTTATCAGAACTTATTGGGATTGCTGCTAAGACTTCAAGATATTTAAACTTTTCACAAGCCGCTATAAAAGGGGAAGGCGTTTTCTTTTCGCCCATTCCGATCACATACATTCCAGCCTCTCTTAAACGAGCAGCTAGCTTTGTAAAATCACTATCACTCGAAACAATGCAAAAGCCATCCACATGATTTGAATAAAGAATATCCATTGCATCGATTATTAATGCCGCATCTGTCGCATTCTTACCTGTTGTATAGCTATATTGCTGGATTGGGGTTATAGAGTAATTAAGTAACACCGTTTTCCAAGAACCCAATTGGGGCTTCGTCCAATCTCCATAAATGCGCTTATAGGTAGGTGTACCATGGTTGGAGATCTCATCAAATATATACTTTATATATTTGTCAGATACGTTATCTGCGTCGATTAAAACTGCAATTTTCTTATCACCTTGCATGTTGTATCCCCCTTAATCTCTATTGTATTAGCTTCTGCGTGAGAGTTATTTCTCTTTTCTAGATTCCTTAATAATCAGGACTTATGCCGTTGCTCAACTTCTCCACAAATTTAACGAATTCAAATAGTTTTTGTTGGAGATTCGCCGTCAATATGTCTATTCCACTTGCTAGGGGCTCCATCTTTCGCCAGCGCAACTCAGATCCATAGGCATGCCTAAACATGTGTCGAAAACGTCGATATTCATCTAACTCTTCTGCCAGTTCTTTTGAGATGGTTTTTGGACGAATTCGGGGTATTTCCAGTGTCATTGATCTTAATAACTCTCGATGGTAATCACCACCTGATACCAGACCTCCATCAAAGGATCTCGATATCCTCTCAAAGATTGATTCGACTCCTGTATAATAATGATGCAAATACCCAGCACACGCCATCAAGTCAGCGCCAAGTAGTATAACCTTCTCTTTTTTCAATGTCAGAGTTATATGGTTTATTTCTCCAGCAATTTTATGTATAGAAATCAGATCATCCTTAATATCAACAACGAGTTTTCTATATTGCGCACTTTTTTTCTCTTCACCCGTCATAGCCTCACCCCATCCCTTATAATACGTTCTTTCATAGAATCCTGAGCAAATTCAAATTGAATAAAATCAATAGGAATAGGTTGAACAATATTCTCAGCAATACGGTACGCCTTGAAATAATGCTCCTCAAGTAATCCCTTTACTGCCATGTCAATGTCTGACTCCATCTCAAACATATCCGTTGTTAGTGAACCAAAGAGAAAAACCTCCACATTTGGAAATTCATCACGAAGAGCCCTAGCAGCGTTCCTCGCTTTCTTCTGTGCCTCCTTATAGCGATTTTGGCGCCTTAGTTCCTCAGCTTGAATAATCAGTTTATTCCTTGTGACATATGGAGCTATATCCATATCCCTTACCCCCATCACATCTATTTCCTATAAATACCATATCATAAGTAAACCATTCTAACAATAGACGAATATTTGATGGATTTCAATGGAGACTTAGGTCTTTTTCCTCTGTTCTCATGCCATTGCTTTTTTCAACATAACGTGCAATGAAAGTACCGATGACCAAGGCCCATACTGGCGCACTTATGTTTAAAACCGTAAAATTTGATGTTGCAATGATAAACGTAAATGCTGCACTCATTTTCATCGTGGGCTTTGAGAAGCCCACAAACAAACTATTTCCGAACACCCCAAGAAGGGCGAATCCAACAAGAATTGAAATGAATGCCTTAGGTAAAGCTTGAATCAAGGGAACCATCTTCCACGAAAACAAGCCAAACATAAGGATAATACATCCTGAGACAACCGCTCCCATATATCGTTTTTCCTTCGGACCAGCCTCTGGGTCTGAACAAATAGCTGACATCATTCCTGCCACGTTGGCGGATTGTCCCCCGAAAACACTAGTGATCATCGAAAAAATACCACTTAAGACAATTAACCGATTCACTGGAGGGCGATAATCATTTTGTTCCAATGCGCCAATTCCTATGGCAGCATCGTTACTCAAAATAAGTAGAGTGAGTGGAATCGAAACGGAAATGAGACTCATGACATTAAATTCAGGAAGTTGAAGAGTTGGAACTACAAATGACGCCGTCAATCCATCGCTATTTAAGGGTTGTGTTAAGAGTAAGAGGAATAATCCTGTCAGTATAGCTGCTACCATAGGAGGAATTCTGGTACGGAATTTACTAAACAGAAAATATGTGAAGAGTGATATTCCACCGATTAGCGGGAGTTGTTGTATAGACACCACAAAATTAACCATATACTTCGTAATCATTCCCGCTAACATTACAGCAATGATTTGTTTAGGTACATAGTCGAGTAATTTTGAAAAAAAACCTAAATAGCCAATCAAAAGCATCAACACACCTGCAAAAAGATAAGCACCGATGAGCTGGTGATAGGTAAATTGAGCCGTAACTGTTGCAAGAAAGGCAACTCCAGTAATCGAGTGGGCCCCCACAATGGGCATGCGATAGTATAGTGGAATTAGAATACTGAAAATCCCACCGAACACATAGACCGCGAACATCCAGAGAATCGTCTGTGTCGTGGTATAGTTAAAGTTCGAGGCAGCCTCTAATATCAGGGCAGGTGGGCCCGTTATCGCCAAGAGTCCTGAGGCAATTCCAGCCCCAATATTTCTATAATCTAAGTCCTTTAATCTACTCATTCTCTCTCCCTATTCTCTTCTATTGTATAGCCCTCATTATACTCTATTCTAAGAATAATGGTTGCACTGTTACATATTAAGAGAAGATACTCAGCGGCGGGCGTAGTTTTCTTAATATGTAAGACATCTCATCATTAATTGCCCAGCGTTTAATATTCCTTCTAAAGTATAGTTTTTCGATTTAGGGGCTACCATTTCTCTATTAAGTTAGCATTGTCATCCATCTATTCCGCCTAATACACGGCCTTCATAGAACTGACTAGAGAATTGATTTCTATGAAGGCCGTGTGTGTTTCCAGCTTGTTCTACCCCTCAATCAACCGTGCCAAATACTCCGAATAATGCGTTAACCGTTCTTTTGGTCGAAGCTGGATAAGGCTAACATTTGTATCCTCCATGTCCTCTACCTCAGGTCCATAACTTGGATGAAGAGCAATCACTCTGATTGCCTTAGATACCCCCACGGGATCCTCCACAAACTTCAAAGAGTTTGAATAGTTTTGTAAAGTATTCATATTCTTCGGACGTTGCTCATCTTCCACCCTGTCATTGTTCCAGATGTTTAAGCGTTTCCGGTATTTGGCATCGACAATAATCGATCCAGAATAAACGTCACTTTCAAAAATATCAATCCTTATATCCGGCTTGTAATTAGTGCCTTCCATGTAGAGAATGCGCTTGAACCTCAAAGCGCTGCGCTTCGCCCTAGCCATTTTTTCATTGAACAACACGGAAAGATGGGTTCTTCCTTTAACCATTTCCACTAATGTATCATCTTGAAGTACTGGAAAGACTAATTCCTGGCTGGCCTTGTGAGACTCATCGTAAATCCAGCCAGAAACCGGCGTATACCCTTCATGCTCCAAAGCAATAATGGTTTTGATGTAACACCAGTATTCATATAAAACATCAGTCCTCTTCCATTGCACATTAAAGTCATGGGATAAGGGAATCTTGTAATCCTGTGTTCTGAGTTCCTTCCACCAAGTGAAAATTTTCTTGTACCGCCAATCCCGTTGAATCTTCAGCGTTAAGTGATTGGAGTCGCTTAACGCTTTGAGCCCTCTGAACACTGGGTGATCAATATATTTACGCACATAGAAAATCCCTTTTTTCATTTCCCGTTCCATCGACTCAAGACTCGTAATTTTACTTTTCAGGACCCTTACTTCGTGGCTTGTCGATTTTTGAAGTACACTATAGGGAGCTCTCGCTTCTATCGCCTTCTGTTCTTCGATAATCGTACACCTAATTGCTTGCAAAACTACTTCCATTTGAGACGACACATAATGAAGGAACCCCAGAACCATCTGATTCTCAGGAGTATCGTAGGTGAGTGAATCTATAATTCCAAGGATGATTTCGGGTTGTACAAGGCTTTTGGCTGCCACATTCGCACGTTGCCCTTGGACTGATAATAGCCAGCGAGAAGACTTAGCGTCCTGCTTACAATTGACATGGGACTTTACTTCACGGTAATGCCGCTTCAGATGTTGATCGGGGCGTCGTGCCAAATCCTCTAGGGTTACCCACAGTTCTTTGATCATGTGCTCCAATATCACATACTCCGCCAACACTAAGGGGGGGAGTAGACCCCTTTCTCCGTATAGTTTTACGCCATGACTCATCCTAGTTCGATCATACGCTAGACCCTGAACTATTTCGTTAAGTTCATCACGCATCACGTCAAGCTGGTCTTCAGTAATATTATTGGGTCTCACTCGAAGCGTCGCTTCGAACGATTCACTAACTTCCCCTTTACGTTTCACAGACACCATATAATCGGCAGGAATCAACGGATAATCCTCATTAACGTCACTATAGAGGGGGAACTTCCCCGTGCCTGGTCTTAAACACGGAATTCCTTCCTCATCGAGGTATATATTAGAAGAATCATAGCCATCTAAGCCGTCAATATAGAGATACACATCCTCTTGATTGGCAGTATACGAAACATAGAGGTTTTCTCGTTCGAAAACCTCTATAACACTGTCCTGAGCGACGTTGCGAGGGATCTCTTGTCGACCTATGAAGAAAACAATCGATATCCCTTTATCCTCAGGATGCATAGCCATGATCTAATAACTCCTTCGCTTTTTTGTGACAGACATCCCTCGAATAACTGAAGGTTGAAACAGTTGGATACTTTTCAAATAACTTCAAGATCTGGCTAGTTGCTTTCTCACGATCCGTATACTTACCAAACAGCTGTTCAAAATCGCTCTCTGGGCCTTTAAACTTCGTCATAATCCGTTGCATTAACTGTAGATCAAAGGCCTTACCTCGATCGAGGAGACCTTGCCCATCTACATTACAGGGAATGTTCTTTAAATAAGAACCGATTTGGCGAATAATTCGATAGCCCACTACGCGGTCTTTGTCAATTTTACGCAAGGCTGAGTTCAATTCATCTAGAAAATCGATTTCATCATCGGTCAATCCAATGTCTGTTGGCGAATTATTACACCATGAGGCAAAAACCTTACCGGGAACAGGCGAGAGTTGAGCACGTTCTTCAGAAGGTTTTCCAACTGCTTTTTCTTCAAACACTTTCTTCCAAGCACGCAGAGACTCATATATTTTCAGCCTAATTACATTTGCTCGGTCAAGCACCTTATCACTAAATTGGAACGACGATTCATCTATGTTTACTGTACCTACAAAAAACACGTTATTCCCGATAGGCACTCGCGGGGAATATTCGTGCCGGTTATACACCTCGGGCGCCAACTTTTCACTATATAACGTTAGGTACCGGTCTTCAGAGAGCTCCAAAATACTTAGAAATTGGCTAAAGTAATGTTCGACGCGCGCCAAGTTCATTTCATCAAAGCAAATGAGATAGAGCTTGTCTTTGTTATCCTCCAGAGATGCTTCAATGAGTAAATCGACAAGCCCTGTTTCCGCTGGCCGATAAATCTTGTGGATCGCATCGTAAAAGCCGATCAAGTCAGCATCGTCATTCCAACTTGGTCGAACTGGGATAAACAAGAACTGTTTGCGTTCTTCACCTGCTTCATCCACTCCAGAGAGTCCTAGGGCTCGAGCATAATTAATAACAAGTTGTGATTTTCCAACCCCAGACATTCCTGCTAAAACCACTAAGGCTCCGGTTTTGACGGCAATATGAAAATTCACGAGGTCTTCCATGTCATAAACAAGCTGATTGGACAAGGCCACCTGATTCAAATCATTAATAAACGTTTGCTCTCCACTATCTACCAGCGCTTCAATATTCGCTGCCTTAACATTTAGTCTAGATTCCACGCTAGGAGAGTTTATTGCGTTTGAACGCTTTGTAGGGTTCTGAGCTACCTGAGAAGGAGACGTAAAGCGTTTAATAAATTCTGTTGCTGGAAATGGCGCACCAAACAATAAATGGTTGCTGATCTCATTTAAATCCTCATCAAGCAAGAATGCTAAATTCACACGTCGTAAGATTTGGCTCTCAGGAATTTCCGCCGGTACACAAGTCACTTCTTCTCCTTCTGGGCAATAAATACGCCAGTGTTGCCTAAGTTCACCTAGCCATCCTGACTTACATCCGAAAAAATGGTCCTGGTATCCAATAATTAAAGGAGGATCTTCTGGATATTGATAGGACAGAAAATCTACTGAAGGGAGCTTCTCATAGAGGATCTTTTGAACTCGCTCTGCTGGAACATCTTTCGATATAATGGGTATTGGGGTGAACTGGGAAGTTGAAGGATTAAAGGTAATTGGGGTATCATGAAAAGCAACGTTTTTGCCATTAAAATACACTCGTTGGGTGTCTTTCTTCACTGCTTCTACAGTGAATGAAAGGAGTCGATTTCTCAAAAACTCTCTTGCCCGCAATTTTCTACTCTCATTAATTTCGAACTGTCGAAAATGGGAGGTTGTCACAAGCTCGTCAGGAAATCCTGCCAGCATTAAATCTTTGCCCCAAATTGTAATTTGACGCCTTCCTTCTAAGGCCTTGTGCAGACTATCTGGTAAGATAGAAATCATATCCACCTGTAAACGCAAAGACTGCGAGTTTATATCTACATCAATACTTTCTATCACAGGTTTTCCGATAACCACGGAATTCCATATCCTACTATCTCTAATCATTAATAGTCCTCCCACTGAAATTCAAAAGTTCATTACATGGGACATTCCAGTACCTGGCAATATCTCGAATTTCGTCAAGTTTAGTAAGCTTCTCGTCATTCTGTTTATATAGTACGAGTTGACAAGTAGACATTCTTCGCCTCGGACGGTTCCAATCAATCTCCATAGCCCATATAGGAATGATTCCCAAGGCATTAAGTCTGTTGTCTACTTCATCATCACGTTCAGCAAAAATCAACGCTTTTCGTCCCTGATAGGATGAAAGTTTAATTTCGCCGCATGGTTCATCGTTTGCTTTTTCAGGAGGCAAGGTCTGTTTCTGCTCTAGTTTCTGTTGTAATAAGTCAATTTCTTTTCTATTTTCTACCCTTTCCACTTCAAGTTCTCTCACTCTATTACGAGATTTACCAGTCTCTTCTTTTTCTCTATCCCATTTAGATTTCAATAATACCATGTGTATTCTTAGCTTTTCTAATTGTCCCTTAGTTTTTTGGCCTTCCGTATTAGCTTTTTGCAATTTGTTTTCCAACCTTTTTATTCTATTATTTGTTTCGCTGACTTCTATCGTCTCTTCGGTATACCCATTTTCTTTTTCTTTTTCTTTTTGTTTTATCATCGTCGAGATCACCGCAACAGTTTCTTCATTCATGTGTTTAGCTAGTGCTTTGTCTTTCTCTAGTAATTGATCTTCTTCAGCTTGACGACAATATAGTTCTTCCCCCAATGCTCTGACCTCTGAGTTAGGGCTTAACGTAAACATGTAACCAACTTTAAATCTTTCCTCTCGAGGGACATCTCCGAAAGTAACCAGAGTAGACGCTTCCTGCGAGAATGCTTCTAATTCTTTTCTTAGGTACCGATTGATTTCTTGCCAAACCTTGACTCCTTTTTCTGGTTTTCCTCTTAGATGAAATAAAATTTCCTGAATGATTTCACGGTTTGTAGGCCTTATTTTAGATTTTAATTTTTTTGCTAGTTCTTTCAGTGCTACCATTGTAAAACCATTCAGAATCCGCTCAGGATCATATCGAATTTTATCCACAATTATTGTGACCTCCCTTATACCCCTCTATACCTTTATATAAATTTTCTTCATCCACGCTCTAATTCCTTCCCAATATCCATAATTTTGTAAATAAATCCAAAACACTAAAACAAATATAATCCATCTTAGTAACCATGAACACTTCCCACGAACAAGGCATAAAGTGTACTGAGGTTGATTGATAATGGTTATCCTTACATACAAGGAGGAATGGTTATGTGTGGTATCGTTGGTTTTGTAGATTGGAGACGTGATCTCACCTTTCAAAAAGAAACTCTGGTCGGTATGACTCAAACACTTACACCGCGGGGACCAGATGCAGAAGGTTACTGGCTTTCTCCCCGTGCTGCTTTCGGTCACCGTAGGCTTGTTGTCGTTGACCCCCAAGGAGGCCAGCAACCTATGATTCGCCAACGAGGGGAACATTCGTTTACCATGATCTATAACGGCGAACTTTATAATACACCGGAGCTCCGTCGTGAACTCCTGAGTAGGGGCTATCATTTCGAAGGACATTCTGATACAGAAGCCCTACTTCTCTCGTACTTAGAATGGGGACCCTCTTGCGTAGAACGTTTGAACGGCATATTTGCTTTTGCCATCTGGGACAGCAGAGAACAGCAGTTATTTGTCGCGCGGGATCGCATAGGGGTTAAGCCTCTCTTTTACAGCAAACAGAAAGGTTCACTTGTCTTTGCTTCAGAACTTAAGGCCCTACTGAAGCACCCAGATATATCCCCCAATATTGGGAAAGAAGGATTGGCAGAAGTCTTCCTTCTTGGCCCCGCGCGTACTCCTGGAGTAGGTGTTTACGAAGGAATTTTCGATCTGAAGCCTGGACATGTTCTATTTTATTCTGCAAATGGCTTGTACATTCGTAGGTACTGGGCCTTACCTAATAATGTCCATACCGATGACCTAAAGACCACAACTGCAAAAGTACGGGATCTTTTTGTCGATGCCGTAGAGCGTCAGTTAGTTTCCGATGTACCACTCGGCACCCTTCTTTCCGGAGGTCTCGATTCGAGCGCCATTACTGCGATCGCTGCAAATAAACTTGCCAAGGAAGGGAAAGGGCCACTTCAGACCTTCTCAGTCGATTATACAGATAACGAGAAATATTTCAAGACCAATGACTTCCAGCCCAGCGCAGACGGCCCCTTCATTGAACGAATCTGTAAAGCCTTCGGAACCCAGCAAACCAACTGTACTTTAACGATTCCAGACCTCGTGGAAGCACTCAAAGCATCAACACTTGCCCGCGATCTCCCTGGAATGGCCGACATTGACTCTTCCTTGTTACTCTTCTCGAGGGAAATAAAGAAGCATGTAACAGTTGGTTTATCCGGTGAATGTGCGGATGAAATATTCGGAGGATATCCTTGGTTTCGGCGTGAAGACGCCCTCAAATCCCAAACGTTCCCTTGGACACTGAGTGTTGAGAATCGTTTACAGATACTCTCCCCAGCACTAACTGAACTTCTTCATCCCCACGAATATTTACAGGGACGCTATGAAGAGGCTATTGCAGAAATGCCCTTGCTGCCCAGTTCTTCGTCTGTAATTCACCAGGACAGTAGGACCTTGACAGGAGATCTACAACGCGCAGCACGAATTCGTGAGATTAGTTACTTAACCATGACCCGTTTCATGCCAACCCTCCTAGATCGTAAAGATCGGATGACGATGTCTACCGGACTTGAAGTACGAGTCCCTTTCTGTGACCATCGCTTAGTAGAGTACGCCTGGAACATCCCTTGGGAGATGAAGTACGCTGATGGTAGAGAAAAATGGCTTCTGCGAAGTGCTCTCACCGGGATCTTACCCGACGATGTGCTTTGGCGCCGCAAAAGCCCCTACCCAAAAACTCATAACCCCATCTACCTGTCAGCGGTCCGCACTTGGTTAGGTCAAATCCTAGATGACAAAACTTCCCCAATCCTTCCCTTCCTGAACATCCCCACCTTACGAGATCTCATGAAGCTCTCAGATACTATGCCTTCAGGTCGTCCATTTTTCGGGCAACTGATGGACATTCCACAGCTCTTTGCCTACCTAATTCAAGTGAATTATTGGTTAGTAGAAAACAAAGTTAACATTCTTTAGGAACTAAGTAGGGGCACGATGCATCGTGCCCTACGATTGTATCAAATTACTGCTTCATTCACGTCGTGCGCTTCACTCATTTTACTTTCGAGAGACTTTTTAACCACCCTAACCTTCGTGATTCTATATCCTAGAACCTCCGTAACTTCAAAGTTAAACCCATCAGAATAAACGGTATCCCCCTTGACCGGCTTTCGACCGATCCGTGAAAAAACGTATCCCCCTATCGTAGAAACGGTATCTTCCTCCAGATGAATATACAACATTTCTGAGACTTCTTCCAATAGCGCTCGTCCGTTCAGTATATATTCATTTTCAGCAATTTTTTGAATTTCTGGCTGTTCTAACTCAAATTCATCATAAATTTCTCCGACCAATTCTTCCAGCATATCTTCAAGCGTGACAAGCCCAGCTGATCCGCCGAATTCGTCCACAATAACAGCCATATGAGTTCGTTGACTGCGCATTCTCTGTACAAGATGCGAAATTGGCATTCCCTCAGGAACTGCCAGGATATCTCGCTTAATTTCAACAATATTCTTCTCGCCAGACTTTTCCTTTAGGCGAAGGACATCTCGCATATGAACTAAGCCTACAACATGGTCTTTATCATCATCACACAGCAAATAACGCGTGTGCCCATACTTTTTAATAACCTCAATAATTTCCTCAAACGTATCCTGTATGAAGATGCATACCATATCTTGCCGAGGCACCATCACTTCACTAGCGTTACGATCTGAAAATTCAAAGACGTTATCTAGTAGTTTACCTTCCATTTTATCTAAATAACCATGCTTTTGACTGGCATCAACAAACATTCGCAATTCTTCTTCACTATGTGATAAATCGGCTTCATTGGCTGGCTGAATTCCCCAGATACGCAGTACTAGGTTAGCTAATCCATTAAGCATACGAATAAGTGGATAACAAATCCAGTAAAAGCCTTTTAATAAACCAGCAGTAGCAAGCGCAGTCGCCTCTGCCTTTTGAATTGCTATTGATTTAGGGACAAGCTCTCCCAAAACTATGTGCAATAGTGAGATGATCGAAAAGGCTATTGTTATAGCAATAGTATGAGTGTAGATGGCATTCCAACCCGCTATCCCCGCAAACAACGGTTGAATTATGGTCGCAACCGCTGGTTCACCAATCCAACCTAAGCCTAAGGAAGATAGCGTAATACCGAGCTGGCAGGCAGATAGATAAGCATCAAGGTGAGAGGCGACATCTAATGCATTTTGGGCTCTTGAAGAACCACTCTCCGCAAGTTCTGCCAAACGTGTTTTCCGTACTTTAACCAAGGAAAACTCAGCAGCCACAAAAAATCCATTTAATCCAACCAACACGAAGGCAATCAAAATCATTACCAAACTCCAAAGTAGACCTTCTATGATTTTCTCCTCCTATATTTCCTATTTTCAACATCACGCGCAAACATATTAGTCTAATTTATTGTACTTATATCAGGTAACAATTATACCCACTATTATCCTATCGATACGATTGACTAGGTGTGGTCCACCTGTCAAACCGCTTCATATACATCCTTCACTTCACTGGCTTTATTATCGAGAGGCTTTTTTACAACCCTAACTTTCGTAATTCTAAACCCTAGAACCTCCATAACTTCAAAGTCAAATCCATCAAAATAAACAATATCCCCTTTGACCGGCTTTCGACCAATCCGAGAAAAAACATATCCCCCTATGGTAGAAACGGTATCTTCTTTCAGTTCAATCTTTAACATTTCCGAGACCTCTTCCAATAAAACACGTCCGTTAAGAATATATTCATTTTCAGATAGCTTCTGAATTTCCGGCAGTTCTGACTCAAATTCGTCAAATATTTCTCCAACCAATTCCTCCAGCATATCCTCGAGCGTGACAAGTCCAGCCGATCCGCCAAATTCATCGACAATAACAGCCATGTGAGTTCGTTGGCTCCGCATTCTCTGTACGAGATGAGAAATGGGCATTCCCTCAGGGACTGCCAAGATATCTCGCTTAATATCAGTAATATCCTTCGCTCCGGTCTGCTCCTGTAGGCGAATAATATCTCGCATATGGACTAGGCCCACAACATTGTCTTTATCATCATCACACAACAAGTAACGTGTATGTCCATATTTTTTTACAACCTCAAGAATTTCTTCAAACGTATCTTCTATGAAGATACACACCATATCTTGCCTTGGTATCATAACTTCATTAGCAATGCGGTCGGAAAATTCAAAAACATTATCTAACAATTTACCTTCCATTTTATCTAAATAGCCATGTTTCTGACTAGCATCCACTAGCATTCGAAGTTCTTCTTCACTATGTGATAAATCAGCCTCATTGGCCGGTTCAATCCCCATGATATGCAAAACTAGATTAGCAATATGATTCAGCGCCCAAATAACGGGATATAACAAAAAGTAAAAAGCCTTTAAAGGTCCCGCAGTAGCAAGCGCAATGCTTTCGGCGCTCTGGATTGCCAGTGATTTAGGCACAAGTTCTCCTAGCACTATGTGTAAGAAAGAGATAATTATAAACGCTATTGCCACTGCAATAGAGTGAGTATAGATTAAACTTTTATCGCCAAAGCTCATAAACAACGGTTCGATCAAGCTTGCAATAGCAGGTTCACCAAGCCAACCTAAACCCAAGGAAGCTAGCGTTATACCGAGCTGACATGCAGAGAGATATGCGTCTAGTTGCGATGCAACATCAAGCGCGGCTTGCGCTTTCCGTGAACCGTTCTCCGCCAGTTCTGCTAAACGTGTCTTACGCACTTTAACCATTGAAAATTCAGCAGCAACAAAAACCCCATTAATTCCAACCAACATGAAAGCAATTAAAACCTTTACGACACTCCAGAGCTGACCTTCGATGGTTTTCTCCTCCTTTTATTTCCAGAAGCCTAATATGGTTATTCTTCCATATTATGTGTAGTTTGTTCAGAACATAATTATACATCATTATATGTGTTAATGTTAGCAGTCTAGAATGGATAATCAGAAAAACGGCTAATAACATCCAACATGCTTTCAATTATATACTAAGGAATCTTTTTAGTGAAATGAAAGGGTTAGCACATGTACTTGAGATAAAAAATAGGTTGTGTTATGCTAAGGAAAATAACTTTATTTTAAATGTTTGCGTCTTCCCACAGCTTGGGAAGCGACGGTGATGACGGTAAAGTCCCGACCACAGGTTTATTTGTGGTCGGGATTTTACTTTTCCTTCATATTACATCAAAATTGAGGGGGATAAAACATGGATAAATCAACGGTAACCCAACTCAACGCACAACTTCAAACGCTCATAGGGAGCATTTCTGAACTTGACGAGGTGAGCATTGAGCAGATCCAAAAACGCTTAGATTTTCTCGCCAAACCACAGGGTAGCCTCGGACAATTGGAATCCTTGGCAAAGCAACTTGGCGGCATCCAACGAACCTCCAGTCCTAAGATTCTCAAGAAAGCCGTTCTATTAATGGCCGGTGACCATGGAGTCGCCGCAGCTGGAGTTAGTGCATTTCCTCAAGAAGTTACCCCCCAAATGGTTTACAATATTACACGGGGTGGTGCTGCGATCAACGTTTTAACTCGTCATGCTAATGCTGAGGTCTTTTTAACAGATGTCGGGGTCGCTTTCCCTTTAGAAGGAGACATCATACACAAGCGCGTAGCCAACGGAACACAGAATATGATGGAAGGCCCAGCAATGACCCGTCTGCAAGCCCTACAGGCACTACTGGTGGGTGCGGAAGTTGCCGAGGAAAAGATCCGTGCAGGCTATAATCTTTTAGCCACTGGGGATTTAGGAATCGGAAACACAACCCCCAGCTCAGCTATCGTTGCCCTCTTTACAAATTCCTCCATTGAATCGGTCGTCGACCGGGGAACCGGGATCGATGATGCCGGATTAATAAAGAAGCGTCATGCCATTGAAAAAGCAATTGAACTAAATCAGCCCGATCCAAAGGACGCCCTGGACGTCCTAACTAAAGTAGGCGGCTTAGAAATCGCTGCAATCGCTGGTTCTATCCTTCAAGCTGCTGCTAGCCGTGTCCCTATCGTGATCGACGGCTTCATCTCGACTGCTGGCGCACTCATAGCCGCAAAACTCGCCCCGAAAAGTATCGCCTTTATGATCCCCTCTCATGGTTCAGTGGAAGTAGGTCACCGCAAAGCCTTAGCGGAGCTAGGGCTAGACCCGGTACTTAGCTTAAATATGAGACTTGGCGAAGGAACTGGAGCTGCCTTAACCTTTCACATTGTCGAAGCCGCTCTGCTCATTTTGGAAGAAATGGCTACTTTTGCCGACTCTGGAGTCAGTGAGTCAAATTAGCTTCCTAATTGTTAATAAATAAATCCAATACATTTAAGTAGGTGAAATGCAATGTCTGAGTTTACGTTCATCACAGGCGGTGCACGGAGCGGCAAAAGCCGCTTTGCCGAACTCCTAGCCGCTCACGCAAAACGTCCCGTAATTTACATTGCTACTGCTCAAATTTGGGACGAAGAAATGGCCTTGCGAGTCAAAAAGCATCAACAACAACGTCCACCCACTTGGCGACTCATCGAAGAACCTCGCGCCATTCGTGATATCTTAGTACAGCTTAAAGACGAAGACGGGGTCATTCTACTCGACTGTGTCACGCTTTGGCTTACCAATCTTCTCCTAGCAGGACAAGCTCAACCAATGACGCCTTCCTGCCCTGATAGGGAAGAATTTCCGTTAAACCTAGGGCATGGACATGATTCCTTCAATAACGAACTTGAACCTCAAATCCTAGATATGGTGAAGGACGTCGCCCAACTAGCGCGAGAAATTAAACCGAATGTTATCTTTGTCTCCAACGAAGTAGGTCAAGGTATAGTCCCTGAAAACCCTTTGGCCCGAGCTTACCGAGATTTAGCGGGACGAAGCAATCAAATTCTGGCTCAGAGTGCTGAGCAGGTTTATATGGTTGTAGCCGGTATCCCTATGGAAATTAAACACTCCGGTGAGAACTTGCTTACTTCTCTGCGTAAGGAGTGATTAAGACGCGTGGATTTCTTATTGCCCTTACATTTTTGACTCGCCTCCCTTTACCTGCACCCAAAATAGACGTCACCTCGGAAGAATTCTCGCGAAGTTATCGCTATTATCCCTTGGTCGGACTTGTCATCGGACTATTCCTCTGGCTTCTGGCACAAGGATTAACACCCTACTTCCCCCCCTTGGTTCTAGGTGCTCTCTTGTTGGTTGCCGAGTTAATGCTGACCGGAGGGCTGCATCTCGATGGATTCATGGATAGTATGGATGGATTGTTGTCCGCCCGAACTCCGGAACGGATTCTGGAGATCATGAAGGACAGCCACATTGGAGCTCATGCCTGCATGGCCCTCATCGGCTTACTTCTCTTGAAATTCGCCTTACTTGCTTGTCTAACTCCCGCTCAGTTTCCCATACTCCTGGTTATGCCCATGCTCTCACGCTGGGTATTTCAGATTGGGGTAGTCGGTTTCCCTTATGCCCGCTCCCAAGGACTGGGAAAAGGTATTCACGAAACAACTCACTGGATTCCGTTTTTCATCAGTGGAGGCTTAGTTTTAGCAGCTTCCTTTTATCTCGCTTCATTTGCCGGACTTATCGCCTTTGGCGTATGCGTCATTATTGTCACCCTATGGGCTAGTAAGATTTCCACTCTCCTAGGTGGGTTAACCGGTGATCTGTACGGAGCTATTATCGAAATTTCAGAAGTTGTGTGTTTACTGGCTGCTTTTCCATTTCTACACTAACTAAAGGGGGGGCACGATGCTTCGTGCCCCCCCTTTAGTTAGTGTCTAATCCTGGATGGCTCGAGCTAACCGTTGAATACCCTCATCAATGATCTCGGGAGTTGAACAAGAATAATTCAAACGCACCTCTGCTGTCACTCGCCCATCTGGGTAAAATAACGCACCTGGAACATAGAGAACATTTTGTCGAATTGTCTCTTGTACAAAGTCAAAACTGTTATTTATCCTTTTAAATCGTGCCCAAAGAAAGAGACCTCCTGAGGGAATAATCATTTCCACCTCGTCTCCTAAGTGCCTTTCGATGGCTTGTACCATGGCGTTCCTGCGTTCTTTATACACCCGGCGTAAGTTCAAGATATGCGTGGGAAGCAATCCTTCATTTAAAAACTCGAGTACAGCCCGTTGAGTGAGGTTATTACTGTGTAAGTCCACTCCCTCTTTGGTTTGACAAAGATGATTAATGATATCGGAATCGGCTACAACATACCCAACCCTCAGCCCAGGAGAAAGAACTTTGGAAAAAGTACCCAAGTATATTACATTATCCCCTAGTTCTATGAGATTAGGACATCTCTCTCCTTCAAATCGCAACTCGCCGTAGGGATTATCTTCAACAACCAGTAAATCATAGGCTTTCGCCATACGCAACAGCTCTAACCTTCGCTCAATCCCCATAACCTTGCCAGAAGGATTTTGATAATTTGGGATAAGGTACAAGAACTTTGGAGTGGTTAGTTTGAGCCGTTTTTCCAGTTCTTCTGGAATAATCCCCTGCTCATCACACGGTATCATCATCATCTGAGCTCTAAACGATTGAAACGCCTGAATCGCGCCTATATAAGTTGGTGTCTCTACAAAAACAACATCCCCTGGATCTAGAAAGGTCTGGGCTAACAGACTCAATCCCTGCTGGCTACCCGTTGTCACCGCAATCTCTTCAATGGCAATACGATTACCATTTCGCTTATGCTGCTGCGCTAACCACTGCCTGAGGGGGGGATGACCCGCTGTTTGAGCATATTGCAAGGCAGCTTTTCCTTGCTCTTCAAAAACGCGTTGGAAACAACGTTGTAATGCTTGATCTGGAAAAAGCTCCAGCGCAGGTAATCCCCCAGCGAAAGAAATCATACTGGGGTTCTGCGCAGCTTTCAACATTTCACCGATAAAACTTTCTCCCGACTCTTCCATCCAATTCGCATACTTCATCAGATTTCCTCCTCATGTTTTTTCCCAAGGCACTCCACCATCATTCCTGATTATAAAAATACTTTATTATGTATTTATTTCGACTTTTTGTAAAAAGTTCCTGCCCAAAGAAATAATATTGCAGCTTTTGATGGATATAATAATTCTAATTCCTTTTTTTATAAATGTACAATGATGAATATTTAGAGTACACTTAGATGGTGCCTCAAGGTAATTTACAAAGTATACTCTAGGTTAACAATAGAGCAACGAAAGGGAAATCCAATCCATGATCATTTTTATACTCACTTTCTCTTTTTACGCATTTGCTGGTTGGGTGATGGAAACCCTGTACCGTTCAATGCGACAACGAAGATTAGTAAATCCTGGCTTTTTAGCTGGACCTTTTCTGCCAATTTATGGATTTTTTACAACCATGGTGATTTGGTCTTCTGGAAAATTATATCTCCTTGCTTGGGAATGGCAATTTGTTTGGCTTGTGTGTTTAAGTAGCGTGTTAGAGTATGGTGCTGGTTGGTTTTTTGAACGTTTTTTTCATTTACAACTATGGGATTATCATACAACGCCCTTCAATTTTCAAGGACGGATAGCTCTTCCGTATTCTCTGATATGGGGAGTATTGGGCCTATTTTTTCACCACATCATTCATCCTGTAGTTCAAATTAATCTTCTGAGTATTCCATTTGCAGCTCGTTATATTTTCGCTGTTATATTGACCACTTATGTTATTTGGGATATCATTCACTCAACTCTATTACTTCGTCGCCTTGACTATTTTGTAGCTGTATTTCAGGAACGATATGAACGATTGGAACTGACACCGTTTCAAAAGGTGTTTTCTCCATTTAGGCGCCTCCTGCAGACCTATCCACAAATGCGGCATACTATAAGTGAGAAAATGGATCTGCTTTATGCAAAACAAGAAGCTTTAGAAAAATTCTTAATACTTCAGCGTAAACGATTTTACGACCCCGATAGAGTTGAATAGGAAGGTGAAACGCTTGAGTCTAGAAGAATATGTTGCTGACATTTTAAATCACGCTGAGTATAAACAATTGGCTTCCTTTACTCATCACCGGCCTTTTACAACGCTTGAACACTCTCTCCGGGTTGCTCAAATTTCTTATGACTGGTCAATTCGGTTAGGGAAAATACTCAAATTAGATACAAATGCAGTTACGAGGGGTGCCCTTCTTCATGACTTTTTTTTGTATGATTGGCATCACCTTAGACCTGATGGAACAAGATGGCATGGTTTTCGCCATCCTCGTATTGCCTGCCAGAATGCAGAACGTTGTTTTATCCTAAGTGAAAAGGAAAAGGACATTATATTAAGCCATATGTGGCCACTCACTGTTCGTATGCCCCGGAGTCGAGAAGCTTTTATCGTTATGGTAGCAGATAAAATGGCATCGATCCAGGAATTCAGATTTAAGTTCAAACGCGACCTCCCGTCCTCTGAACGATATACAAGTCTCAGTCTAATAAAGCACGAATAGAATAATCACTTGCTTCCCTGAGAAGTAAAGATTCACAAATAAATAGCATGTTTTATTACTAGCATGCTATTTATCTTGTCAGCCATGTAGCTTTCTGAGTAGCGCTGCATTAAACTAGATTAAGAATCTTATCTTGTGGGGAGGGTAACCGTTGACCAAGAAGCACTTCTCCTTTATGACGTTGATATTTTCGCTCGCTATGGTGATTTTTCTATATCCTAAATTGCAGCACCCTGCCGCTTTACAGGAGTTTGTCGCGCAGTGGGGAATATTAAGTATATTTATTGACCTTGCTATGGTCACAATTCTGGCTCTTTTTCCAGTGGTACCTTTTGTCTTAATGGCAGGGATAAATGTCCTTCTATACGGTTGGGTGGGTGGTTTTGTACTTTCGCTGTCGGGAAGCTTGTTAGGTGCCTCTTTAGGCTTTTGGTTAGCTCGAACGCTTGGACAAGGTTGGGCACAGCCAAAGGTTCAGAAGCTAGGAAAATGGGGTGCTCTACTAAGAGGAAATAGCTTTTCAGTGATTTTCCTTTCACGACTTATTCCGGTACTTCCCGCTGCCGCGGTGAATTACGCAGCTGGCTTATCCCTTATGTCCTTTCCCTCGTTCTTGTCAGCCTCACTGCTAGGCAAAATCCCCATGATTGTTTGGGAATCGTGGGTCGGGCATGACTTATGGCGAATCTCACACCATCCAGGTAGGCTATTGTTAGCCTTAGCAATTGGTGCCCTCATTTTCGGGTCAGTGGGACTCTATTGGTATTTTACTAATAAGTACCCTGAGACCCCTCGCGTGCTCTAACTCCCCAAATTCTATATAGTAGTTCAGCATACTTCAGTGGGAGTTAATCCTCCAACTGAAATATGCTTCTTTTTTCTTATAACTTCGGAATATCGTTCAATACCTTGCAAATGCCTTTGCAATCACGCTATACCCTGCCGCGCTGGGATGTACATAATCTGGCCCAATCAGATACCGTTCTTTTCCTCTTATCTCACGATCAATGTCAACTACCACAAACCCATATCGTTTTGCCCAGGTGATAATGAGGGCATTAGTGGTATCAATAACCTTTTGTACCTGCACAGTATATTGGGCGTATAAACCCACCGATAGAGGATTATACAGAGTAGCTACTTTTACGATTGCCATAGGATTGAGCTGCCGAACTACTTCTCCTACTGAAGCAAGATTTTGTGCGATGTTACCCAGAATCATAGGTAACTGAGACGTGTTGACCGCTTGATTAGAGTTCCTTATAAGATTGAGTAAATCATTAGATCCAATGGTGATTGTGATCACTGCTGCCTGAGCCACGAGCTGCCGCTGGCTACGATTAAACTGTAATTGTCCAAGTAGCCCCTGTGTTGTTAGACCGTTTACGCCCAGATTATAAACGATCAACTGCTGGTTATGCCTCTTAAGAAAATTGCCATATACAGTTGGAAAAGTATATATGCTTCCAACACCATACCCTGCAGTAATGGAATCACCCAATGCCAAATATATACTCACCCTTATCCCTGCTTTCAATATATTCATATTAAATACAGTATAGGGTATGTTTACCATTTATCATTCGTCACACTCTAGGAATAAACATCACCGATAATGGGATGCTAATAAAAAAACGAGTAGCTTTTAGCTCTCGTTACTGACGTATGGTATCCTGATAGAGGAATTAAGGAGATATAATGGTTAAAGCTTGGGAATTTATTAGAAAAGGCAATACTTCATCTTTTTACGCTGCCTTAGGCAATCTCTTCCTAGTCATTCTTAAGGGAATAGCAGCCTTTTCAAGTGGAAGTGGAGCTATGTTTGCAGAAGCAATGCACACAGGAGCAGATGCCATCAATCAAATCTTTGTTTTTATAGGCAGTATTCTTTCTGAACGGAAACCAACTCTCCGTTTTCCAACCGGCTTTGGACGCCTGATCAACGTGTTCTGCATGGGGGCTGTGATTATCGTTACGATCATGGCCTATGAGACTATTCTCGAAGGAATTCATTTGATCCAACACCCCGCGTCTATCGGTAATCTAGGGCTGATCATTTTCAGTTTAGGTGCCTCCATGGCTATTGACGGGTTTGTCTTATTCAAGGCTATGCGTGAAATCGCACGTGAAACTCGTTCTGAAGGAAAGGGTTTTAACCTATTTCCAGTAGCGCTTAAGAATGTGAACAGAGCCTCTCCAGCCACTCGCCTCGTCTTCTATGAAGACCTTGTTGCTACCTTCGGGGCAATACTTGCCCTCTTGGCTATACTCATAACACGCTTTACTGAGATCAAAGCTTTAGACGGGGTCGCAGCGATCATCATCGGACTTCTCATGGGCGCGGTTGCCTATCGAGTTGGCTATGACAACATGGTGGGACTCATTGGGGTTTCTGCTCCTAAAGAAGTAGAAGACAAAGTTTCGTTAATGATCTTGTCCGACCCCGACGTTACGGACATCAACAAAATGCGCATCCTTCAAGAGGGGCGTTTTTATCACGTCGAATGCTACATTGAATTATGTTCTGGATTAACCTTGGCTAAAGCAGGCAATATTAAAGCTAGAATCAGGGATCAACTCTTGACTTATGAAGATATCACAGATGTTACTTTGGGAATTATTGAGGATACCGGTATCCAAGATTGGCGACCTACCTCAAACTAATAGTTTATCGTAACAATAAAAGGGAATTTCTTTTCCTAAAAAGCTTATTTCCCCAATAAAATGGTAACCACATTTTACAAATAATCTCTTCATTTTTTCGTTAATTGAATTAGTGTCTATCTTTAAATAATCAATATTATTTCTCAAAGCCAAACCCTCCGCAAAGCCCATAAGTTCCCTACCAATACCCTGTCTTCTGCACTCTGGATCAACAGCCATTCTGTGGATCACCATGACGTCTTTTCTCGAAGACCAACTAAGCCCACTATATTCGGAAGGCTCTTGTTTGTTAACACAGATAAAAGCCACAGGCCGTCCATTTCTCTCTGAAACATACAAAGTCTCTTCTTGTATATCATTGCTGAAATCCTTTTCCTGTGGATAGAATTCATCCCATTGATTATTATGGTACGAATGCATCTCCTTAATTGTTTTCCTCAGAATACTCATTATTTCCTTAATATCCTCTAAATTAGCTTTTCTCATAATCTTACATAATCCCCCTATTATTTGTCTCCACCAATTACTTCTCACGTATATCGTAAGTAATACCATAGTTCGCCTGTTCTGTCCATCAACGAAAATGAGACGCAAAGATTAGGAGCTGAATAATGATTGCTTTTTTCACTATTACTCTTGTCAATATTCATTGCTTGGAAATGGGGTGATTGGCGAAATTGGAAATTATATTACCCTACAATTTTGTATATGATTCTTGGCGACTTATCTTATATCATATTATCAGATTTCAAACTTCTTTGGCAGTATGAATCACCAATTTTCAGCACCCATTTTGTAGAAGCTTTAATTGCTTTTGTAGTTTTCCCATGTACAGCTTTAGTGTTTTTACCACTCTTCTCGAAGGTTAGTAAAAGCAAATGGATCTTATATATCATTTTTTGGGCCTTTGTATACACTTCCGTCGAATGGACTTCATTGAGTTTAGGGTACTTCTCTCACCATAATGGATGGAATCTCTACTGGTCTTTTGGTTTTAACTGTCTAATGTTCCCCATGCTTATACTACATTATAAGAAACCACTCTGGGTTTGGCCCCCATCAATTGCTTTTGCCTTTTTAATGATCTATTTATTCGATCTACCATTTACATTACTTAAATAGAGTAAAAATAATAAGAAATGCAGGAAAAATGGAACAACATTGCCAATCTATTGCACTGAAAGCGCCCAAAGATACAATGAAGCAACTGAACCATAGGGTGAATACCTCTTTCTATATACCTCAAACTTTTCCTTCGGAAGTTCCTTTAGTCCGTATAGATTCATCATTCCTCTGCAGATCGCTAAATCCTTAAAGCTTACTACATCAGGGCGGCTAAGTGAGAAAATAAGTAACATTTCTGCAGTCCATACGCCGACTCCATGAAGTGAAGACAACTTCTTTATTATCTCTTCGTCAGTCAAAGTATTTAGACTATTCACATCCATAACGCCTGATATTGCAGCCTCTGAAATACCCTTAATATATCCCGCTTTCCTCACAGACATACCGCAACCTTGAATTTCTGACTGCTCCAACCGGGCAATGCTTTCAGGAGTAATAGTTCCAAGCAGGGTATGTAATCTGTTCCATACCGTTTCCGCTGCCTTTTTGGAAATCTGCTGGCTGACAACACTTGAGACAAGTGCTGTAAACGGATCGGGAGTAATCTCTCGTTGTATCATACCTATCTTGTCAATAGCCGCACCAAGCTTTTTGTCCTTGCGTTTCAAGTAGTCTATTTCCTTTTGCCCATATTCAAAAATCCGCATGATATTTATCCTCTCCAAATCAAGCAATGCTATTTATCCAATCGTTAGACTCCCACTTCTATAAGTAGGAGTGGTAACCCCGTTACCGCGTTACCCTGCTTCGGTGGGGGTAGAATCTCCCACCGAAGTCTCGATGTTCAACTTTAGTTGAACGAGTTCACTGCTCCTTAGCAACAGCCTCCACTGCCGTTATCCGAACAATCGCAGCTCGGCTCCGTTCCTGTCAGCCAGCCCATAATGATAGCGTAGGCACAACCAACACCTTGCTTTACTTCTAGTGCTTTAAACGGACAGTTCTTGACACATGCGCCACATTCCATACAACGGTCTTTATCAACAATGACTGATCTACCGTCATTTATTCCAAAGACATTATGCGGGCAAACTTCAATACACCTTCCACACCCAGTACATCGATCAGACTTCAGTTTCAACGTAGAAACATCTTTCAAATATTGAGTCTTCATAAACGGCAACTCCTTAATACTTAATAAAGCTGTTCACCAGTAACAAGACTATCCCTGAGAATATTGAGATAGCAATCATAGGAACTGCTATCTTCATCTCTTTCAAAACACCCGAAAAGGAAGTGAACGTTGAGGAACCCGTAAAGTTCATCGCATAAAATGCAGATACGGGAGGCAGGATGAGTAAATATCCCAGAGCTCTTAGCAAACTATATTGAGGTGCATCTGGCCATCCATTTAGCACCTGAACTAAGACGGCCCATATAATTCCCAATAGCCATCCCTTCCACGCGAAAGCTTTGCCTGGAATCCATGGCAGCAAGACTGGAGTTAAGACACATCCTACAATAACTGCCCCTATATAGGCGTAAAAATCAATGAAACCAAAAGGACCGACTCCGAGGAGATTTAACAAAAACAGGACACCGAAAATCATCAAGGAGACCTTGAAGGATAAGACCAAATCCACAGGAGTCAAAACCAGTCGATCATATGCATGGAACCTGACTGTCCGCATTTCTGCAGTAGCTTTCATCCCTGAGTTGATAAACTCTTTTACATCCTTTGCCTTCACCGGTCCATAAATTACTTTAAAGCCAGAAAACTTTGAGACCTCGTGTGCCTTTATACCCGGTGCGCCCAGTTGTGGTAATATGACGGTCCTGTGAGACACAATCTTCTCCAGTTGCACTATAGCAATACGATTTATTAGCTCTTGGGTTCCAAATGTTCCTTTTCCGGCAGCACACCATACATTAATACCCTTGGTATCAAGCACTAGAATCCATACATCCATTGCCTTCAATTCTTTTCTTAATTTATCGAAGCTCATTTTATAATTAGCCGAAACCAAGACAGATGAATTGCTGCTGGGATTTCCTACACTATAAAGTCCGGGTTCTACTATAAAGTTCATTCTGTTAATTCCCCATCGGGCTTTCCAAGAACCTATGACATCGTTAAATGTCAATTGAGTTGAAGTTGGAATGATCTTTAGTTCTCTACTGGTAATTTGCATTATTACTGCCACCGCTCCCTATATGTTACAATCTAAATTGTTGTTTCTATGCTTAGGCACATTCAAAAAAATAACCAGTCAGTCTGCAAGTCTATTTTACGTAATACTGCGTCGGCATGTTCACCTCTATAGAAGTCAGAGGTCAGAAGCCAGATGTGTCAGATCGTTGTATTCCCTTTCTGATCTCTGGCCTCTGTTATCCGACCTCTGGAGAAATCCCTCCTTGTCTAACGCAAAATATCCATTGCATCTTTGACTTGTTATTTTCTTTCATATGCCTTAACTTTATTCGATTTAATTTCAGATAAAAACCCAGAGATATTTTCTATTAACTCGTCATTGTTGCTATAATACATCCATAGGTAATTATTGCGGTCACAACTACGCTCATTTCATTGTTAAAGGTTCTGCAGCACTCATACATCGCCCTACTGCTCTTTCACCGATCCATCGCGATATGCTGCCAAAAGGCTTTTCAACGTAACGATATCCGCTTTAAGACCCACTCCTATGTCTGTGTCACCCACCAGCATGCGAGCTTGGTTTTTCTCGATGAATACGCTGGTTGGCAATATGTCCAAGTCCTTTCGAATAGCACGCTCTTTAGATTCAAAAGGCTTGTGGGACACCAAGTGCATCCCCTGGGAATTGAAAATGAGAGTATACCCAGCAATACCCGTCTCTTTCTGATAGGCTTTGGCAAACCCGCCGTCGATGGTAATGAGCTTGCCATTAGCTCTGATTGGCTCCTCGCCTGCTGTGACCTTAACGGGCACATGACCATTGATGATGTGACTGGTCGCTGCATTCAGGCCGAATTCACTCAGAATACGCACGCATACCGACTCGTCGTCGCGCAATCTATAATAGGAGTTTTTCACTTCTTTGTGCGTCTCTTTTTCGGCGATAAAATACCGCTCGAAGGTGGCCATTTTGCTCTTGCCGAACAATGGTGAATTCGCACCGCACCATAAATACCACACCACATCCAGTGCCTGAGCCTTCTCCTGAGAATCCTGAGCGTAATATGCCTTTCTGACCATCTCATCGAATGCATCCAGCAGCGCCTTGCCCCTGAGCGGTCGACCACACAACTCAAACTCCTGAAAATCGCCCTCCTCCGTCAAGGGTATACACGCGTGATAGAGCAGGTTACCATTGTAGACCTTGTACATGCTGCCTTTGTCGATCAGAAACCGGGCATGCTTCTGCAGATCCGTGGAATGCTGAAAAGACGTCTTAAGCTTGTTCACCACATTCTGTTCATCCTTCGTCAGCTCATAGGGATGCAGTGGATCCACCGTAGGGAAATCCGCATCCATCATCTGGTACACCTGGCCTTCGAGGGTGACGGTACCCGCCTGGAAGTCAATCAGATGCAGGAACTGTCGATCAGCCAGTTGTAGTTCTGGGCGCCGCATAATTAATTGTCCTTCTAATTTCATCTGGATCACGGCGATAGCCTTTTGCATCCGGGACAACAAATCCAGGTCTTTTTCCCGCAAATTAATCTGTTTGACTTTTACTTGAAATGTCGGTGCGTATTTCCCTTGATAATGATCCAGCGCGAGGCGCACTAGCGGCGTGAGGTTCAAGCCGTAGTTCTCCTCAATCGTCTCCAGGTTTGCATAGCGAAGCGACACTCGAAGTGCGTCTGCCATACACACCTCTGAACCGCAGGCTGCACCAATCCAAAGCACATCGTGATTGCCCCATTGGATGTCCACAGAATGATGCCTTATCAGTGTATCCATCACATGATACGCGCCATAACCGCGGTCGTAAATATCGCCAACAATGTGCAGATGATCCACCACCAACTTGCGTATCAGCTCCGCAAGTACCACGATAAAATCTTCTGTACGGTCAATCGCGAGTATACTGTCGACAATTCCTTGATAATATCCCTGTTTCATGACGCTGTGCTCATTTTCGTGCAAAAGTTCTTCGATAATGTACTGAAAATGCAGCGGTATAGCTTTTCTTACCTTGGAATGCGTATATTTATAAGCAGATTTCCTGCATAAACGGATCAGGCGTATCATAACGATCTCGTACCATTCCAGCAGCGCAGTGTCGTTGGAATTCTGTGCTATCGCGCTTTTTTGCAGGGCGATTTTCTCCTGGGGATAGTAAACCAGTGTGGCCAGTTCCTTTTTCTGAGCATCTGTCAAGGTATCGCCAAACGCATCGTCGATCTTGCGCTTGACCACTCCAGAGGCGTTTCGCATCACATGTTCAAAAGCCTCGTGCTCGCCGTGAATATCGGCCAGAAAATGCTCTGTGCCCTTAGGCAGATTAATGATGGCGCTGAAATTAACGATCTCGGAACTCACAGCGTCCACAGTCGGATATTGATTGGAAAGTAGTTTTAAGTAGTTCAAATTATACAATATGGCTCCACCTCAGAACTTAGTAATTGTCTT
>DASRMA010000033.1:0-5475 GCA_035648155.1 Desulfosporosinus sp.
TACTTTCTGCGTCGTTTTGCAGCCGTGAGGGTGTAAAAGAATGGCTGGTACGAGCCGTGTAAATCGAGAGATTTACGCACGGTTCTGTGGGGGGCTGGTGGTGAAATTCCTCCGGCCTACCCGGCGAGAGGTGACCAAAGATCAGAAGCATATTCGGCCATTTGGGCCGGATATGCTTCTTAGCATTTTCAACTCGCGTTGTCAATGACTAATTTATCTTGTTCCGATTGAGTCGTTCGAGGCTTTAACCCCCCGCGTATTCAATCGCTGTGCGTCTTCGTGGCGCTCAGTTATAGTACCATTCTCAATGGGTATTGTCAACATATAATTATTAAAAAGAGGGTAGCGACCCTCTAATTTAATTCCTAACTCTCCTTGGTGGAACAATACTTAGTTATCCTTCCAAGGAGCTCTCTACCGTCTCGAATACTGATTTAAAATTGTCATCTCGAATTATTTGATCAATCATGACTTGTTTTTCACACTGAGTGTATTCATAAAAAATTGGATTAAGATCCCATTCTTTTTCTGTAGGATAGTAACGCAAATTTGCTCTAACTGTTTTTTCTGCATCATCATCTTTAAGGACTAGAGTTAACGCATAATTATTAAAGTTATACTCTTTATCAAAACCTGACCCGTTAACTGCAACATCGAATATTTCCATTTCTATTACCTCCTACTTTTGTAACTTTATTTATTATGTTGTTTCAGCAACCTCTTTATCCAATAAAATTTTTGATCCAATCCTTAGACTCACACTTCTAGAAGTGTGAGTGGTACCCAGTTACTCTGCTTCGGTGGGGGTAGAATCCCCCACCGAAGTCTCCATGTTCAACTTTAGTTGAACGAGTTCACTTTCGGTGAGCGATAAATAGAATACATCAGTTTGTCGATGAAGTCCCAATATATGGCTATATAATCCCAACCGTGTAATCATTCAGTAAAACCGAGATCAATTGAGCTCCGTTTTTTGCCCGGGACTCTACTTTTATGTCCTTTATTTTGATTTGGGTTACGGTTCCGCTAGCTTGTATGACGTGAAACACGTCGTCATCCTTGCCGTAGGTAATACCCATAATAAAACCAGTTCCTACTGGGTCTACCTTACTGATACTAATTCCTTTTTTTGCTCGGCCTTGAGGTTTGTATTCCTCAAACGATGTACGTTTTATGAACCCACGTTCAGTCACCATCACTAAATCACCCAATAGATTCCCTTGGGAGCTGGTCAATAGCAAGGCATCTACAATCCAGTCTTCATTGCCTAAAGCCATCCCTTTGACACCCCTTGATCTACGGCCCATAGGATTGATTTCCGTTTCCTTGTACCGTATGGCTTGCCCTTGCCGTGTGACGAGGAATAATTCCGCTTGGTTATTACTCAGGAATACTTTGACCACTGCATCCCCTTCTTTAAGTCTAACGGCTTCCGAGGAACGAGAGTTTACAAAATCACTTGCAGGACTTCTCATGACCTGCCCATCCTTCGTGACAAATACGAAGAATAATGCATCCGGCGCATCCTTGAGCGTAATGGGAAGGGTAGAGACTACTTTTTCCCCAGAAGGCAAGGGGAATAAATTGGTTAGGGGACCTCCTTTATCCTTATTCCTTGCTTCAGGAACGGTTTTCGCTGTAATAGTGTGGAATTTTCCAGTATGGGTAAAGAAATATAGTGTATCCTTATCGGTACAAATGATCCTCTCGGTTAACATATCTCCATCTTTGAAAGCAACGACTAAGGCATTCCCTTTATTCTTCTTTGTTGCGATAGGCATCCTCTTAACGAATCCATTCACTGTGAGCATGACTTCGATGGGATTTTCGGGTTCCTCAAACGAACTTAGATCAAGTTGATCTCTCATATCTTCAGGCAGAATGAGAGTACGTCGATCATCCCCGTACTTATCGACAATGTCTTTGAGCTCCTTCTTAATAATATCATATACCTTATTCACGTCCGCCAAGATACTTTCCAGCTCAGCAATGTGTTTTAGGGCCTCGGCATGTTCCTTCCTAATGCCATCAAGTTCAAAGTTTGTCAAGTTTTGCAGTCTCATATCCAAGATAGCTTGTGCTTGGATCTCTGACAGTTCAAAACGAGTAATAAGTGCAGCCTTGGCCATTGAAGGATTTTTACTAGCCCTGATAAGGGCGATCACTTCATCAAGATTACTGATGGCAATTACTAATCCTTCAAGAATGTGAGTATGTAAACGAACTTTTTCTAAATCAAATTCCGTCCGTTTTGTGACGACAATTCTTCGATGTTTAATAAATGCCGCGTTGATCTCTTTAAGTCCAAGGACCCTAGGAGTACCTTCCGCCGTAATAACTAAGTTGATGATACCAAAAGTATCTTCCATCTGGGTATGTTTATAAATAAGACGTAAAATGCTTAGAGGATCGGCTTCTTTTCGGCATTCAACTACTAACCGAATCCCCTCTCTATCGGATTCATCCCTGACCTCGCTGATTCCTTCAATTTTTCCCGTATCTGCATGCGTTTCAATTTTAGCAGCAAGCGTTGATTTATTAACTTGATACGGAATCTCGGTAATAACGATTAAACTTTTTCCGTTTTTACCTTGTTCGATCATCGCCTTACCACGCATTGTCACTTTTCCGCGTCCAGTTTTATAAGCACTAGCAATACCTTCTGTACCGATAATCAGTCCACCTGTAGGGAAGTCCGGCCCACTCACTTTTTCCATGAGCTCATCGAGCGTAATCCGTGGGTTATCTATTTGCAGGATTACACCGGTTACCACTTCTCGCAAATTATGGGGAGGCATATTAGACATCATACCGACGGCAATTCCGGACCCTCCGTTGACTAAGAGGTTAGGAAAAGGACTTGGGAGAACAACTGGTTCTTTCAGCCTTTGATCATAGTTTGCCTTGAAAAGCACTGTATTCTTCTCTATATCTTGGGTCATTATTTGAGATAAATGTGTCATTCTCATTTCAGTGTAACGCATAGCTGCCGCATTATCTCCATCAATTGAGCCAAAATTCCCCTGCCCATCTACCATAGGATATCTTGTTGCCCAGGGTTGGGCCATTCGAACGGCAGAATCATAAATGGACGAGTCACCATGTGGATGGTATTTTCCCATGCAGTCGCCTACTAAACGTGCTGATTTGCTATATGGTTTATCCGTGTGCATCCCTATTCCATCCATTGAATAAAGAATTCTACGATGAACAGGCTTAAGCCCGTCTCTAACATCGGGAACTGCCCGCTGCAATATCACGTGTTTGGAATAACCCAAAAACGCTTCTGGCAATACGTCTTCGAGTGGACGCTGAATAATATTATCTTCCGTAATACTCATTGCGTAATATCTCTCCCCCTATCTCTGACTTGATAGATTCTTACGTATGCCAGTCTCTTACATATCATCGTCCGTAAAGACAATATTCTCCATTAGGAAATCGCGTCGTGGCTCTACTTGCTCACTCATCAGAATTCTGAGCTTACGCTCAGCTTCCAAAGTATCATCAATCGTCACCTGAATCATTCGTCGATTGGCGGGATTCAGGGTTGTTTCCCAAAGCTGTTCTGGATTCATCTCGCCAAGTCCTTTGTAGCGTGCAATCTTAGCAGTTTTTCCTAATTCCTTAAGTTCTTTCTTTAACTCACTCTCGTTGAAAGCATAGCGGATTAGCTTGCCTCGTTCTTTTTCAACTTTATACAAAGGAGATTGAGCAATATAGACCCTTCCGCTCAAAATCAGTGGTTTCATATATCTATAGAAAAAGGTCAACAGTAGACATCGGATGTGAGCTCCATCAATGTCAGCATCCGTCATAATACATACACGGGCATAATTGCCCTTCTCTAAATCAAATTCTTTCCCAATCCCCGACCCAACAGCCGTGATAATACTCCTGATCTCCTCATTTCCTAGGACCTTATCTATCTTGGCACGATATGTGTTGATGACTTTACCACGTAACGGAAGAATAGCCTGAAATCGTCGATCCCGACCCATTTTGGCAGAGCCGCCTGCACTATCCCCTTCGACAAGGAAAAGTTCATTACGTGATTTATCCTTGCCGCTACAGGCCGCAAGTTTACCACTGAGAGCCTTAACTTCAGCATCCTTGGCTTTCTTTTTAAGCTCCTTGGCTTTCTTCGCAGCGAGTCTTAGAAGGCAAGTTATCAACGCTCGATTGATTACGTCTTTGGCTACTCCAGAATTCTGCTCAAAGAATTGACTGATCCCTTCGTTGGTCAGCGACTGCACAGTTCCTTCAACTTCCATATTAGAGAGTTTCGTCTTGGTCTGTCCTTCAAATTGAGGATCTTTAACTTTGAGTGATAGGACACACGTTAACCCGTCTTTGAGGTCGTCCCCGATAAAGCTCTCATCTTTTTTAAAGAGATTGTTTTTGCGGCCATAATTGTTGAAGACTTTGGTCAATGCAGTTCGAAAGCCGGATTCATGTGTTCCGCCCTCATCTGTCGGGATATTGTTGACATAAGAGTGCAGAGATTCATCATCTCCATCGTTATACTGAATGGCACATTCTACAATTACGTCATCTTTTTCGCCTTTAAAATATATCGCCTTTTTGTGTACAGGGGAAACATTTGACACTTTATTTAGATGATCAATAAAACCAATAATCCCATTTTGAGGAGCAAATATTTCTGTTTTTATTTCGCCGCGGAGGTCAGTAAGAGTAATCGTTAGATCGTTATTGAGAAAAGACAACTCCATTAAACGACTTCTTAGGGAATCATATTTGAAAATGGTAGTTTCCTTGAAAATAATTGGATCGGGTTTAAAAACCACACTTGTTCCTGTGCCAGTAATTTTTTTCCCAATGATGTGCAAATCAGATTTGAGCTGCCCACCATTGATATACTCAACACGATAAATTTTTCCATCTCGTTTTATGTCAACTGTCAGATAAACAGACAAAGCGTTGACTACGCTTGCACCAACGCCATGCAGCCCTCCTGATGTTTTATAGGTATCTCCACCAAATTTTCCTCCTGCGTGTAACGTCTCAAAAGCTAAGCGCACGGCAGCAATTTTTTTAACAGAATGTACTCCAACCGGAATCCCCCGCCCATTGTCCTCGATCGTTATCGATCCATCTATGTTAATTGTAACTATGATTTGATCACAGAATCCGGCTCCAGCCTCATCGATTGCGTTGTCGATGATTTCATAGGCAAGATGGTGAAGGCCTCTGCTCCCCGTGGAACCGATATACATTCCAGGACGTTTGCGGACAGCTTCCAACCCCTCAAGTACCTGGATAGATTCTGCGTTATATTGCGTAGCAGACAAGAACAGTTCCCCCTCTTATATAGTTCGTCTTTAACAATTATAAGTCAACAAGTACATTATCACTTGCTTATCCCTTTTGTCTAGAGGAGGCGCGAATAATAAGTTGAAGAAGACACCCAGATTCTCATTGAGTGTCCTCATATATGTATTGTTTTCCATTATT
>DASRMA010000034.1:0-13419 GCA_035648155.1 Desulfosporosinus sp.
TTTACCAATTACGTCAAATGATTGAGTACAAGGCAGTATTAAACCACTCGTTGACCATCGCGGTAGATCCAAGATACACTAGCCAAAAATGTCCTCAATGCGGTCATACTGAGAAAGCGAATCGAGATAAGAAGAATCATATTTTCACCTGTAAGAACTGTACCTATACTTCCAATGATGATCAGAGATCTTAACAAAAAGTAGAAATGGAGGTTCAGATGTTGCACAGCAGACGATTCAGTACAATAAATGTTCATAAGGTTCAGTATTCTGCGCCGAATTATTATGTTCCTCTAGCTATTGATTTAATCAATGGCTTTTTTTGCATCTACTCACCCCCAAAATCTTAACATTATGTTAAGCAACGGCTCCCTCATCTGACGAGGAAGGAGGAGGTTTCGATAATTGTGTTTAATTTAACTTTTTGAGGTGTTTGCGACGTTGGATTATTACATTCATAGTCTCCCCAATGGTCATACCCCCCTGTTGTATATGCCATCAAAATCGTAATATTATCAGAATTAGCCGTACCGATTTGCGTGGGCATCTCGTATTATACCGCAAAAGTGACTGACATTGATAAGAGGAAGCTTGAAAATATTTTTTTAACAATGGAACCAAATACACTTAGAAAGGGTATTAATAGTGAGGTTGTGAATAAGGAGGGAGTCGTTCATAAATGCCTAGTGAAGAGGTGGAACTAATTCGGAGGTGCAAATGTCACGATGAAACTGCATTTGATGAACTGTACAAACAACACGTTCCGTTCGCATATGGAACAGCACTTATTTTAGTCAGAAACCCGAATGTAGCTGCGGACGTCTGCCAGGAGGCCTTCCTAAAAGCTTTCAAGAACATTAAGAGTTTTAGAGATGGTGAATCATTCCGGGCATGGTTTTATCGCATACTTGTTAACGAATCAATGAGATTGACTCGAAGGATGATAAAATGGCCAATTCCCACGGACAATATCCCCGACAGAATGTCACCGTCGGCGAACAATCCAGAAACTGCTGCTGTAAGTAAAGAACAGTGCATTGAGATTTGGCAATTAGTACAAAGGATTCCAACCAAATTACGAGTTCCGCTGGTACTTCGATACTATGCCGACCTAAGTGAAGACGAAATTGCAAAAACGCTACACATTCCGCTGGGTACTGTAAAATCCCGACTAAATAGAGGTCGGGAAGGTTTACGAAAGGTTTTTCCTGACACAATGAAACTATTGGGAGGTGTCCATAATGCCTGAAAATTTTATTAGAGCGGGACTTCACAGAGCGGTAGACAGTATTGAAGTACCGCAAGATTTGTGGCAGAATATCCAAAAAAAGCAAGGAACCAGACGCATTAGACGTCGATATGTACGCAGGCTATGTTTAGCGGCCACCGCGCTATTTTTGGCAGTTGCTATACCCCTTAGTACAATAACGTCTGCTTTAGCAAACGCCAATAAATCTTGGTTTCTGGAAAACGGAGTCGGGCTGTTTACACTAACATTTGTGCAAAATATCGGTGAAAAGGTAGCAGAAGTAACTCCAACTCTTTTTTTGCCAACGACACTTTCCCATGCTAAACAAGTCGCAAAAATTCCAATCAAACTTCCAGCCTACCTTCCTGAAGGAATAACTATAAACGGCGATACCCCCACTTTAGTCGGTCGCTTTGGATCGGCTGAAACGGTTGCAATAAGGGTTACCCAAAAATTCCTTACCCAAGATAGTAAAGGTAGAGTTAGTACGGTAGAGTCTGAATTACTAGATATCCGGCAAACTAGTGCGTCTGACGTAACGATGGTTAACTCTGACGACCAAAGTTATATCGTAGAAAAGGTGAAAGTTGGCGAGTTTGACGGTCTAATGCTTCTTCGAAATGTGTCTGAGCCCAGTGAATTGCCAATGGAAACGATTCGTAAGAGCGATGGGCAAAGGATTGTGGAGATGGTACCTAATGAAATAAAAAGTCCAGTACCTCTTTTCGTCAACTGGTCTGACGGCAAGTATTGGTTCAGAGTTTCTTGTTCTGGTTCTGATCGAGACACATTGATAAAAATTGCCCAATCCATGAGGTGATCGCATGGTTGAAACCTTCATTAATGTAGTTTTCTTGTCACTTCTTGGTTACGGACTGTGCTATATCGCATCAATTTACAATCTCAAAAAATAGAGAATGACGGTAAGTTATTTATAAATAATTTACCGTCATTCAGGCCTTGAGTGCCTAGATAACTAATATTATGCAATTAACGTATACAGAGTGGTTGTTATACAGATTCTCTAATTACTTCGCGCACGTGCCATAATGTTCGCTCACACTAATATGTTCATTGGGTCCTATAGTTAGGATTATTAAGTTAAGCCCCCCCTGTGTAAAGATTGGGGGGCTTTTGGTTGACATTAAAATTTAATAATGTCAAAAGTATTTTACATTTTGCTGGGTGGATGTTATGATAATAATGTCAAATACTTTTGACATAGAGAGGGGTGTTATATGAAAGCATTGTTTTATGTCTTATAGCTATTTTAGCAGTAGGAAAGTTACTTTTATAATTTAAAAGAGGTGTTTATTTTTATGAGAAAAATGGATGAAATGGAAATGAGTATAAGTTTGAAATCGATGAAATGGGCTTATGGATATACAATCTTATTTTTAGCAATTTGGGTTATCTATGATTATATTCAAACAAGAGAGTTAGGATTTGAATTTCTTCTTTTAATATCTCAAAATATTGTTTTAATGGGAATGCAATTATATTTAAAATGGAAACTTGGGAAAGATGAAAAATAATATAAAAGGATTGAGAAAACAACTTGGATTTCGACAGGAAGATATAGCAATTACTCTTGGCGTTACAAGGCAAACCATTAATGCAATTGAAAATGAGAAGTATTCCCCTACCCTTGAATTAGCCATGAAACTTGCTAAACTGTTAAACACTACGGTAGATGAATTATTTATACTTGGCAGTTAAAATAAAGCCTTGGGTCTGATAAGTGACGTTACGTAAGCTAGCTCGATGGACAGGCACCAAATTTTATTAAATATTTAATTTTTTACGTACAGACTGATCCTATGGGATATAATATATCTGAATGTAAGAACATACGATAATCGCATATTCTGAAAAGGAGATAACTAACAATATGAGAACTGCGGAACATGTTATGTCCTCTAAATTAAAGAATAAAAAAATTGTTGTCCGAAATCGTAATCAGATAACAATTCCCAAAGAATGTACTAAATACGTAAATGTTGGTGAAGGTGAAGAGCTAAGGTATGAAATTACTGATGATGGCGCCTTGATCCTGCGACCTGTTATAACCGTGCCCAAGAATCAAGCTTGGTTTTGGACTGACAAGTGGCAGGCTGAAGAACGGGAAAATGATGAAGAAATAAAAAAAAGACAAGTTTCTTCACCGCAAAATGCAGAGGACTTTATTAATGACCTTAAAAATTTATAATCGCTCCAAACGCTTTGAACGCAACTTCAAGAAACTTCCTCAAGCCATTAAAGACGCTTTTTACAACCAGTTCAAAAATTTTCATACAAGTCATCCAACAATGCATCCTTCGCTTCGAGTAAAAGGTGTTCAGGGCAAAAAAGGAATCTATGAAATAACGGAACGGTTACGATGGATGTTCGGGCTACCTTTGAGTATATAGAAGATGGCGTTTAAACATTGGTAGTCATGATGAGACTATTAAAAATGTTTAATTAAAATAATTAAGTTTTTAATGTCGTGAAAACGATGTGTGCGGCACTCTCATGCGAGGGTGCCTTTGATTATGAGTAATTGAGTTGTAGAGACGATTTGGCTGTTTTCATTTGCCTACTTTTAGCCAAAAAAGTGTGTTTTTGATGCGAGTTTTGCTGTTCGTAATCCTGGATGCACGGACAGCAAAGCCACGCCAATTTTTTTATTAGATCCAACCCACTTCCACCCCAAGCCTATATTCTTCGGTGCTGTCTTTGTTCGCTGTGTGAACTCGACAGTGTTTATTTATCACATGGATCGAAACATTTATCAAAGGTAGAAATTATCATATTTTCTTGAATCTATTTTCGGTTAATATTACGAAATTTTGATTTCGCCTTCAATTATATTGACATTATTCGATATGACGCATACAATATTACATATCGAGCAATATAGATTTGAGGTGACTAGATGGAAAATAGCTATGAAAACAAAGCAAAAGTATTTCAAGCACTTAGCGATCCCAATCGGCTGATGATTATTGAAATGTTACAAAGCAAAGAGAGGTGTGCCTGCGAAATCTTAGCGGATCTGAAAATTGCACAATCAACCTTATCGCACCACATGAAAATATTGTGTGATTCGGGCCTTGTTGACAGTCGCCGTCATGGTAAATGGATGCACTATACGTTAAGCAAAGAGGTCTGTGAAGCAGCGAAGAACTTACTCAACCAAATTACACTGATGGCTGATAGCTGATAGCTGATAATTACGCTGAGAGAGATCCTGTACAGGGATGTTAATCTTCAGAGGGAGTTGCCTTCTCCACTAAGAGGATGGCCGGTTTGAAAGGACTGATTATTTTGCTTCAACGGTTTGCTGACTATGTAGCGTACACGTTGTTTGGCCTTTTGCCGAGCAGCCATTTAGGTGCCGCTATTGATTTCTTTATTTACGATACTATCAAAATTTTTCTAATGTTATCCATTATTATATTTTTAGTTTCAATGATCCGTAGTTTTTTTCCAGCGGAACGCACCAAGAGAATTTTAAGCCATAAGCGTGAATATGTTGGAAACATTCTGGCTGCCTTACTGGGGATTGTGACCCCGTTTTGTTCCTGTTCCGCAGTACCAGTCTTTATTGGCTTTGTAGAATCCGGGGTGCCATTGGGGGTTACATTTTCTTTTTTAATCTCTTCGCCGATGGTCAATGAGGTTGCGCTAATTATGCTCTGGGGTATGTTTGGATGGCAGGTTGCCGCGATTTACATTACAACGGGACTGATTGTCGCCATTGTCGGTGGATTTGTGATTGGAAAGCTCAAACTAGAACATCTAGTTGAGGAGTATGTTTACAACATAAAAATGGGCGAAACTGAATTAGCTACCTTGACTTGGGGGGAAAGGGTAGCGTATGCCTGGGAATACGTTGTGGACATTTTAAAGAAGGTCTGGCTGTATGTCATTATTGGGATAGCGATCGGTGGGGCAATGCATGGCTATGCACCCGCAGATTTCCTAGTCAAATACGCTGGAAAGGATAACCTATTAGCTGTTCCTCTTGCAGTGCTCATCGGAGTACCTCTTTACTCCAATGCAGCTGGGATCATTCCCATTGTCCATGTGTTGATGGAAAAAGGCATGGCCATGGGCACGGTTTTAGCCTTTATGATGGCAGTCACCGCACTTAGCTTACCTGAAATGATTATTCTTCGTAAAGTGCTTAAACCCAAGCTTATTGGCATTTTCATTGGAATTATATCGGTCGCGATCATTTTCGTAGGCTATCTATTTAACGCAATTATGGGCTGAAACCCATCTTTAATACAAGTCTAAGTGAACTCGTTCAACTAAAGATTAATATAAAAGGAGTTTTATGTAATGAACATTAAAATTTTAGGGACTGGTTGTTCAAAATGCGCAAATATGGAGAAAATCACTAGGGAAGCAGTTGCTAAGCTAGGGATTATTGCTGAAATTGAAAAGGTTGAGGATATAGCTATCATCATGTCTTATGGTGTGATGAGTACACCCGCCTTGGTGGTCAATGAACAAGTTAAAATTGCTGGGAAAGTCCCAAATCTGGCCAAAGTGCTAGAAATTCTTAAGGCCGAACTATAAATAATTACGAAGATATTAGGGACGCAGGGCCAAGCAGGGCCACACGCACGCAAGGGCGGCAGCGCACAATGACGTACGCTGCCGCCCTTGCGGATGGCGAGAAGGGACCACAAGTCCTCGACAAGTCTCCTAAATGCTAAACGTATGGTTTCCAATCTGTTTGACAACGGCTCGGCCCTTGATCCAACGGTCTGTGGCAAGGCGTGGATTGTAGTAAAATATTGCTCCATTCGTCGGATCTTGGCCCGATAATGCTGCTTCGGCGGCCTTGTAAGACTGATCATTGGGGTCTAACTGGATCTGCTTATCATCTACCGCTGTAAATGCACCTGATTGGTAAACGACAGCCCGTATTGTTTTAGGAAAACGGGGATCTTTGACGCGATTAAGTACAACCGCTCCAACGGCCACTTGACCTTCAAAGTTTTCACCTCGCGCTTCACCATGGATGACACGCGTCAAAATTTCCACATCCTCTACGGAGACCAAGCGACCCAAACTACGAGAGTTAATCTGGCTGTCGTCTCTTTTCGGAGCCGTTTCCAGCACCGTTAGTTTCTCAACTGCGAGTCTAACATCGGGGAGCGTCTTTATCACTACCGGCTCAGGCGTTTCTTTGTTTACGAAGATTTCGTAGGTTATAATTGTTGGCTTATGTAGTTGGATACTGCTCAAACGTGGGAGAATCGATCCTACCTGGACAAAGCGTCTCTGTAAAGCATTTGTCCACCCCGACCGTTTGACTGTGTTATCCGTCACAACAATATCTTCAATTGTTTCAGGTTTCTCTTCTACTACACTGCTGGGAATCAACAGCGATGCCCCTTCTCTGATTTTGTCAGGGCTTTTTACTTTGTTGAGCTTTACAATTTCAGCCACCGTAGTGTGATGGCTTTTGGCGAGACCCCAAATAGTTTCCCCACGCGGTATCGCGATTCTAACTGTCCCCTTAATTGGCTTCTCGATCACCTTATCATTTCCTTGTACCAGAGCTGGAAAGAAACTGGCTTGCCACAGAAACAAGCTCATTATTCCACACAGGAATAACTCCAAGTACTTCCGACACCGTCGGTGTGGTAACAAAATATAAATCACCTCTTAAAGTTTAGACTATTTCTAGTCTTTCCCAATTGAGGTGAGTTTTATAACAC
Source organism: Desulfosporosinus sp. (assembly GCA_035648155.1). Taxonomy (GTDB): domain Bacteria; phylum Bacillota; class Desulfitobacteriia; order Desulfitobacteriales; family Desulfitobacteriaceae; genus Desulfosporosinus. Next base: position 6,970 of record DASRMA010000034.1, read on the forward strand.
CATAGTAATAATTTGGTTAAATGCTCTCTATATTATGCTTTACTGGTCTACTGTGAGATCATTTACTTAGCTCAACACTTCGCTAATCTCTCAGACAGTCGGGTATTCCTCTGCGAGGTTTTATTATTGCGGACTGCCATACTAATGGCCTTCTTTGTACCTACTAGAACAAAGACCTGCTTAGCCCTAGTGACACAGGTATAAAGGAGATTTCTCTGCAACATCACGTAGTGCTGCATCGTCAATGGTGCCACGACGATCTTATACTCACTGCCTTGGCTCTTATGAATGGTAGTGGCATAAGCCAAAACGACTTCATCAAGCTCTGTGGCATCATAATCAACGGAATTTTCATTAAAATTCAGGACAAGGGTTCGCTCTTCGATGTCAATTTTAGTGATGCTACCAATATCCCCGTTAAAAACGTTCTTGTCATAGTTGTTTTTAATCTGCATGATCTTGTCGCCCAGTTTGTAGACTGTACCGCCATATTTTATCGAAATGGTGGCCGGATTCAGGGCCGCCTGCAAAACCACATTGAGGTTTACTGCCCCCGTTTCTCCCCGCTGCATTGGGCACAGCACCTGGATGTCTATGATCGAGTCGACGTTGTAAAAGGTAGGGAGTCTCTTTGTGCAAAGTTCCTTAATCGTTTGGACGACCTTGGTCGGCTCCTCTTCCTCTATAAAAAAGAAATCACTATTGCGATAACCCTTCAAGTCTGGAAAGTCTCCCTGATTAATTTTATGGGCGTTGGTGATAATGGCACTGCCCTGGGCCTGCCGAAAGATTCTTGTGAGCTGAACGACATTGACGATACCTGAGGCTATAATGTCGTTTAGCACATTTCCAGCACCTACTGAGGGCAGTTGATCAACATCACCCACCAGAATGACCGCGGTTTCATTGGATACTGCCTTTAGTAGGTTATACATCAAGATGGTGTCGACCATCGACGTCTCATCGATAATCAACACATCACATTCCAGGGGATATTCAGCATTCTTCTTGTAACCCTCAGGTGGCTTGTACTCTAGTAACCGGTGTATGGTTTTCGCCTCTAACCCTGTGGTCTCTGACATTCTCTTGGCCGCTCTGCCCGTGGGTGCAGCCAGTAATACTCTCGCACCCAGTAATTGAAACACCTTGATAATGGCCAGAGTTGTGGTGGTTTTACCTGTTCCTGGACCACCTGTAAGCACCATAAATTTTGAAGCTGCAGCAGTCTTCACCGCATCCTTTTGCACCTCGTCGTAGCTGATGTCGTACTGCGTTTGGATCATTTCTATAATTCCATCGACATCGGTGGTAGGGTAGAGAGTTTCTTCGCAAAGAATTGCCTTTATTCTATTCGCTATTCCCAGTTCGCTGTGATAAAAAGGCAGTAAAAAGATAGCATTCTCACCATCAAGAATGACGACCTTTTCCTCGATCATTCGGTCGAGCGTTGCATAAAACTGTGGGGCCTCAATCTCGAGAATTTTTTCCGCCTCTTCCAGAAGTTGTTCCCTTGTACCATAGCAGTGTCCGTCATTGGAAAGTTCGTTTAGTACATACACAATCCCCGAGCGGCAGCGTTCAAAGGAGTTTTTCTCGAAGCCCATCTGCAAAGCAATTTTATCCGCTGTTTTAAAGCCGATACCCCAGATGTCATCCGCAAGTCGATAGGGATTGGTCTTCACAATTTTGATACTGTCATTTCCGTAGGTCTTATATATTTTCACAGCAAAGGCAGTAGATACGCCATTGCTTTGCAAGAAAAGCATGACATTTTTAATTTCCTTTTGATCTTGCCATGCTTTTTTGATCATGTCTACTCGCTTTTGCCCGATGCCCGCAACTTTGACTAGATAGTCGGCTTCCTCCTCCAACACTCTTAAGGTGTCTTCTTGGAAATGTTCAACAATCCGCTTGGCATACGCTGGCCCGATGCCCTTGATGAGTCCACTACCCAGGTATTTTTGAATTCCTGCCACCGTTGCTGGTAGGGTTTCTCGATAATCCTGCGTCGCAAACTGCTTCCCAAACTTGCCGTCCATCTTCCATTCACCTTTCAGTTGAATGATGGATCCAACCGTCACCGCTGCCAGGCTTCCCACTACCGTTACGAGGTCAGTAAAACCCCTGGCTTTTATTTTGATGACACTAAAGCCATTCTCTTCATTTTGGTAGGTAATTCTCTCGACAACTCCGCTTATGTATTCCATTTTGAGCCCGCCGTTCATCAATCAATTGTAGTGATCTCTTTATTAACGCAACTATATCATTTTCACTAAGGCATATGAAAGAAAATAACAAGTCAAAGATGCCAAGGATATTTTGCGTCAGACAAGGAGGTATGTTTACCTCATAGCGGGCTATTAGGTAAACATGCCGACGCGGTATGGCGCGAAATAGACCGGCATACTGACTGGTTATTTTCTTGAATGTGCCTAACATCAAACACCCCTTTTTCACGCTTTTTGTTCACCCATCTAGCCTTGTCCCATTGAATGACTCTTAAATTGTTAGTAGCTCTTTGCACCAACCCTACATTCCGGACAAATGAAATGATCTTGCTCTGGAACTAGGCTAATTGTCTGGCGTCCGCAACGCTTACAGACTGGCGTCTCGATCTCGCCCGAGAGTGGATTGTAAAGCACGGTATAAGCGAGCACTTGATCCTTGTGCTCCAATTCTAGTTTTACCCACAGGCAAGGAATATAATAAGCCACAACGTGGTCGAGACGAATGTCGACTTCCACCCCGTAACGTTCAGTAGCGTCCTTTTCCCGCCGTTCACGGTCTGCTAAGGTTGCCGATAGTTGCTGCTCTAGGCGGACCTTTTTCTTCGGATCTGCGGTCCCTATCGATTTCTTTTGTATTTCTGCCGCCAATTCGTCGTAATAACCCGCGATTTTAGCCAGTTCTTTCTTTTTCTGCCAAGCGCCTTCTTTCATTATTTTTTCCGCCCAGAGCTGCGTTGCTTGCTCCGCGTTTCGGCAAGCAGTCTGATAAAGACCCTCCAACGGCAATAACTTCGCCTTAGGGAGGGAATACTCCCGCTCCTTGGCCGGTATGTTTTTTTCCCAAGCTTGAAAGAAATCTGTCTGGACTTGACCGCTACTGCCATTTAAAACGATCGTCGAAACCTCTTCACTCTTTTCGTGGGATCGAAAGGTACAACGAAAATTGAACCCATAAAAAACACATTCCTCCACAACATGCAACCTGACTTTTGGTGGGCGACAACGCTGGAAATCCAGTTTAGCAAGTACTTTTTGCTCAAAATTACGCGGTAATTCAGGGATCGGCCCTGACCAATACGTTAGAGTGAAGCGGCCATAACTCTGGAGGACAGTTTCTACCGTTTTATCCAGAAAAGGGCTGCCATGAGTGATGAACATACTTCCCTCAGTTTCCTCGGCCACCTCATAGTCAAAGGCCAAGAGCAACTGTTCCTCACCAAACTGCCCCACCAAATCCTCGGGGAGCAGGACTTCTAACGTTGCAAAGCTCTCTTGTTCAGTCAAGGCTCCAGCTCGTTGCAAATAATCTAAGACAAACTTCTCCAGACTGGGTGTTTCCTCAAATTGCATCTTTTATTCCCCCTCTTCTGGAGCCAATTCGCCCAAAAGACGGTCATCCAGTTCTTTCACCGCTAAGTAATGTTCTCGCGCAACCACCAGTCGATCACCTAGTTCTTCCATCTCTGATTTCAACGCTTCATCATTGTCAGATTTAGCCCAAATGTCCATAATAACATCTTCAAAATCTCGTTTTTCGGTCAGATCTCCTAAGATCATATCTAATTCTCCAACGACTAACTGAAACATGTTGATCTTGGCATCTAGGATTTCTAAGATATGAGCTTCTATCGTATCCACCGCGGAGAAATTGTAAATATGGACGTCCTTTTCCTGGCCAATGCGGTGAATACGTCCAATTCGCTGTTCAATGCGCATGGGATTCCAAGGCAAGTCATAATTAATAATGTTATTGGCAAACTGAAGATTACGGCCTTCACTGCCCGTTTCTGTGGACACGAGAATATCTGCTTCTCCGGCAAATAAACGAACTTGGTCTTCTTTTTCCTGCCGACGCAAGCCACTATGCAGTTCTGCCACTGTCAAACCCGCGGCTCTCAGGGTGAGGACTAGATAACGTTGGGTCTCCGTGAACCCGGTGAAAATAATGACCTTACCCTGAATTCCCGGCAGCAGTTTGTGCAAGGCTTCCACTTTGGCCCGCCGTGGCACGTTCCCGGCTTGTCGAGCCAAGGTTGCTAAGACGCCTCGCAAACTATCTGGGTAATCCTGATTAGCTGCCATTTTATGGAGCGTTGGTAAGACCGCCTCTATGCTACTACCGGCTTCCCGCTGCAATATCTTCAGCACGAAGGCGTGGACCCCTACTTGAGCCTTGTCCACTCCTGCGCTATAGTACCCGCGCACAAAAATCGTTAGGCGCCGGTAAAAAGCCTGTTCTTCAGACGTCAGCTCGATTCGAATCATATCCGCACTCCGGCTCACGGCTATGGCTCCGGTGTCACTGCGCCGATTGCGAACCATCACTTCCCGAATCAGTTGCTTAAGAGTTTCCGTATTCTTAGGTTTTAAGGGATCTCCACGGGTGATATATTTACGTTTAAACGAAGTTGCTGTCTCCAATTGACCCGGGAATAACAAGGTGATCAGATTAAATAACTCCTCTAGATTATTTTCTACTGGCGTGGCTGTGAGGAGCAAAATATATTTTTTCTTCAGCTGACTGACCAACTGATAGGCTTGGGACCGTTGTTTTTTCAAATGATGCGCTTCATCGACGATCACTAGATCATAAGGTACCGCCAATATTTGCTCTTGTTTACTTCCCCTTTTAGCCGTGTCAATGGAAGCAATAATCCGGGGAAATGTTGCCCAAGGATTCGGCTGTGCTTTAAACTCCGCACTGTCATAAACGACGAAATCCAAATTGAACTTACTGCGCATTTCCTCTTGCCATTGTTCGACGAGCGAAGGGGGCGACAAGACTAGGACACGGCGTACGAGACCACGCAGAATATATTCTAAAGTGATCAGCCCTGCTTCTATGGTTTTACCCATGCCCACTTCATCACACAGCAAAGCACGACCTCTTAAATTCATCAAGACATGGCGTACTGTCCTTAACTGGTAGTCCAGTGGTTGGAGAAGTCGAGCCGCCTGTAGCGACATTAACGTCTCAAAGCCAGGGCTTACCGATAACTGCAAGGCCTGCTGCCGCAGATAGTAGTCTGTTGTTGGGGTAAACTGCCCCGCCTTAACACTCTGGAGAACTTGCGTATCTTCCTCAGTGTGGAAAACAACGTTGACTAACGAGTTTACGACTAGTGGCGTCAAAGTTATCGCTGGTTGAGGGGCTGGAATACTGGGTAACTCAACTGGAATGCTGATCGGCTGAAGCGGTTTTTTAACCACTGCCCCTGAGGTGCTTTTAGTGAGGACTTTAGCTCTGTCTTTTTCCTTTAGGCTGCTTTTTGTTGGGGCCACTTTCCTATCTTTTTCTGTTCGGGTGTGTTCAGTGTTATTTTTGTCTTGAGGGGATTGACTTCCTGTCGTTGTTCTTATGTTTTTCGGCTTTGATGGCTTATCTGTTGGCTTTGCTAAGAGTTCTTGTTTTGCCTTTAGCATAATCATTTCCATCAATTTTTCCATCGCTGGATCAAGACCTGTTTTCCCCTGCGCACTGATGGATTTCCGAGTATGATGCTCTTCGGTCGAAAAACCTAAGGATAACTGGGTAGCTGTCTTCTCTTGAATAGATTCAGGAGTTTCCCGACTTGGAGTAACCCTGAAATGATTGCCTTCCATATGAGACAACTCCAGTCGAGAATAAACCTGTGCTTCTAAGAAATCTACAAGATTCGGCCCTTTCAAAAAGGTCGCTTGTTTATTAACTTTAGCGGTGATCCAACCACCTGCTTCATCAACTAAGATGACAATTCCTTTAGCAAACGGGCTTAAAATAACTTTCAAATTATCCGTAAGTGGCAGACTATTTAATACGCCTAGAGTGGGTGGTAGTTTAAAAATTACCTTGTTCATTATTTCCGTCATGTATCCCATCCGTCCTCTTCACATGTCACATGTCACTCTATCCTAATTATTTTCGCTATACATCGACAATTTCCTCCTACAGATGATCAAATTATTTATTTGGATGGTCAGATATCTGGTACGTGGTGAATTTATAACACCATGATAATAATTTGGCTAAATGTTCTATATATTATGGCTTCACTGGTCTATCCAACATAATTGTACATATAATTCAACTAACTAAGCCATTGATAGTTAGTTCTGTTTGTTGTATTCAAATGCATTAAGTAAGGTGGGGCTGATTTCTATGAAGACTTTATTTAAGAACTTCTTATTATCTGTTTCTCCCCCGGAAGAAGCGCAGCTCAGTGAGGCAGAATGCTTGATCGCG
>DASRMA010000035.1:0-12879 GCA_035648155.1 Desulfosporosinus sp.
AGAATATTCACTACTGAAAGTTGCGTAACAGTTATTCCGCAAGCAGAGAAATAACTTTTTAGTCCTTTGTCCATCAGAACATTGACTTCTTTAAGCAATTCCATTATTTTTGTACTATCCTCCATCTTGTCGCCCCTTATAGTTAACATATTAACATTTAATACATTAACTACTGTAGTGTGTCTACACCATTAAATCAAGTGGTAAATGAAAATTAAGCATATTAAACAGAGTAGAAAAGAAAAAAGTGTTTATCTCATTCGTGAGACTCATTTCTACAAGTGTGAAAGGCCTAATTAAGGCATTAAAGCCCTATACAAGCAGGACTTCAAACAGTTGTCTTGAATACTAAAGCAACAGCAGTGTATTTAGAGTTCCTATTCAGCATGAAAAGAATATCTGATGATTAAGCCTCTAATGGCTAATAGGAATTGGGTGAAAGACATGATTTCTTATAATTTTTTCTCTATGGCCCTTATGTTGGGCACACTCTTGCCTGTAACTGGTTTTGTCATTATCCTTCTTTTATCCTTCTTAGAAAGGGAAGTAAACATTCTAGAAATTGAAAACAAACGAGTGAGTCTCGAGCATGAATTACAGCAAAGCCAATTCATGCAACTTAACCAACAGATTCAGCCTCATTTTTTATTTAACACCTTAAATGCCATTACCAGCCTGGGAAGATTAGGCCGCCTAGAGGACTCGGTCAAAGCCGTAGAAGATCTGTCTCTTTTTCTAAGATACAACTATATGGAAAAAGAACCTCTTGTGACCTTTGAAAAAGAGTTGCAGCATACTGAAAATTATCTCAGTATTCAAAAAACACGATTTGGAGAAAAGCTCCAAACCGTGACACGAGTGGACTCCAAGGCCAGCGATACTCTTCTTCCCCCCTACACCCTGCAAACTTTGGTTGAAAACGCCTTTAAACACGGTTTGGACAAAAAGACAGGGGGAAAGTATCTAGAAATCTCCTTGCATCGGCAGGGCAACTGGGCCTCCCTGATCGTCATAGACAACGGCCCTGAGCTTAGAATGGAAGCCGACCGCCCTAGTGGTGTCGGCTTGAAAAATCTTCGTAAGCGACTAGAAATTACTTTTGATATGAGGACGGAACTAACGATTCAAAGGAAAGAAGAAATGACAGAGGCTAGAATAGTCTGGCCTTACACTCCGGAGGTGAAACTATGAAGCTATTAGTGGTCGATGATGAACCCTTGGAACTGGAACAGCTCACTCACATGATAAAACAAAAATGGCCAATATGGGAGATTCATTGTGCCGAGGAAACTTCCCAAGCTCTTAAACTATCCAGAGAACAAAAGTTTGTACTGGCTTTTATTGATATCCATCTACCCGGCATCTCAGGCTTAGAGCTTATTGAAACACTGAAGAGGGAAAATCCCAATTTGAGCTTTGTGATCACCACTGCCTATCAGAACTTTGCCTATGCGCAAAAATCGATTAAATTAGGCGTCGTTGATTACATAGTCAAGCCCATTATCGCCAGCGAATTAGACGAAGCTATCAAGAAGTTCATTGAACGCAGTGGGTATTCTCTGTCTAAAACAATCGTCATTGAACAAGTCTTAGAGGTCATCGGCCGAGATTTCAGTCAAAAAATCAGTTTGGAAAGCCTAGCCGAAACTGTACACGTTAGCCCAACCTATTTAAGTAAGAAATTTTCGGAGGAAATGGAACTCAGCATTCCTTCTTATATCATGAAATACAGAATAGAAAAGGCTAAGTCTCTACTTCTCAAGCACCCAGATTATAGCATGGCGTTGATCGCTGATGTTGTAGGTTTTCACAGTCAAAACTACTTTAATAGCATTTTTAAGAAATACGAGGGCTTAACCCCCAGTAAATACAAAGAACTAAAGAGTGGGCGTTATGATTAACTGGTATATCCCCTTATATCTAGGGATAATCCTGATTCTTTTTCTGTTCCCCCATATCGGATCCTTCCCAAATCTGCAAGTCTACTCCGACGGACGATCAGGCTTTGGGGGATTGAGCACAGGTACCAACCTCTTGCTGTCACGCCTCATCTCTGGAGATCTCCTCGCCTTCGCCATTATATATGTGCTCCTCTTCGGTGTTATGGGTGGCATAGCGTTAGCCTTCACGGTCTTGGTCAGTCTCCTTATTTATGTCTTAATCGCTTACAAACTCCATAAAAAGATGGCAAATCAAAGTATCCATGATTTATTAAGAAAACAATCAGACGCCTATAGCTACAAATATCATTTATTGGTCTTATTGGGCATTAACCTAGGGAACATGCTCCTGCAGTTAGCAGCCTTAAAATACTTACTTGGTCCCTATTTTCTGCAATCAAGTTATAGGATCATTTTCTTTATTGTTATCTTTTCGTTCATATATACGGGACTTGGAGGGTTTGAAGCCCTGAACAAGGGAGCCAGACCTCAGATGATCCTGGTCTTTTTTACCACTGCCCTGATCACTGTTTCCGTTTTCTTGGAAAAAGGCGTCTCTACCACCTATCAGGACCTTGTCATAATCCCTCTTCACCCACTTAGCTTTTCTGAATGGACCATAATTCTCCTGAGCGGAATTATTATCCTGACGTCCCAGTACCTCCTGGATCATTCCCTTTGGCACTGCGTCTACCGTCTTAAGCCGAAACGGCAGTATTCCATCCTTTTGATTACAATATTCTGTGTCTTCGCCATATCCATGGGCTACTCGGCTATTACTATTTACGGCATGTCCCAATCTATACTCACCGGAAATAACATCCTCCAAGTCTTGGAGAAAAATAACTCGATTATTTTGCTTAATTTATATATAATTACCATCTTGATCGCAGTCTTATCGTCCTATGCTCTCAATCTTTTCAGTACCGTCTTACTCTATTTTAAATTCCGGGAGACTGATCACCCGTTAGAGGAAACAAACCCGATTAAACGAGGCTATATTTTTTCACTCTTAATGAACCTTCTCGTCGGCGCTTTTTTCTTACTCCTGCTTCACCGTTCTCTGATCGAGGTGATCTCCGTCTTAGGCATTGTTTATGCCTCCATGGTCGTTCCCTATCTGATAACCCTTTTCAGGACCAATCACCTCCACAGATTTGTTGCTTATAGTGGCCTGATACCCTTAATCATCGGGGTCTTCATCTATATAAGGTTCGGCTATTTTTACACACCCATCCTCTGTCTAGGCCTGAGTGTTGTCGTACAAGTGATCATCAGTTTATTTGTAAAAATGCAGAAAATTATAAAAACTGGTTAATTATTTGCAAAAGTGGTGCTGTGTCTACTGATATAATACAGATCAAGCAGCATTGTATCGTTATGTAATAATTGTCTTGAGGTGAAAGTACAATGCAGCATAGAGCGTATAAAGCAGAGCTTAAGCGTTCGTTAACTCTTGGAGACTTATTAATCTATGGGATCATTTTCATGGTCCCCATTGCACCCTTTGGGATTTTCGGCTATGTTGCCAGTAGCTCCAGAGGCATGGCTCCTCTGGTTTACCTAATTGGGATGACTGGAATGCTTTTCACAGCCTTAAGCTATGCCCGTCTAGCAGAAGTCTTCCCGGTTGCTGGGTCCGTTTACTCTTACGCCCAGCGAGGAATTAATGAACCTATCGGCTTTATCGCTGGTTGGCTTATTTTGCTTGACTATATGATGATTCCACCGTTGCTTTATTTAGTAAGTGCAACCGCTTTACATACGATGATTCCGATTCTACCGAAGGTCTCTTGGGTAATTGTCTTCGTTATCATCAACACCGTTATTAATATCTTAGGCATTGAGATTACAGCCAAAGCAAATAAAGTCATCGTCGCTTTGGAGATTATCGTCCTTGTAATCTTCCTCTTGGTTGGTTTTACTGCAGTAAATCTTCATATAAATGAGGCCCATTTTTCTCTTAAACCCTTTTTCAACTCCGAGGAATTTGATTTATCCCTGCTGATGAGCGCTGCCTCGATCGCCGTGCTCAGTTTCCTAGGATTTGACTCCATCTCCACCCTAACGGAAGAAGTGAAAGGTGACCGAACCTCTGCCGGAAAAATTGTGGGTAAGGCGATTATCCTAACTATTCCAATCATCGGGAGTCTGTTTATTCTTCAGACTTGGTTGGCGTCACTGATCGTTCCTGACTATACCTCATTTCAGGATTTGGACGGTGCCTTCTATGAAATTGCCCAAATAGCGGGAGGAAAGTGGCTCGCAGGACTAAGCATTGTTGCAACGGCGTTGGCCTGGGGTATTGCCAATGCCCTAGTGGCTCAAGCAGCTATCTCTAGGATACTCTTCAGTATGGCTCGCGACCATAAATTACCAGCTATTCTTGCTCTAATCCATCCTAAGTATAAGACACCGTATGTTAGCACGCTCCTTGTTTCCTTAATTACTCTAACGATTATTGTAGCCGGAATTGAAATCAGCGACTTAGCATCCCTGATCAACTTTGGTGCCTTGTCCGCTTTTCTCATCCTCCATGTAACCGTTATTAATCATTTCATCGTCCGAAAGAAGAGTCGAGATTATTTTAACCATCTACTTCTTCCCGTCATCGGTTTCTCGATTATTGGGTATGTGTGGATGAATCTAGGATTCTTGGCCAAAGAGCTGGGTTTTGTCTGGATAAGTATAGGCCTGTTTTACATGATCATCATGAAGCTCTTGGGTAAGAAAGGTTTCAAATCTGAGGACTATTGAGGCTTTGTTTTGAGCTAAATCGTAGACAGATTGTCGATTAAAAAGGAGGAATTTCTGGTATGTTCATCTCTAAGGACACGCATTTCTTTGCCTTGGACAAAAATAACTTACCCGTTACGCAAGTCGATTTACCTTGTGAACTTACTATTGAAACGCTTGACTGCTTCAGTGAGCAGATTAATGGCCCTGAGGATGTTCTTGATATTCTTGACTTTGAGCGGGTCAATCCTGCTACAGGACCGATTTTTTTGAACGGCATAAAGGCAGGGGATGTTATCTCTGTAGCCATTAAGGCAATTCGTGTCAAAACACCGGGGAAAATGGTTGCCGCCCCAGAAGCCGGTGTACTGGGTCGTCTAATCAAACAATCGGAAACTCTGATTATCCCGATCGAAGGAAACATCGCCTACTTTAAAGATTTACAATTAGCAATGACGCCCATGATTGGGGTCATTGGTATCGCCCCAGAAGGAGCCGGCATACCCTGCGGGACTCCAGGAAACCACGGTGGCAACATGGATTGTACCCTCATTAAACCTGGTGCTATCCTGTATTTGCCGGTCCAAGTCGACGGCGGTCTGTTGGCCCTTGGAGATTTGCATGCCGCCATGGGTGACGGGGAGATCATGGTTTCAGGAATCGAAGTGTCCGGCGAGGTCGATGTCATCATCCGCAAGGTCGCTAACTTGGAAATCAATAACCCGGTAGTACAGACAGATAAAGAACTGGCTACGATCGCTTCGGCTCTAACCCTTGATCTAGCGATCGAAACAGCGACCATCGAAATGGCACAATTTATAACCCGGAGCAGTTCTCTCAGTCTCAACGAAGCCGGTATGTTGATGAGTGCCGTCGGTAACGCTCAGATCTGTCAAATCGTCGATCCTTTAAAAACTGCTAGATTTTCTATGCCTCTAAGTGTTCTAAATCAACTTGGTATTCGTTAAACTTTTTTTTGAAAGGGTGGATTTTAATAATGTCAAATGAACAGGATGAAAAAAGCCTAGAGGAATTTGGATATAAGCAAGAGCTGAAAAGAGCGCTCACCTTTAAGGATCTTCTCTTCTACGGAATGATCTTCATGGTTCCTATCGCTCCGATGGGCATTTATGGATATGTTGTCGATGTCTCTAACGGGATGGCTCCCCTGGCTTATATTATTGGAATTATTGCCATGATTTTCACAGCCCTGAGCTATGCCAGAATGTCAAATGCCTTTCCGATGGCTGGCTCCGTCTACTCCTACGCTTCCCGGGGGATTAACCCCTATGTAGGATTTATTGCTGGTTGGTCCTTGCTTCTGGACTATATTCTAACCCCTGCCTTAGTTTACCTAGTCGCCGGTTATGCTCTGCAGGAAATTTTGCCCATCTTACCTTTTTGGGGCTGGATTGCCATCTTTGTCATTATTAACACTGTCGTAAACTTCCGAGGGATTGAACTTACCGCTAAAACCAATATCGGTCTGCTAATTTTCGAACTTTTCGTCCTGGTTGCTTTTGTAGTCATGGCCTTTGTGGCAGTATTAAAAGGTGCTGGACAAGGTGCTTTTACCATGGATCCTATTTGGAAACCGGAAGGCTTCAATATAGATATGGTCATGGCGGCTACTTCGCTGGCTGTTTTGAGTTTTCTGGGTTTTGACGCTATCAGTACCTTGTCTGAAGAAGCCAAAGAACCTCAGAAGATCGTTGGTAGAGCCACAGTGACGGCCTTGATCCTTGTCGGCGGACTCTTCGTCCTTCAAACTTACCTGGCTGGACTGCTCATACCCGACCACACCTTATTTCAAAACCCTGACACTGCATTCTACGAAGTTGCTCAAATAGCGGGAGGGAACTGGCTCAGGATCCTGGTCGCACTAGGTACAGCAGTAGCTTGGGGCGTCGGTGACGGGCTCGTGTGTCAGGCGGCAATTTCCCGACTGCTCTACAGCATGTCCCGCGATAAGATGATGCCAGCCTTCCTCGGTAAAATTCATCCAAAGTATCAGACCCCTTACATGAGCACTTTGTTTGTGGCCGTGCTTTCTATCGCCATCGGTGCTCTTCTCAGCCTGGACCTCCTGACCTCTATGGTCAACTTCGGGGCACTGACTGCTTTCATGTTTTTGCATGTTTCTGTTGTAAACCACTACGTAATCAGAGGCAAGAAAAGAAATTTTGCTTCCTTGTTCAAATTCCTCTTGCTGCCTGTCGTAGGGTTCTGTATCATCTTCTATGTCTGGATGAGTCTTCAGCCAGAAGCCAAAGTTGTCGGCTTCAGTTGGCTCGCCATTGGCCTAGTCTACACAGCCTATAAAACTAAGTTTTTTAAAGAAAAACCGCCTGCCTTTAAATAATCTAGTTATACCATCGACTCGAATTTTGTAAGGCTTGTACCCATCCTCTTTATTGCTATAAGACCCATCCGTATGCATGATGAAGTTAGATGGGTCTGAGCCTCAGAAGATATGATTAAAAGCAATCTGGATAGATGAAATTCATGCGGCGATTCGAGATTGTATCATGCAGACGAAAGCTTGTTCCCCTTAATTCGGGAGAATGATGAGTATTTTCCCATAAGGCATGGCTTCCGTTGATTGACTATGCATTACCTATGTGATAGGTTTAATTAATAACTTAATAGATGAGCAAACGATTTTTCTTAGCCGAAAAATCATAACAGGGAAGCCGGTTTAAATCCGGCGCGGTCCCGCCACTGTAATGGGGAGTTTGTGCTACATCCACTGAGGAAACTTGGGAAGGAAGCACTAAACGATGAACCTGAGTCAGGAGACCTGGTTGCTCATATGCTTTACTCACGATGAATGGGTGGCAGGAATTATTTAATTCAGCCCTTCATATTTTGGAGGGCTTTTATATTTTTATGTGCACATAGCTGGTTTCCAGAGGAGAAAAATGCGAATGTGATCAATAAATCTGATTTTGCCATATAGCAACACCCGCAACAGAAAGAAAGAAAGAAAGAAAGAAAGGAAGCTAACTATGCTAAAGAAAAAGATCCTCACCTTAATTGCTCTACTCCTTTCCTTCACCCTCATAACAGGTTGTGGAGGGACAACACCTGAAGCAGACAAGCCGACTAGCGAGGCTCCAACGACACAAACAACGTATCCCCTAACCCTTAAGGATGACTCGGGATACAGGGTGACCCTTGCAGCGCAACCGAAACGAATTGTTTCTCTAGTTCCCTCGGCGACAGAAACCCTCTTCGCTTTGGGATTAGGAGACAAGGTAGTCGCCGTTACAAAATGGGATAATTATCCTGTAGGAGTTCAGAAAAAAGTGGAATATGTGTTTGAAGACAGCATACGTCCCAATACCGAACAGATTTTGGAATTGGAGCCTGACCTTATTGTAATGGGCTTGATGGGTAATGACCGAAAGGACATCGAATCAATCCGCAATCTTAAAATCCCGGTCATCACAGTTAACCCTCAAACCCTCGTAGAAACATACCAGACCATCGAAACATTTGGAAAACTTACGGACACTCAGCAACAAGCACTCAAAATTGTAACTGGTATGAAAGAAAAAGAACAAGTCATTGCTGAAAAAATAAAGACAATTAAAGACTCTGATCGACAAAGGGTATGGACAGAGGTTGATGAGAACCTGTTCACACCCGGAGAAGGGACCTTTCTCAATGAATTAATAACCAAAGCAGGTGGTAATAATATCGCTGCAAATGTCAAAGGGTGGGGACAGTACAATAGTGAACAAGTCATTGCCAAGGATCCCCAAGTTATTTTCGCAACCTACGGTTACTATCAAAAAGACGCTGTTGCGAACATCGTTGCTCGCAAAGGTTGGGAAAACGTGGCGGCTGTTAAGAACAGACGTGTGATGGAGTTAGACAGCGACATGGTGACACGCACCGGGCCTAGAATAGTTGATGGACTAGAATCAATTGCTAAAGCATTGTACCCAGATCTTTTCAAATAATTTCATTAGGTAAGGGTGTGGGGATTTTAATGGAGCAAAAACTGAAAACTAAACGGATGTTATGGATTGGTGTCCTTAGTGCTCTGCTCTTTTTGTCCCTTGTACTGAGTGTTATGACTGGCTCAGTTCATGTACCGTTTACACTATCACTGAAAATTCTCCTCAGCCACCTCCCTCTTGTTCACTTGACTCCCACCTGGTCAATGGCCCAGGCCGCTATTGTCTGGGACTTGCGCCTTCCTCGGGTTTTCTTAGCTCTTGTTATTGGGGCTATGCTTTCTTCAACAGGAGTTGCCTTTCAAGGCATGTTGCGCAACCCTCTTGCCGACCCCTACATCCTAGGTGTATCTGTGGGTGCGGCTTTTGGAGCGGCAACAGCAATGCTCTTTTTCCGGAATTTAACCCTGCTTGGATACTTCACCACCCCATTTTTTGCGTTTATTGGCGCTTTACTCTCTCTCTGGTTCGTCATGGCTTTGGCAAGTCATCAAGGCCAACGGGACAGAGAAACGTTAATCCTAGCAGGTGTCGTTGTGCAATCGTTAATTGGTGCCGCTATCTCGTTCTTGATTGCCATTTCTGGACAGCAAATGCAACAAATTGTGTTTTGGATGATGGGAAGCCTAGCGAACCGTACTTGGCTTGACGTCGGCATGCTTACCCCCTACATGCTTGTCGGTTTCGTATACTTATCTCTTCAGCAACGAGACCTCAATCTCATTTCTTTGGGAGAGAGTGCTGCGACGCATCTTGGAATGGATGTTGAAAAGAAGAAAATCGGGGTTTTAATCGCAGGGTCCTTACTAACCGCTGCTGCCGTTTCTGTTGTCGGAATCATAGGATTCGTTGGTCTTATTGTACCCCACTTAATGCGTCTAATCGTGGGCCCTGACCACCGTATTTTGATGCCCTTATCAACTATGGCGGGCGCAATTTTCTTGCTTTGGGCAGATACTGTGGCTCGCAGCATTATTCCCTCACGAGAAATTCCAATCGGAGTTATCACGGCGTTTATCGGAGCACCGTTCTTTGCCTACTTACTAAAAAAAGGACTGAGGAGGGGTCAAGCATGAACCTTTTTGAGGTATCGCAGGTGCAGCATCATTTTGGAACTAACCCTGTTCTTGAAAATATTGAATTTCAGGTAAAAGTTGGAGAAACCTTTGGAATTATCGGTCCGAACGGCAGTGGTAAATCTACGCTTATTCGTACCATGAGCGGGTTACTAAAACCCAGTCGAGGAGAAATTCTCCTATTTGGTAAACCTATTGGCTCGTATCGAAAACGTGACCTAGCAAAACTAATTGCAGTGTTGGAGCAAGAAAGCATTCCGCCCCTATCTTTCTCGATCGAAGAGGTCGTTGCTATGGGACGTTATCCATGGTTAAAGCCCCTTGCTGACTTGTCTCATCTAGACGAACAGATTATCCACGATGTTCTTACAAACCTAGGCCTCTGGGAATTAAGGAGCAAAGCGGTTAATACTCTGAGCGGCGGTCAACGCCAGATGGTCTCCTTAGCAAGAGCGATGGTTCAGCAGCCAAAAGTCCTAATTCTGGATGAACCAACCACGTTCTTGGATATCGGGCATCAAATGCTCGTAATGGAACACGTTCGGGAGTGGCACAAGTCTCAAGACATTACTGTCATTATGGTATTGCATGATTTAAATCTAGCAAGTCAATACTGTGACCGCCTACTCCTCTTGGATAAAGGTTACGTTCAAAGCTATGGGAAAATCCACGAAGTATTAAAACCCGAAACCATTTCTACTGTCTATAAAGCCGAAATTATCATGATCGATCACCCTGTACAACATGTACCCCAATTTTTACTCACCTAACTAGTACATGTGCATTCAGCAGACCTCTATGTTTAAACGTAGGGGACCATTTTTTTAGGACTTCAGCTAGGTTACCTGAAGTGAAGTGAAGTGAAGTGATTTGAAGTGAAGTGATTTGAGATGTGAGGTGGCTTAGATTGATAATCTATAGGTTATCTACGGGGGATTGTATACACCGCTTTAATAAAAGCATTGTCATTCCCTTTGAAGGGAAAAGAAAGGTCTTGAGTACATCCCCATTAAACGGAGGATACAGGGAAGACCTAAAAGCAGTCTTTAACAATGACGCTAATCCTGGGGAAGGGATGGAATGTAAACTACGGGCACCGACTCATCAAGAGCATCTGCGACTCATTGCTTCCGAGCTGGGTCTTGACTCTGACAAGACTGCTGGGATTGATACTGCGGCATCGATGAACAACGTCTCAATAAAAATGGAGGACTTTGAAGGTTTGAGTGTAAGCGCTATAGTGACAGCCGGAGTTGGGATCAACGGAGGACGTGTCGGCGACCCAGCAGCGTACCATGAAAGAAAAGACAACTTTGAAATGTTAAACCCTGGTACAATTAATATCATTCTCGTCATTGATGCAAATCTACCTGAAGGTACAGTAACAAGGGGACTTGTCACATGTACCGAAGCTAAAACGGCAGCCCTCCAGGAGTTAATGGTAGGCAGTAATTATTCTCACGGACTGGCTACTGGTTCCGGTACGGATGGCACAATAATTGTATGCAATTCTGAATCAGAATTATTGCTTACCAATGCCGGAAAACATTCTAAATTAGGAGA
The DNA here is from genome assembly GCA_035648155.1 of Desulfosporosinus sp. Lineage (GTDB taxonomy): Bacteria > Bacillota > Desulfitobacteriia > Desulfitobacteriales > Desulfitobacteriaceae > Desulfosporosinus. The sequence continues at coordinate 11,281 of DASRMA010000035.1, forward strand.
ATTAATTGGAAATACTGTAAAGAATGCAGTGAAAGGAGCCCTTTTCTTGGAAATGGGCCTTTGCCCGGAGCAGCAGCACAGTATTCTTAAAAGGGTTAAAAGGTACAAAATTAATGAAGAGAAGATATGGCTACAGTACTGCAGGCTTGAAATCGCCGGTGGAATATTAAAAGCTGATTTTATTCATAGGCTCCATGAAATGGATCATGATGGAGAACTGGTTGCCCTAACTTCTTTATATATCCATGTTTTAGACCAGTTGAACTGGGAATTACTAACAACAGACGAGGCGGCTGAGATGGGCAAAATAATTACCCAAAGCATGGCCAAAAAGATGACGGCGAATTTTCAATGGTGGGAGATTGATTGTAAGGCAGGGGGAAATTTGATAGCAGAAATGGTTGATAATTTTACGACTTTGATGGCTGCCGGGATAAGGAGCACTTGTCCCATCATCGTTCCTATTAGCTTGGCGCTCATCAAGATTACAACAGGGCTTTGACATCTTCATAGGGACGATTTCCCTTTAACGCCTGATCAGTAATGATTGAAGATTTGGGGTCAACGAAGAGGGTGAATATAATATTAGTAGCACTGTTAATTATCCCTGCCGAAGCTGAAGCCGCCAGGCGATGTTGGAGATCAACAAGCAAAGATTGATATGCCATTCCCCAAAAATTTCAAATAGGTCCGTCTATGGATAGAACATGGCCCGATCTAACGAATCGTATCCATATGCTTTTGTGTTGGATAACCTTTATTTCGTTCGAATCCGTATTCTGGATAAATCTTTGCATACTCCGTCATCAACTCATCTCGATATACTTTAGCTACAATACTGGCTGCTGCAATAACAGCCGACATAGTGTCCCCATGAATAATTGCCTTCTGTGGGATTTTTTCTGCTGTAAACACAGTAAACCTGCCGTCATTGCTACTAGCGTCGCTTTATGGATATTAATCATGTCTATGTCAGGAGCTTCCACTTGACCCATTGACCAGGTGACAGCTTTTTCCTTAAATACCTTCGTCCAAGTACGTCTCATTTTTGCAGTAGCCTCTTTAGAGTCACGAAGTTCTGCCAGGTAAAATTCTGGACTCAGGATCACTGCTCCAGCCACACACGGCCCAGCTAATGCACCCCGGCCTACTTCGTCACATCCCATAACATGGTTATAGCCCTCGGACCAACAATTCTGCTCATCATGGCGTCGTTTGATCCAAGGGTCTATAGAATTATCGTGCATTTTTCTGAAGTTCCCGCAAGTGGATCCGTTCTGTCAGCTCTTGATTACGTTCCGCAACTTCATCGTTCTTTTCTTGGCTTGTGTTGTTGCTTTGCAAACCCTTTCCTTAAATTTAGATCAACCAAACAGGAACATACCAGTTCTTTGTATCGATGGAAAGCAGATCATTTGCCATGCAAACGACCGAGCCGTTCCCAATTTTCATTTTTGTCTGATAAAGTTCACCGAACTTTTCTGGCTCTGTAACGGGTTTCAACACACCAAAATGCTTAATGGCATCCTTGCCAGGGGAAGCTGATTTTTTGATTTCGATGGGATAAAGCGTTCCGTTCTCGTAAATTAACAGATCAAT
>DASRMA010000036.1:0-14195 GCA_035648155.1 Desulfosporosinus sp.
GATGATTAACATGGAAAAAACTACGACTTTAAATTTAAGAGTTAATCCTGACGTAAAAAGAAGGGCTGAGGAAGTCCTTTCACAACTGGGCATCCCTATGTCTACTGCGATAGATATTTATCTGAAACAGATTTCAATGACCGGTGGAATACCTTTTGCTGTAACACTGCAGAAAGCACCGGTTTCCGTAAACGCCGATTTAATGACAATGGACGAAATTCATGCTAAGTTAAAGGCTGGATACAACGATATTGAAAAAGGTAATGTGCAGGATGCATCTGCTGCCTTTCAGAGATTTCGAGAGACACACGCATGAAGCACTATAAAATTCAGATTACGGATAAGGCACTTTCCGATATGGAGGCGATTTATAATTATATCGTAGAGCAACTACAGGCGCGGGAAGCGGCCATGGGACAGTATAACAGAATTGCTGACGCAATCGAAGCTCTTGATACGTTCCCGGAACGTGCAAAGTTAATGGAGACAGAACAACATGCGCTGGGTCTTAGGCAAATGCCTGTTGAGAACTATTCTGTATTCTTCCATATCAAAGAAGAGCGGGTAATCATTACAAACGTTTTGTACAGTGCCAGCGATATAGCCAAGCGTTTACGTGATTCCTGAAGGCTTCAAGGAGACACATGGGGACGTGGGGACGGTTCTTCTGTGTCAATGTCTAAGCCTTTCGGATCCAGTTTGTCTTTGTCGTGGATATATATAACGAAGGGATTGATATTCCCGAAGTGAATACGGTGCTCTTCCTTCGCCCTACGGAAAGCTTAACGGTCTTTTTGCAACAGTTGAGACGTGGCTTAAGGCTCAGCGAGGGGAAAGAAGCTCTGACGGTCTTGGATTTTGTAGGACAAGCTCACAAGAAGTATTCGTTTGAAGATCGTTTCAAAGCATTGTTATCGAGGACTAGGAAAACGGTTGAACATGAAATTAAAAATGGCTTTGTCAATGTACCAAGAGGCTGCATTATTCAATTGGAAAAGCAAGCGCAGGACTATATTCTGGCGAACATTCGCAATGCGGTGAATACTAAGCGCAACCTGATCGGCAAGCTCCATGATTTTATGCAAATTAAAGGACAACTTAATGTCCGGGAGTTTTTTGAGGGTTACCATGTCACACCACAAGATGTCTATAGTAAGAAGGTGACTGTGGTGGGATTTTGATCGTTATTTCCATATCTTTCTCATCGATGCCAGTTAAAAATTCTTAAAGTGCATGAAGTGGATTAATAAGACGGTATAGGCTTAAAACAAATCCTGTACCGTCTTATTGATTAGTATATTTAGCGTTTGTAGGGATAGAAGTTTAACCATAATTTACGTCGCAAAAGTAGCGGAAAAATCAATTGATTAAAGGTTCTATTATTGGATGGAACCTTTCCCAGTGTTCATTACTCTACCTCCGACCATTACCATTACCATTACCTTGCCTAGTTCCCATTGGTCCTTGTCCTTGTCCAAAACCAGCGCCATTTCTTTGGCCTAGTTGTGCACTGCCGGTCCCGTCGCAGGTTGCCTGATTAGTCTTTATTGAATTATAGATCTGATCCGCCTGAGCCTGAGTTAAATTGCCATCCTTAACTCGTTGGTCAAGAATAATTTTTTTCTGTTCGAGAGTCTGAACTTTAAATTCATCGAACTTTCCAGCTTCTTGGGCAATGGTCCCAAACGTTATTCCTGTTGCTCTTTGTTCCATAATTTGTTCCATTGACTGTCCTGTTAATCCAGCTACTGTACCTGCTTGTGTTCCTGCATTTGTAGCATATGAAGCACCTGCTACAGGGTTAGCGCACGGATAGTTCGGGGAAGTGGCAGCACTGGCTACACCGGCTGCACTAACTAATAAGCCAAGTGACAAGGAACCTACCAAGAATTTGTTTTTAATAATATTTTTCATGAAAATATCACCCTTTCCTTTTACCCTTAGATACGATAACGTTTAAATTCATCATCGATTAACTTGATAAATAATGTTGAAAATTCAAGTTTCCTTTTGCCCACCCCCTGTTTTCATCTAGTTATTCGTTAACAAAGAATACTTTTTGATGGGTAGGTTAAAAGTAATTCAATTTCAGTCTTACATGCATACCGTTAATCTTGTTACGTATGTAACAGGAACAACCAACGATAATGCCATAGTTTTGTAACATTCTAACCTTATAATGGGCAATAGAATATTTTTTTCTACACCCCTAAACTGCCTGGGGTTTTACGAAAGACTATTAAGTGGAGTGATTTTGGTGGAAGAACAGGTTTTGAAAGATACCTTAATATTAGCCAAGAGTGGAGACCCTCTCATGCGAGAGGAACTTATAAGATCTCATAAAGAATTTATAGCTAAGGTAAGTTCCAAGGTCTGTAGGAGGTACTTATCCTGGGATAATGACGATGAACTCAGCATTGCTCTTTTAGGTTTTAATGAAGCGATTGACAGCTTCGACCCTCATGGAGGAGCCTCTTTTCACAGTTTCGTTCAAATGGTAATCCGCCGAAGATTAGTGGATTATTTTCGCCAAGAAGGCAAACATCAACATCTCTCACTCTCGCCAATGGACCCAGAGGATGAAGAGGTGAGCCGCTACGCTGTCGATTCTTCCCTAGAGCTATATCAAGAAAATGAGAACCAAGAGGTCTTTGCGCAAGTCATTGAAAACTACACGCGCGTGCTATGTGACTATAACGTTACCTTAGATGATTTAGTAAAAGTCTCCCCAAAGCATAGTGACAGCAATCAAACTCTTACAAAAGTGGCCTTAGTTTTAAGTGATAGCCCAGAACTTATGGAACATCTTCAGAAGCATAAACTTTTACCTATCAAGAAACTACAATTACTGACTGGTATAAAACGCAGAGTTATCGAAAAGAGTCGAAAATATCTTATCGCCCTAGCTCTCATCCTATCTAACCCAGATTTTTATCCGCTAAAAGTTTTCATGGAGATTCCAGAAGAACCGGAAGGGAAGGTGCTGCAATAATGAAGAAAACCAAAGGTATTGTGATGCGAACCTCGCCAAAGGTCACTGTCATCTTCACCAAAGGGCGCTTTTTAGAAATTCCCACGCCGAAAGAGCTACCTATAGTAGGCCAGGTTATTGAGGTGACTATAAACCCTAAGCGATCATTTTTGTTTCATAAATCCGTCATAAAATATGCATCCGCTGCAGCAGTTTTATTCATGGTTCTAAGCATCAGTGTCTTTTACTTATTCATTCCGAATATGGCAGTAGCCTCAGTCGCTCTAGATATCAATAAAGGCGTCGATTTATTGATCAATAAAGAGGGCAAGGTTATTAGAGTACAAGATGTCAATGGTGGTTTGAGTCTATTGGAAGGAATACCCATCGAAGGGTTAGATGCCTATCAAGCGGTTGATTTAATCTTGGAAAACGCCAATAATAAAGGAACTCTCAACGAAACTGAAAACCTGATCTTGGCCAGTATTGTACCTATCAATAAGTGGGGCATTCAACTAATTGATACAGAGAAACTTCGAAACTCAATTCGTGATGAAATGACTCGCAGGAATCTGTCAGGAAGTGTGTTGGTCATTCAAACGAACCAGAAAATACAGCGGGAAGCCAAGCAACAGGGAATGACGGTTAACAGTTATTTAATATATAATCGATTAAAAGAGAAAAGCATAGCTGTACAACCTGATAGCCTCCGTAATAATGCACAAAAGGCTTTGGTTGATGCAAATGTTAGTGCATCTAGCCTTTTCCCTGAAAAATGTTACGAGGTAAAAGCCCAACACAGGAAAGGTGGTTCCACGGATACCCAGAAAGGACCAGCTGGTCGCAATGGTCCAGGGGATGGCTCCGGTAATGACTCCGGGAATGGTGCAAGGGATGGTTCAGGGAGTGGTTCAGGTAGTGGTTCCCGGCATGGTTCCAACTAGGCCTCCGGCAGCGGCGCGGATCAAGCTGAAAATTCCAAGGGGGAGGCTTGAATTCGCAAAGAACGCCGCTTAATCCTAGACTACGGGCCGCAATCTATAACTCTCCAACAAATCGGGGAATTTATTTATCGCACTGCCCGTGCTAAAAGGATCAAACCCATTAATGAAAAAGGCACCCGAAGGTGCCCTCTTTGATGTTAATGATTTTGCATTAAAGCTTTATTAATTAGATTTAATTTCATTATCATTAAAAAGAAAAGTGATAGAGTAAAGACCTGCAAGACCCACTAATGCGTAGATTAGCCTGCTTAATCCAGATGAAGCTCTAAACGTGTCTCCACCAAAAATAGCAGTAACAAGATCCCATTGAAAGACACCCACTAATAACCAATTCATGGCTCCGATAATTACAAGTATTAAAGCAGTTTTTGACAACCAGTTCATTAAAACGCCTCCTTAACGTACTTTATATATATTATTACAATATATAACAAATATTATACATTAATTAGTCGGGGAGATATGGAAAAATCGAAACTCTTGCGGAAAATCGGCAGTGCTCGAAAGATTGAACATTATGAAAGAAGTAAAAGCGGCAATTATTCTAAAAGATAATAAGGTCCTAATTGCCAAACGGGCACCAGACGAAAATCAAGCAGGAATAATTTTTAGAAAAAAGGCGCGGTGTAGTGATAGAATAAGAGGGGAATCTGTTTACCAACAATGTAACTACTTAGAGAGAAGGGGACTACTATGCCTAGTATTATTCTCAGCCTGAGGAACGGGGTCAGCATCCTAGAACCGTCCGAGGGAGGCTTGGAACTTCGAGGGGGCTACCGGAGCCACCGTATTAAGGATGTTACTCCAAATACCATTCAGACCTTACTTCGCCTGTTTTCAAACGAAATATCCTATGCAGAACTGCTAGACCGGAGAGGGAATGGAGATGAACCTGGAGGGGTGTGGTCTTGCTTGGAGAATATATCCAGACTTGGCTGTCTTTCCTGGTCAATCGAAGCTCAAGGACTCGAAATCGCCAAGCTACAGACCATTGGCCTGGGTTTTGCTCCGCACTTAACTCAGATTGGGCGTGACCAGCGCTTTGTAGCCTCGCGTTTTGCGTACTCTCGCAGTCTGAATCGGAAATCCGTGCTGGAGACGCCGCTGAATCCAGTCCGGATCGAGCTGAGCAATTGGCTGTCAGGAGCAGTTTGGCAGCAAATCTCTCAACCTTGTACTTATCCGGAACTCAGCGCGGTCATTCCCGGCAGCGATCCTGAGCTTGTCCGAATGTTGTTGCAACTACTTCTCGCCGCCGGAGTGATCCAGCCACTGGATGACAGCGCAGTGGCTTCTGGTGCTCTGGACGAGGCACTTAAGCAGTGGGAGTTCCATGATCTGTTGTTCCACTCGCGCTCCCGAGCGGGTCGACATGACCAGCCGTTGGGTGATGCCTTTCCTTTTTGGCCTAAGATCCCACCACTGCCCGCCTTCAAACAGCCATTTAGGGGTGAAGTTCTCGAACTTTATAAACCCGATATGGAACAACTAAGCGGGGAAGATTATCCATTTACCTTGATTCTGGAAGAACGTCGCTCAATCCTAGACTACGGGCCGCAATCTATAACTCTCCAACAAATCGGGGAATTTCTTTATCGCACTGCCCGTGCTAAAAGGATTAAACCTATCAATGAACAGATGGGAGTGATGTATGAGACCAGCACACGGCCCTATCCGGGAGTAGGTAATTGTTATGAATTGGAGATTTATTTGACAGTGGCAGAGTGTGCGGGTCTGAACAATGGTCTATACCACTTTGACCCCCAGCATCACACGTTGACTAAGGTTTGTGGCGAAAACCAGCACACGGTATTGATTTTGAAACAGGCTGCGCACGTTGCAGATATAAGCTGCAACCCACAGGTAGTCATCACGCTCACGGCTCGTTTTTCGCGGGTGGCTTGGAAATACAGCTCGATTGCCTATTCCTTGATCCTAAAGGACGTCGGAGTGTTGTTTCAAACGATGTATCTAGTGGCTACAGCCATGGATCTCTCCCCGTGTGCCTTGGACTCAGGTCATGCCGACCTGCTCTGTAAGGCTGCTGGACTCGATTATTGGCAGGAGTCTGCGGTAGGAGAATTTATGCTGGCCAGCAAGCGCATTGGGTAAGGCTGTGTTTTGGACCGCAGGGAAGGTGTTACGAGTGAAAACAAATTAATAACCCCGTCGGCAACAAGACGATCCTATTCATTCACGGGTGGACCGGGAAGCCACAATTTGTTTGAATACCAGTTCAATTAACAAAACCTCTGGGCTGTTTATTAAACAGCCCAGAGGTTTTTTATGTGAGCAGTGAGAGCTTCAAAAATAAGGTATATGTTCCACCCTATAGCCGTCTGGAACGCAAATTAGATGAGTACCGCCAGGAAGTGGCCGAAAGTGACTTAAATGACGCCCTTGTCCTAACATTAGCCAAAAAAGAACAAATCAGAAGAGCAGAACTTACGCCAGTCGTTGGCAATGCATCTACTTCTACCCAGGGCACAACGAACGATGAGGTCCGCCAAATCGTAGAACGTTTGATAGGGGAAAAGAAGGGCTAAACTAACCTGACCAAAGCCGTTTGCCATTAGAGCAAACAACTCTGAGAAGGAATAATCGAATTCATCTTCACAATTAAGAACATTGTCCTGAACCAAACGTAAAGCTTCATATAGCTGAGTCTCGATGGCATCGACTAACTGAATTCCGTCTAAAGATGGATTTGGTACTGCGCTGTAGCCAAAACGCTCATCCAAATTCTTATAGTATTGAATTCGAGCTAAGAACCATTCCGCAACCCGTTTAGGGTTAACTTTAAACAAGGCTTAACAAAACTCATTAGGAATATCTATAGCACAGTTGTTAAGTAAAAAGAGTGAAACCATCCATGCATGTAACCTGCATAAGAATTTGTCCTTGTATTTGGATTGTAGATTACAATAAAAAAATACCAACACTTACTTTTTTATTATTGGAAGGCAAACTTCGGTTATAAAGTTTTCAGTATTATATTCTACAGTTGGATAAACATGATAAATATTGAATATCTCTCCGCTAAATTCATATTGATTATCTTTCGCCCAACCGGCCAACGTTTCGCGCATTTCAGGCAGCAACTCGTAGGCTCCCTGATAGGTTATGGTTGCGGCGAGTGTCGGAGGAATAGTTTTGAATTTGATACGCTCTGTATCTGGGTAATCTCCGATAACTGTTATTTGTACTTCTAAATCAAGGTTGTTTTCAACGTACCCTTCGTCATGAAATATGCCATAGTATACAGTCGGTTTCGCCTTTTGGACTTTTAGCGCTGTAATATCTCTATCCAAAGCAATCCATAATTCGCCTTCTTGCATGCGAGCAAATATGATGTCGCGCATACTGGCAACATTGCATTCAGATATTTCTTTTACCGCTATACTACATTGGAGGACATCATCCGTTTTTTTCAGTCGCTTAATTGTGGTTTGAAGCAGCGACAAATAATTTTGAATATTTAGTAGTTCTTCTTGCTTCTGCATGACTTGTATATTTAGATATTTTATAATATTTGGGGCACTGTCGTAAACTTCTAAAACCTCTTTGATGCTTGTTATTCCAAGGCCCATACCCTTTAGAGCTTGTATTTTGTTCGCAACAGTTAGCTGGCTTTCATCATAAAAGCGATAGCTAGTCTCATCGTCAATGTGAGTAGGTATTAATAAGCCGATGTCATTGTAATAGCGCAGCATACGAATGCTGATACTTGTCAATAAAGAAAAAACACCAATTTTTAGCATAAAACACCTCCTTTTTTATGAGTTGTTTAAGTAAATTATAGTATGTAGGCTAAATAATATCTAATTTATTCTAAAATTTTTTAAATTGCTCTTGACTCTACCAGTGTGTGATACCGTAAGCTAAGTATATACCAACTAAAAGGAAGACACTAAAACGGCAGAAAGTAAAACGGTCGAAGTTTGCGAAAAATGTTCAGTTTTGATGTTGTAAAGTTGAAGGGGAAAGTAGAAACAGAAGATTATTCCACTAGCTGAGTATTAAAAAAGTGTATCTAAATATACCGAATTGGAAAGCAAAGTCTACGGCTTATCTTATCAAATGTACCATCCCATTATATGACTATACTACTGTAATGATTTATTATTTCAAGTTCCTGGGTTTTAAAAAAAGGTCTATTGTCACATAAAAATAAAAAACAAATATTCAGGAGGAATAAAATGGAACAAGATTATATAGAAATACTTGGTGCAAAGGAAAACAACCTTAAAAACATTAACTTAAAAATCCCTAAAAAGAGAATTACTATTTTTACAGGGGTATCAGGATCAGGGAAGTCCTCCATCGTTTTTAATACTCTAGCTCAAGAAGCTGGAAGACAGTTAAACCAAACGTACAGCACCTTCATTAGAGGTTTTTTACCCAAATACAATCAACCCAGTGCAGATTCTATCCGGAATCTTTCAACAGCAATCGTTATTGACCAAAAGAGATTAGGTGGAAACTCACGCTCCACGCTAGGAACGATTTCAGAAATTAATCCATTGCTGCGTCTTCTTTTTTCTCATATTGGTAAGCCCTTTGTTGGTGCATCTAATCACTTTTCATTCAACGACCCCAGTGGCATGTGCAAGGAATGTGATGGCATCGGTAAAAATGTAACATTGGATATTAATAAAGCAATTGATATGGAAAAATCCTTGAATGTGGGCGCTATCTTATTGCCGGGCTTTGCAGTTGGCTCCTATAACTGGAAAATGTACGTGAATACAAACCTTTTTGATAATGATAAGAAAATCAAGGATTTTACAAAGGAAGAGTTTGAAAAACTGATATATGCAAAACCTGAAAAGGTTTCTGTGAAAATACTTGTTGGTGAAGTCAATTCAACCTATGAAAGTCTTATAGAAAAATTTACAAGGCTACACATCAAAACAGATAGAGAAGAGTCATGGACTAATCAAAAGAAAATAACAAAATTTACAACAATCTGCCAATGCCCTGCATGCGGCGGCAAGCGATATAACGAGGCGGCGCTCTCGTCTAAGATATTAGAATATTCCATCTATGATTTAACTCAGATGCAAATCACTGACTTGGTTGATGTTCTTAAAAGAATAGACAATAAATTGTCAGAGCCAATTGTGAAAAATTTAATTAAAAGACTGAAAAATATTATAAATATTGGATTAGACTATGTCAGTCTCAATCGAGAATCATCAACACTTCAGGAGGAGAATCGCAAAGAATTAAATGGTGAAGCATCTATCCAGCAGTTTAACAGACATTATGTATATATTTGATGAGCCGAGCATTGGCTTGCATCCAAGGGATGTTCACAGACTGAATGAACTCTTAATCATGCTAAGAGACAAGGGAAACACCGTCATCGTTGTTGAGCATGACCCCGACGTCATAAAAATAGCAGATTATATAATTGATGTGGGGCCAAAAGCGGGTGTAAATGGCGGTGAAATAGTATATTCAGGAACCTATGAGGGATTATCACATGCGGACACTCTTACTGGCCAATGTATTAAAAAGACTTTAGAAATCAACGAAAATCCACGCCAAAGCAATGAATATTATGAAACGACAAAGAGCAGCCTTCATAACTTGAAGAATGTGAGTTTAAAAATACCAAAGCGCGTGTTTACAGTCATCACAGGGGTAGCAGGTTCAGGTAAAAGTACGCTGGTCAATGAGGTATTTGCAAAGGAATTTACCGATGCTGTAAAATCGACCAAAATGCAGTAGGCGCCAACGTGCGTTCAAACTCTGCCACATTTACAGGGATAATGGATTATATCAGACAATGTTTTGCCTCTGAAAATAATGTAAATGCAGGCTTATTCAGTTATAATTCAGTGGGCGCCTGCGAAGCCTGCAAAGGAATTGGACATATCGAGACCAACTTGTCATTCATGGATACCATAACAACCGTTTGTGAGGAATGCGAGGGCAAACGCTTTAAAGAAGAGGTTCTCAAATATAAGTATAGAGGGAAGAATATTGTTGACATAATGGAAATGACAATTGCAGAAGCTGTTAATTTCTTTGAAGCAAAAGAAATACAGAATAAGCTAAAAAGTATTGTTGAGGTTGGATTGCAATATATAACACTTGGGCAACCCTTAAATACTCTTTCAGGCGGAGAATGCCAACGATTAAAGATTGCTAAGGAGCTTAATAAAGAAGGCAATATTTATATTATGGACGAACCTACCACAGGGCTTCATATATCAGACATTAAAGGTATACTGTCCATCATAAACAAGCTTGTAAGAAAAGGAAATACGGTCATAGTAATAGAACACAAATATTAACATTATAAAAAATGCTGATTGGATTATTGACTTAGGCCCTGACGGTGGTAGCCGAGGAGGAAACATACTATTTGAAGGTGTACCTTTGAAACTCTTAAATTGTAAAAAATCTGTTACAGCAGTGTATTTGAATAAATAATAAACCTTTATACTCTTCATATATTATATTAATTGTGCTGCACCATTATTAATAATAAGAATTAGACTTTAACAGTGGAAAAGAATTTTAATTATTGTAAGCAGCACTTATTTATTATCCTATTCAAAAACTAGAGCAAAAGGACACTTAAGGAGTGGTAAAATGAATTCAATAATTGTAGTAAAAAATTTCACTAAGAAATATGGTAATTTCGCGGCTGTGAATGATATCTCGTTTGAAGTAGAAGAAGGCACTATTTTTGCTTTTTTAGGGCCTAATGGCGCTGGCAAGAGTACCACAATAAATACATTATGTACAATTTTTGAAAAAACGTCTGGCACACTTTTAATAGATGGGAAAGATGTTAGCACACAAAAAAGTGAAGTAAGGTCAACAATTGGGGTGGTTTTTCAAGATCCAACGTTAGATAATAAAATGACTATCGACGAAAACCTTAAAATGCACTGTGTTTTTTATAATATTCCCAAAAAAGAAGTTGAAGAACGAATACAATTTGTTTTAAAATTGGTTGATTTGCTCAAAGAAAGGAAAAAAATGGTTGGGGCTCTATCTGGTGGTATGAAACGACGTGTTGAAATTGCCCGTGGTCTAATTCATTATCCAAAAGTTCTATTCCTTGATGAACCCACAACAGGTCTCGACCCACAAACACGCGCACAAATTTGGGAGTATATTATTAAACTCCAAAAGGAAAGAAATATTACTATTTTTCTTACCACTCATTATATGGAAGAAGCTGAAATATGTGATCAAATCGCGATCATGGATGGTGGCGTTATAGTTGCTTATGACGCACCCTATGCTTTGAAGAAACAATATACAAAAGACAAGGCGTATATTACAACTGAAAAAGAGCAGGAGCTTGAACAGCTATTAGAACAATATAAATTGGAATATGTTAAAAAGGATGGCTATTATAGGGTTGATGCGGAAGATATTAACGGCCTATTACAGGTTTTGAGTTTGCAAAAGGATGTTATATCCGATATTGAGATAAAAAAAGGTACGTTCAATGATGTGTTCTTAGAGATAACTGGTAAGAAAATTAGAGAGGAGGCATAATATGAATACGGTATTTGCTTTATGGAAAAGAGGCTTGAAAGCCTTTGTAAGAAATAAAACAGCCCTGATTTTTTCGATTTTAATTCCATTTTTCTTTATTTATGTCTTCGGCGCAATTTTCAAAAGTGATCTTATTGCAAATCCAGTGGCATATATGCTTTCTGGTGTTGTAATAGTCACTGTTTTTGAAAGTGCACTGACCCTTGCATCATCAACTGTTGATGATATGGTCGGTGGTTTCATGAAAGAGGTTTTAGTTTCCCCAGCTAAAAGAGTAGCAGTAGCAGCAGGTCAGATTTTGACAGCAACAACTGTTTCAACTGCGCAAGGTATGTTAATTCTAGTGATTGGTATGTTTTTAGAATTAAGTTTACTACATGGTTAACGCCTCTATATGTTCTTTTGTCCATGATTTGTATTGGTTTAGTATTTTCTGGGGTTGGGTTATTCCTTGCAACAGTCGTAAAAAACGGCCAAACATTCCAAATTGTTAAAACAGCGATCACTATGCCCTTTACATTTCTTTCAGGCGCATATATACCTTTATCAATGTTACCCGATACACTTAAGTATGTTGCCTATATTAATCCAATGACCTATGCAACCGCCTTCTTTCGTATGATTGTTTTGGAAAAAACAAGCTTGTCTAATGCTCAACTTGTAAAAGAAGGTTTGGCTATTGATATTAACGGCTTTATTGTAACTCCCTTTATGTCTTTGGCTATAATTCTTGTGATTGGATTGCTGTTTTTGACATTATCAACGCTAGCATTCATTAATACAGATTTTTCTCGCATCAATAGAAGCTCTAGTGACGCTAATGATTTGTTTGGTTAAGAATGTAAATATTATAAAAAGCTATGAAACAGCCCATTCCGGAAATTGGTAACTGATATCACCTATGTGTATGCTGGAAGTGGGCGTTTTTACTTGTCTGTGATTCAAGATTTCTTCAACCCTTTATGATACGTCAGGCGCTCCTTGTGACTTGATTCCAGCCGACATGTTTAAGTATGTTAAAGGCGGAGCCTTTAACTGGGGAACCTCATTTTTCAAGGCTACAAGCCTTTCGTCAATCTCATTAATAATGAACTTTTGAGGCGATTTCTTTATTCTTGCTAACTTTTGTTAACTATATATTACATTTAGTAACATATAAATAGTCACTAGCAACTTCTATAGCATGTGATATAAGAGACTGTTAGGATGCAGCTAACCAATTATAAAAATGAGCATTATGCCTATCAATGACTGACCGTCCAAATAAATAATTGGATCATCGGTAGGAGGAAATTGTTGTTGCATAGCGAAAATAATTAGCATAGAGTGCATGTTTCCCTTCTAAGGCGCAGTTATTGCCGTTGGAGCGTCTTTATCAGACTGCTTGCCGAAACGTGGAGCAAGCAACGCAGCTTTGGGCGAAAAAAATAATGACAGAAGGCGCTTGACAGAAAAAGAAAGAACTGGTTGGAGCAAAGAGGTACGTAAATAGTTTAAGGGAAACCAAGGTTAAATGTCGACTTTAAATAGAGAAAAGAGGACGTCTCATGGTTTTTGAACCAGGCATCAGTTGCCAAGAGGATGAGGCTTCAATACCTCATTGGTTATTGTTTAAAATGGATAAATTTCTTGTTCTAGACAATAGCGGCAAATTTACATTTCCTGATATAGACCCTGACCAGTTAAACATTAAAGTAGTTGGGAGACAATATCTTGGTCGCATGGACGGGCGATGTTGTTATGCTGCTGAACTTTCTCCGGATACGGTTACGCCGCAAGGTATGTCATTTTGCGACTTATGGGGGTTATTTAATCAGATCCCCGAGGAACTGTTTTCTTTAGTTGGCAAAGCCTATCATATTATGCATTGGGATCGTACGCATCAGTATTGTAGTCGGTGCGGAACACCAACAGAAGATAAGTTAGATGAAAGGTCTAAGCTTTGTTCTTCATGTGGAGTGGTTAATTATCCACGGATTTCTCCGGCAATAATAGTGGCAATTACTCGAGGAACTGAAATTTTGCTGGCCCAGGGGAGCAGTTTCCAAACTGCCTTTTATAGTGTTTTAGCTGGTTTTGTTGAGCCAGGAGAGACCTTTGAGGAGTGCGTACAAAGGGAAGTGGGAGAGGAAGTGGGCCTGAAAGTGAAAAACATTAAATATTTCGGTAGCCAACCATGGCCCTTCCCAGATTCTCTAATGGTAGGTTTTACAGCTGATTACCACAGCGGAAATATAAAGATTGATAATAGAGAGATCTTGGATGCAGGATGGTTTACTGTCGATCGACTTCCACTGATTCCTCGCGAAGGAAGTATAGCTAGACAATTAATTGATTCGTTCATTGAAGGAGGTAATGAGTGACGATGGAGGAAGGAAAAGTAATGAAACGTCCAAATATCAGGTTAAAAGAAACTATAGATTATCATGATTATGTAGATATTGATAAGCTTTAAAAACTTTGTTTAGATACTTATGTCACAAAACCGTGGAATTTATTGGACCTTAAAAGCTCTGTAGACGAAGGGCTTCAAAAATATAGTCTTACTGAAGGTAACTACTCACCACTCCAGGCGAGCGAAATGTTAAAAATAATCTGGACAAACATTTCCGCTTATGTTATTGTAGAGTTATCAAGTAACAGATCGGAAGGAATCTACTATGGACTTTCAAAATCTCACTCGGGAAGATATT
>DASRMA010000037.1:0-3144 GCA_035648155.1 Desulfosporosinus sp.
TGGAAGATTGTTCTTGAGTTTGAATCGTGTGCCACGACTATTGTCAAGCACACGAATCCTTGTGGAGTTGCATTGGGAAAAACCCCGTTAGAAGCTTATGAGAGAGCTCTGGCTGCCGATCCCATCTCCGCCTATGGTGGGATTATTGCCTTTAACCGAGTGGTAGATACGGGCTGTGCGAAGGCGCTCAAAGAATGCTTCTATGAAGTAGTTATTGCGCCGGAATTTAGTCCGGAAGCCAGGGAAATCCTTAGTGCCAAAGTAAATCTTCGGCTCTTTGTGGTCACAAGAGGAGACAACGGTATACCGAATTCTAGCTGGGCACTTAAAAGTATTGATGGGGGATATCTGGTGCAAGAAGTGGATGAACGGACAACCCCGGTCAGCGAATGGGATGTTGTGACAGACCTATTGCCTTCGACAGAAGACCTCGTGGCGCTTGATTTCGCTTGGCGGGTTGTGAAACATGTGAAGTCGAACGCCATTGTGGTTACAGATCAAAGACAGACGCTTGGGGTTGGAGCAGGCCAGATGAATCGAGTAGGATCCGCCAAGCTTGCCTTAGATCAAGCGGGAGACAAGGTAAAAGGCGCATATTTGGCCTCTGATGCTTTTTTCCCTTTCCCTGATTCGATTGAAGCAGCGGCTAAAGCAGGGATCCGGGCTATTGTTCAGCCGGGAGGGTCTATTCACGATGCAGCAGTCATTGAGGCTGCCAATCGCTTAAATATGATTATGGTTTTTACGCATCGTCGCCATTTTCAGCATTAGGCAAATGAAGAGAATAAACTGCCATACTGATTTGTTTTTTAATGTGTCTTAATTTACGAGAGTTGAAATATTTGGGGATGAGGTGAGCTAGTGGGTGACCTTCGAGTATTAGTAGTGGGCAACGGAGGACGGGAACATGCTTTGGCTTGGAAATTAGCGCAAAGTCCAGAGCTCGAACGCCTCTTTGTTGCGCCCGGGAATGCTGGAACCGTGTTATGGAATGTGGCCATTCCGGCTCAGGACATTTCTGCGTTAGTGGAGTTTGCGCTCAAGGAGAAGATTGATCTAACGATTGTTGGTCCAGAGGATACCCTAAGCCTAGGGATTGTGGATGCCTTCCAGGAGGCAGGTCTGCGGATTTTCGGACCAACCCAGGCTGCAGCGCAACTGGAGGGCAGTAAATCCTTTGCTAAAAGCATTATGGAAAGTGCAAAGATCCCAACAGCGAAGTGGGCAGTGTTTGAAGATTTGGAGCAAGCGAAGGACTATGTAAGAACCATTGGCGCACCCTGTGTTTTAAAGGCAGATGGCTTAGCTGCAGGTAAGGGCGTCATTGTTGCGATGGATTTGGAGACGGCACTTCAAGCTGTCGATGAAATCATGGACGGTGGATTTGGTACCGCGGGTAAAAAGCTGGTCATTGAGGAATTTTTAGAGGGACAAGAAGTCAGCTTGCTTTGCTTCTCAGACGGTGTGGCTGCACGGCCCATGGTGCCAGTTCAGGATCACAAGCGAGCATTAGAGGGGGACCTCGGGCTTAACACAGGGGGAATGGGAACCTATAGTCCCCCTCCAATTTGGACGCCAGAGCTTGATACTAAAGTAATGCGCGACATTGTTTTCCCTACCCTGAGAGTTATGAATGAACGGGGGACACCCTTTCAAGGGGTGCTTTTCTTAGGTCTCATGCTCACAGAGCAGGGGCCGAAACTATTGGAATACAATGTACGCTTTGGTGATCCCGAAACGCAAGTGGTTATGAAACGGCTAAAATCAGATCTCCTACCTATCCTTTGGGCGTGCACAGAGGGTCGCATATCCGAAGTCATGCCCGTATGGAAAGAAGAGGATGTCGCAGTTTGTGTTGTAATGGCTGCTTCGGGTTATCCGTTAGCCTACGCTAAGGGGGTTCCTATCCACTTACCAGTGGTGAAGAATTCCGACTCGGTTATATTCCATGCTGGTACAGGAATCAGCGAGGGACAACTTGTAAGTACTGGCGGACGGGTATTAGGGGTCACCGCTGAAGGTAAAACACTTCAGGAAGCTAGGGAAAAAGCGTATGCGCTCGTGGATCAAATCCAATTTCCAAAAGCTCATTTCCGTCGGGATATTGGAGTGAAGGGGCTTTAGGTCTGCTCTTTAGAAGACTTTAACTGCTCATATTCTTTAAGAATTGAGACACAAACTTCTGAGGCAATTCTAACGATATTGCTGTTAAAGGTAATGCTAGGGTTGTTATCGGGGTTCGGGTTCTTCTCATTAAACCTTTCTAGATAATCATCACTGAGCTTCTTGAAATCGATTTCCATAGTAGTTATCTCCCTTCCTTATAAATGGGTAATTATTACAATTAACACTTCGCCATGAAAGAGGAAAAGCCTGTAAATTTTATAGTTATTTTATAAGTTTCCATTATCCGTGATAGAAGTTACAGTATATTTTCATGCAAGAGACTCCCTCTAATTCATTGAATTAGAGGGAGTCTCTTTTTACTTCTTAATAAACCTTAGCTTCTTAAAAGCGAGGTATATTGTATCAGGTTCTTCTTTCCCAAGCCTTACCGAGAAATGCTACCCCAGCAATAACTACAGTGTGTAGTGCAATCCATGCTGGTTGAAGGAAACTGAATGGACCTGGATCGACTTTTTTAATTCTAAATTTCATATATAAATCTCCTTTGCACAATATATTTTGGCTCCATTAGTTTCTGTATTATGTCGTTAGAAATACCTGTTAAATGTTGTCTTTGTCATTTTGTGACCGTTAAGGTTCTCCTCCATATGATATAGGCAGAGTACTTTATCATAAAGGGGGGAGAAAAGTGTTCAATTTTCGCAAACAGTTATTCTATCCAATTCATGTTCAACACCAAGATTTAGTGTTTGCAAAGGTGTTACTTGAACATTATGCAGGGAGAAATAGTGAATTATCATTGTCCATACAGTACTTAAATCATCGCTCCAATAGTTTAAACCGTCATGTTCGAGAACTATTAGGGTTATTCGCTGCAGAAAAATTGGGGCATATGGAATTGATTGCAGTAGCAATCATAAAATTAGGAGGACCACCGATTAGATGCGTTAATTCCCAGGGCGCTCCATGGGTGGTTAACTATATTGATCAAAGCGTTGACTCGATTATCCTTCTGCA
>DASRMA010000038.1:0-5220 GCA_035648155.1 Desulfosporosinus sp.
AGATAATTCAAAATGAGTAATCCCAAAAGTTCCCGCGCCCCCACAGCAATGACCTGGGTTAGCCATTTCTGTGAACTCCGTGACGCTTTGATTAATCAGTTTACGTGGCTCTTCTTTAATATTTTGCGCCCGTCCTAGGTGACAGGGTTCATGATAAGTAACTCGGAGTTTTAATTTCTCTCCGTCCGGAAGTTTGGCATGCTGGACTAAAAATGTAGAGATATCGATCATCTTTCGAGAAAATTTCTTTGCTTTGTCCTCATACTCTGTTCCTTCAAATAACTCTTCATACTCTTGTAAGGCGGAACCACAAGTCGCGCAATCATTCACTACAAATTCGATATCTTCAGGGACTGCTTGCATATTTCTCAAAGCCATTTCTTTTGCTCGGTCCTTGTGACCGTAGCCCATTTGCGGTACCCCGCAACAGGTGCCTTTGAGCAAGGGATATACTTCGAAGCCGCAAGTTTCGAGGACTTCGAGAATAGCATCTCCCACCTGAGGATACAAGATATCTGTAGTACAGCTTATGAAGTAGGCCACTTTCCCTTTACTTCCCTTTTTCATTTCTCTGTGGCGTAAAGTTGAACGGAATGATTTCGAAGGAACGGGAGGTAATAGTTTTTCCCTTTGTCGGAGAGCAGGAATTATCCGAACCAAGGCTGGCAAGCCTAGCGTCTGATATGCCTTTAAAGATTTTCTTGTTAATTCTAGTCGTTCTGGATAGGGCGTTAAATGCTCCAGGGCAATTTTCATGATAATATTGTCACCCTGCTCTTCGTAAATCTTTTGGCGCATCCCTTTCACCAGAGTTTTAACGTTCAATTTTGCGGGACAAACTTCCATGCAGGCTCTACAATCAAGACAGTTATAGAACGTCGTTTTAGCCGCTTCACTAATAGCTTGAATTCCTTCTTCGATTACACTGACTAACCGCAGTTTTCCGCGTGCAGCAAAGGGCTCTTTTCTTTCCGCCTGATAGAGCGGACAAACTGGCTGACACATGCCGCAACGTCTACAGCGGTCTGCCTCTTCAGCAAAATCCATATTGCTCCGCCGCCTTTATAGCATAATATGAGGATTAAGAATATTATTGGGGTCAATGTCTCTCTTGATTATCCTCATGAATTCAAGAGTGTCTGGTGAGAACTGCCAGTTCATATATTTCTTTTTGGCTAAGCCGATGCCATGCTCTCCGGTTAAAGTTCCCCCGAAATCTAAGGCTGCCCTAAATATTTCATCAACCGCTTTATCGGCTCTCTCCCATTCTTCCGGGGTCAGTTCCTGCAGCAATAAGTGAGGATGAACATTGCCGTCTCCGCAATGGCCTAAAATAGCACACGGAATGTTATAGCGAGCTGCAATTTCCTTGCATTTCATAATCATTTCCGCTAATTTACTTCTTGGCACGGTGGCATCTTCGACAACAAGCGCTTTACAGGCTTGAGACATAGCCCCATTCGCACTCCGTCGTCCCTCCCAAAGCTTCGCTTCGTCTTCTTTGGTCTGAGCCACCCTAACCTCTCGGGCACCACTCTCTTTACAGATTTGCTCTACAAGCCTCATTTCTTTAGCCACTTGTTCAACAGGGCCATCAATCGCAATCAGAATACTGGCCGCTGCATCAAGCGGTAAGTTTGCGGGTCGGAAACTCTCGATCAGTTTCATGGACTCTTGGTCCATGAGTTCCAAGGTTGCCGGCACAATCTTTTTCCTCACAATATCCGCTACCGCACTGGCTGCTACGTTTAAGTCATCATAGATTGCCAGCATCGTCCTACTCTCTTCAGGCAACGCTATCAGGGAAAGGGTTGCCTCCGTAACAACACCTAACATACCTTCCGACCCTATAAATAAACTCCCCAGATCAAACCCGCTGACATTCTTAATAACTTTCCCTCCGAATCGAACAATTTTGCCATTCGGGAGGACAACTTCCATTCCTAAGACATAATCCTTAGTAACCCCATATTTAAAGCAATGCGGGCCTCCAGCATTCACTGCTATATTCCCACCTAAAGTAGAAATTTTTACACTTCCAGGATCAGGTGGATAAAACAGTCCTTTTTTCTCAACAGCTTGATGCAAATCAAACGTAACAACACCCGGTTGAACCGTGGCTGTTAAGTTCTCCTCATCAATCTCCAAAATTTGATCCATGCGTGTTAAACATAGCGAAATACCACCTGGTGCTACAATCGTCCCCCCCGCGAGGCTTGTACCGGCACCGCGAGGTGTAACCGGGACGTGAAACCGATTCGCGGCTTCTAAAACTAGGCTCACTTCTTGCGTATTCTTGGGGAAAATTACGGCAGCGGGTTGTTCCTTAAAGTTTGCTGCATCAAAGGAATAGCAAATCGTATCTGAGGGATCTGTATAAATTTCCAGTTTGTTCCTCTTTACGACTTTCATAAATTCTGTTAAATCCATCATCAGCCTCCTAGTTCTTTACCTTACTTAAACGGTAAGCAACGTCGACAATCATATCCTCCTGGCCACCGACAGTTTTCATACGACCAAGCTCCATGAGTACATCACGCGCATCAACTCGGAATTGTTGAGCAACGCGTTTGGCATGAAGAAGAAAACTGCCATAAGTGCCGGCGTAGCCAATGCTCAAGGAGTATTTATCAATATCGAGGGGCCGTTTCATAAGGGGTTGAACTATATTTTCTGCGGCGTCCATTAATTTAAAGAGATCCTCCTGGACATCCATCCCCATTTTTTTAAGCACGGCTACTAAGACTTCATGAGGGGTGTTGCCAGCTGCTGCACCAAGACCACGGAGTGTCGTGTCGATATAATCAGCGCCAGCCTCGATGGCGGCCAACGAATTTCCAACAGCCAGCCCTAAATTGTTGTGGGCATGAAAACCAATAGGTATGTTTAGATTCGCTTTTAACAAGCTGATTCTTGCTTCCACATCTTTGGGGAGCATCGCTCCGGCAGAGTCGGCACAGTTGATAGCATCAGCGCCATAACTCTCGAATAGTTTGGCCTGTTCTACGACTTTTTCTGGCGGCACCATATGAGTCATCATTAAGAAGCCAATGGCTTCCATGCCTTTTTCTTTGGCCAGTTGAATATGTTGCTGTCCAACATCAGCTTCGGTAACATGAGTTGCAATTCGAGCTACTTTGACACCGCACTCAGCTGCCATTATGAGATCTTCTGCAGTGCCAATACCCGGTATGAGAAGAATAGCTAGTTTCGTCTTTTTAAGATGAGCAGAAACTGCTTTCAAATACTCTTCGTCCGAATGAGCTGCAAATCCGTATTGATACGAGGAGCCGCCTAAGCCATCGCCATGGCTTACTTCAATTGTATCTGCTCCAGCATCCTCGAGAGCGGTAGCGATCCGAACCATGTCATCTACTGAAAAGCCATGACTGACTGCATGCATTCCATCACGTAGGGTCGTGTCAAATATTCGTATTTTTTTCATACCTTATTACTCCCTTGTTTCAATAAGTATTCTGCAATGGTGTCGCCGACTATAAATGCAGCCGAATTGATAATGTCCAGATTACCTGCGTGCGCAGGTAGGAAATCTCCTGCACCCTCGACTTCAATCATAGTCGTAATCTTTTCACCATCCCAGATAGGCGGCACTTTGAGTTTGTAACCGGGTACGTATTGCTGGATTTTCATGACCATAGCGTTGACAGATTCTGTGATCTTTTTCATGTCAGGGTTGTTTTCTACTAAGGTATAGATTGTATTACGCATCATGATCGGTGGCTCAGCAGGATTGAGAATAATAATTGCTTTTCCTTTTTTCGCCCCACCAACAATCTCTAGGGCTTTAGATGTCGTTTCCGTGAACTCGTCGATGTTTGCCCGGGTCCCGGGTCCTGCACTTAGAGAGGAAATTGTCGAGACAATTTCAGCATACAAGACAGGCTGGACTTGACTCACTGCAGCTACGATAGGAACGGTAGCCTGACCACCGCAAGTTACTAAATTAACGTTCTTTTCGGCGAGTAGATTCCCCATATTGACGACAGGAACCACATATGGCCCTACAGCTGCTGGAGTGAGATCGACGGCTATTTTATTGGCCTCTAGATAGATTGGAGCATTGATATAGTGCCCTTTTGCACTTGTCGCCTCAAAAACGATTTTTACATCCTCATCTTGTAACATTTCTTCCATACCTGAATGGCTTGTTTTGATCCCCAAGGCAGCAGCTCTTTTCAGACCTTCCGAATCAGGGTCTATGCCGATCATATAGGCTAATTCCATAAATTTGCTTCTCTTGAGGATTTTGTACATTAAATCTGTACCAATGTTACCGGGGCCAACAATAGCCACTTTAATTTTATTACTCATTGCCTTCACCTCGTGTTTAATTTTGTAACGATAACTTATAGGGTTAAAATATTGGTTAGGGAATTAGCTGTGTCAATTAGCAACCTTATGTGAGAATCTGATTTTTCGGATAGGCGATATATTGGCCCTGAGACACTGATGGCTGCGATAACACGCTGATCCTGGTTGAACACAGGAGCTGCAAAACAAATTAATCCTTCTTCAAATTCTTCATCATCTAGTGCATAACCTTGTCTTTTGATTTGCTTAAAGTGCTCTCTTAACAGTTCCTTATCCGTAATTGATTTAACAGTGAACTGCTTAAGCTCTACTTTATCGAGCAATTCATTCTGCCGATCCTGAGGTAAATATGCCAGTAACACTTTCCCTACTCCTGATACATGGGCAGGTAGAGTTTGACCAATACGGGACCGGATACTAATCGATCTCGGCCCTTCTAATTTATCAAGATAAAAAACCTCATTTCCACTCAAAATGCTAAGATGTACTGTTTCAGCGGTTTGCTCAGCTAGTTCCGCAAGGAGTGGGTGCGCCAGATTTTTAAGATTGGAGTTATTCATGATGGCTCCGGAGAGAAGGAACAGACGCGTTCCGATCTTATACTTTCCCGTACTGCCACTATGCTCAATCAATCTACGCTGAATTAATGTATTTAGCAGTCGATGTGTGGTGCTAGGGGTAAGTCCAATTTTTTCACTGAGCTCGACCAAATTCCATTCTGTTTTGATTTGAGCAAAACATTCTAAAATATCAAGCGCTCGATTTACACTCTGAACCGTATTACTGCTCATAATCGCCTTAACCTTTCCACCATACGAAAATGCTTTCCATAAATATATTATATTATTGTATTCGTGATCCGTTGCCAAATTCCTTCATATTTATAAA
>DASRMA010000039.1:0-12836 GCA_035648155.1 Desulfosporosinus sp.
TGCTGCGCTCTCAACAAGCGCTGTTGGCGCTTTGGATGGTATTAAAAGATAGGAAAAGGAAGACGATAGATGCAACATGATGAACTATTGATTGGAACGATGCTTGAGGGGAAGGCTCGTTGGGTGGCAGTTAGGACGACGGATACGGTTGAGGAGGCGCGTAGGCGCCATGGGATGTCCCCGGTTGCCACGGCAGCTCTTGGTAGGTTAATGACGGGGACTCTGATTTTAGCTTGTTCACTTAAAGGCGACGAGAGTGTCACTTTGCGGTTATTGGGAGACGGACCGTTAGCAGGAGTAGTTGCTGTAGGCAATGCACAGGGTGAAGTTCGGGGGTATGTTGGAGAGCCTTTGGTGGACTTGCCCTTAAAAGCCTCTGGAAAACTTGACGTGGGATCGGCGGTCGGACTGGGCGAGTTGGCGGTTAGCCGAAGTTTGCAAAATGGTGAAGTTTATACGGGTATGGTCCCTATGGTAAGTGGCGAGATTGCTGAAGACCTTGTACATTATTTGTTAGCGTCCGAACAAATCCCGTCAGCTATGCTACTGGGGGTGCGGGTGGAAAAAGATTATCATGTGGCTGGAGCAGCTGGGCTCTTAATACAGCCGTTGCCTGGAGCGACAGAAGAAGATATTCAAGCAATTGAAAATCTAATAGGGCAGCTAGGTGCAGGAATAAGCGAAATAGTGGCTCAGAGCCGATCTATGGACGAACTAATGGAGCAGCTGATGGGTCAGCTTCCGTATCATGTCTTGGAGCGTCGATCGGTAGAATTTTCTTGTACGTGTTCGAAAGAGCGTCTGAGTGATGCCTTAGTCTCCATCGGTGACAACGGAATAGCAGACCTGATCTCGGATGGAAAAGCCGAGATGGTCTGCCATTTTTGCAACGAACATTATCAATTTACTATCGATGAGCTTCAAAACCTTGGAGGAAGGTGTTAACTGCACGCTGTACTGTTACCACCTTTTGGGCTGGAACGACGAGAAAGTTACCTCGGAATATTGAGGACTGTAGATATTCGGGAAATGAAAAAAGCCCGATATAATATCGGGCTTTTAGTTGACTAGCTAGCGCGTTGTACTTTTCCTGAACGTAAGCATCTAGTACAAACTTTGAGGCGGGTGGGAGTACCATTCACAATTGCACGTACACTTTGCAAGTTTGGTTTCCAAGTTCGCTTATTCCGTATATGAGAGTGGCTCACTTGATTACCAGTTGTTACTCCTTTGGCGCATACTGCACAAACTTTAGCCATGCTCTAAAACCTCCTTTGCGACTGAAATGACACTTATATATAATATCAAATGTCTTACAGGTTGGCAAGGCCTTCTAGAGAAATTACTCAATGAAAATTTTTCTTTGAACATTTATGATTTAATTGGTAGAATAAGGACAACGTGGACGATGCCAAGAAGAGGAGGGTCCTGTTTATGGGAAAAGAAATCATTAACAGTTTAGGTAAAATTAATATATCTGAAGAAGTCATATCTACGATAGCAGGTGCTACCGCTGTCGAGTGTTATGGCTTGGTGGGCATGGCCTCACGCAAAATTACCGATGGATTCGCTGATTTGCTGGGACGGGAAAATTTGGATCGTGGTGTTGTAGTCTCAATTAAAGAAAATGAAGTGGTTATCGATCTCTATATTGTTGTTGGGTATGGTGTGAAAATTTCTGAAGTCGCGACTAGTGTTATGGAACGCGTCCGATATACTACTGAGAAGCTCACGGGATTAAACGTGTCTCAAGTGAATGTGATTGTTCAGGGAGTTCGCATTTTGGAGTAGTGTAAAAGTGTAGGGGGATACAGTTTTGGGACCAACGACTAAGATAACAGGTGTGATTAACGGACATCAATGGAAACAAATGATGATAGCAGGGGCGCAGGCCTTAGAACTTAAGAAATATGATGTTAATGCCTTGAACGTTTTTCCTGTACCAGATGGGGATACAGGCACGAACATGTTTTTAACGATTCAATCTGCAGCGAAGGATTCTGAGAAAGTAACCAGCGAGGCTATCAGTGATGTGGCAGTAGCAGCTTCGATGGGGTCCTTAATGGGTGCCCGTGGAAATTCTGGGGTTATTCTATCTCAGCTTTTACGTGGGATTGCCAAAGGGCTTGAAGGGCTGATAACCGCGAATCCCTTGCAAGTGGCCCAAGCTCTGCAAGTAGGCGTGGATACGGCATATAAAGCGGTTATGAAACCAGTTGAGGGCACAATATTGACGGTTTCGAAGGAAACAGCGAAGGCCGCGATAGCCATGGCGAAGGGGGGAGGATCACTTCTCGAGACCCTTCAAGAGGCTCATTATAAGGGTATGAAATGCTTAGCAAAAACACCAGACATGTTGCCAGTGCTAAAACAAGCGGGTGTAGTCGATGCTGGAGGACAAGGATTTCTTATTATCTTAGGCGGATGGATCACTGTGCTATCAGGGACAACGATCCTTTCGGATAGCCAATCCCAAGCGTGGGAGAAAACAACTTCGACTGTTCAAGAAACTCAAGAGATACAACATCCATTTATGAGAATTGAAACGCTCGATTATCCTTATTGCACAGAGTTTCTGCTCAAGGGAACTAATTTGCAGGTTGAACGGATACGGCAGGATTTGAAGGATAGTGGGGACAGTTTACTAGTAGTTGGGACACTGGAAGTGGTAAAGATTCATGTACACGTTAAAAATCCCGGGAAAGTTTTGGATTATGCAATCCAGTGGGGATCGCTCCACCAAGTCCAAATTCATAATATGCTGGAGCAAAACGAAGGCATGGCCCATGCAATGAAAGCTGAACCACAACCTCAACCTCAACCTTGGAAAGAGTTCGGACTGGTTGCCGTTGTGATGGGGCAAGGTATCGCGGATGTCTATAAAAGTTTGGGTGTCGATGAAGTTGTGTTCGGCGGCCAAACCATGAATCCGAGCACGGAAGACCTTGCGGAAGCAGTGCGCAAGATTCCGGCCCGCCATATCTTCATCTTGCCGAATAATGGGAATATAATTATGGCTGCTCGTCAAGTTAAAGATATTATACAAGACCGTGAAGTCTATGTGATCTCTAGTAAATCGATTCCTCAAGGAATTTCCGCTATTCTAAATTTTAATTCAGAAGGGGAAGCCGAGGATAACTTGCAAACTATGGAACGTGCGCTAGGTAATGTTCGTTCCGGAGAAGTGACGTATGCAGTACGTGATTCCCAATTTGGAGCTCTCACTATCTCGTCTGGAGACATTTTAGGGTTGGTAGAAGATACGATTGTTACTTCGGGGCAAACGATACTTGAGGTAGCACAGGCAACGCTGGAAACTATGGATTGGAAAACGCATGATTTGGTTACCATATTCTATGGAGAAGAAACAGAACTAGAAGAAGTTGAACGTCTCCAAAATTGGCTTAAGGAAGAAAATCCGAACGTCGGATTAGAGGTTCATCCTGGTAGGCAACCGCTCTACTATTATATATTTGGTGTGGAATAGGTTAACCCTCCGGATTCTTCCGGAGGTTTTTTTACATAGGAGGTAGCAATAGTTGAGTAGGAGTAATGTATTTGATCTGATTGGACCTATTATGGTTGGGCCGTCAAGTTCGCACACTGCAGGAGCAGTACGTTTGGGTGGGATGGCCAGAAAGATATTGGGGGAAGAACCTGTACAAGGAACCATTAGTTTGCATGGCTCATTTGCAAAAACAGGGAAGGGGCATGGTACAAACTTGGCCTTGATCGCTGGCCTTTTAGGAATGCAGCCAGATGATGAACGAATTCCGGAGGCTATTGAGATGGCAAAGGAACGCGGTCAGAACTTCAGTTTCAGAATCGCAGACCTTGGAGATGTTCATCCGAACACCGTTAAGTTTGAATTGCTTGGAAAGACAGGATGCCACACTCAGGTTGTCGGGTCGTCTATCGGAGGTGGAGCTATTGTCATACGAGAGATTAATGATTTTCAAGTGGAAATAAGGGGAAACTATCCCACAATAGTTATCTTACATCAGGATCTTCCAGGACTTGTGGCTCAAGTGACTCTCCTTTTGGCAACTGCCCAGACTAACATCGCCCGAATGCTGGTTTCCCGGGAAAAGAGGGGAGCTCAAGCCTTAATGGTTTTGGAGACCGATGAGAAGATAGAAGATGCTGTACTTGCTTTGATGCGGAGACTGCCGAAAATCTATCAAGTATTGGCAATTGAACCGTTGGAATAGGAGTGAAAAGATGCGTGCCTACGAAGATTGGGTTATTGAGGCCGAACACAGAGGGTTAAAAATTAGCGAAGTCGTTTATCAAAGCGAGATGGAAAATTTACAACAATCTGAGCAAGAGCTTTTTCAACGCATGAGCAAGAACTTAAAGGTGATGAGAGAATCCGTTGCTGCTGGTCTGAGTGGTGAACGCCGTTCCCTATCAGGTTTAGTAGGCGGGGATGCTGCAAAAGTAGAGTTCCGACGGAAAACGGGAGTGAGCTTGGTTGGAGATCAAATAAGCGGCGTGATTGCCAGAGCCCTTGCAGTGGCCGAAGTTAATGCCTGCATGGGTAAAATCGTTGCGGCGCCCACCGCTGGTTCTTGTGGGGTTATTCCTGCCGTCCTCTTAACGGTTGAGGAGACTCTGAAGGTATCAGAGCAGGAACTCTTACTAGCCCTTTTCACCGCGGCTGGTTTAGGTATGATCATTGCGGAACGAGCGAATGTCTCTGGAGCAGAAGGCGGCTGCCAGGCCGAAATAGGGTCGGCAGCGGCTATGGCTGCAGCTGCTGCAGTAGAATTAGCCGGAGGTACGCCGAGGCAGACTGCAGATGCCGCAGCCATAGCAATGAAATCGATGCTGGGCTTAGTCTGTGACCCCGTGGGTGGACTTGTGGAGGTTCCCTGCGTGAAGAGAAATGCAACGGGAGCAACGATCGCGTTGGCTGCAGCTGAAATGGCACTTTCCGGCGTGAGGAGCGCGATTCCGATTGATGAGGTTATTGATGCTATGGGCGAAATTGGACAACAAATGCCCTGTACGTTGAAAGAAACTGCGCAAGGCGGTCTTGCAACAACGCCCACGGGACGACGAATTCGGGCTGATTTTCTATGACCAGTACTCAAGGAGAACTAGTTTTAAATAATTTGCAGCGGGCTCTTTTGGCGGAGGAAAAGCAGGGATTCACGAATACTGGCGTGTTGGGAGGATTTAATTTCTTTTTGAGAGGCATCCTGCCTCGGCTAGAAACGTTATTCCCTGCTCATGACCTGGATTTGCTTAAGAATTTGGCACAGCAATATCCGACCTGGAGCCCGCTGCGCCGTAGAGAAGCTTTTGCTGAACTCCGGCGGTTTATGCAAGAAATTAAGCTAGAGGCTCAAGGGATAACATTGCACAAGGAACCATTTAATACGAATTTAATATTACCGACGAAACAAATAATGCCCGATAAACAGGTAAGCCAGGAAGAACAAAGGACACCGGAAAAACAAAAGGATAAAGAGGAATTGCATAATCAGGTACATGCAATAAAGAGTCAAGAAGTCCCTCTGGAAAAGGCTTTGAAGGGATCAAACTTGGTTTCTTCGCAATCAAAGCCTTTACAATACTTAAAAGGGGTCGGACCTGAAAGAGCTAAGCAACTTGAAAAGCTTGGGATCCATAATGTGCTAGATTTGCTGCAATATTTTCCTCGTAGATATGAAGATCGCCGTAAGCAAATGATTGCTGAGTTGCAAGAAGGCGAAGTGGCAACGGTTGAGGGTAAAGTGGTAGCAGCAAATATAACAAATGGCAAGATGAAAGTCATTAAGTTGAGCCTTGAGCAAGAAGGGCGTTTGTTCCAGGCGACATGGTTTAACCAAGTTCATATTCTCAAACAATATCCTGTTGGAACTCAAGTTGTTGTAACGGGAAAGATTCGTTGGAAACAACAGGTGCCGGAGGTGCTAGCGACAGATATAGAAAAGGCTAATGTGAGTGATTGCATTAAGAGCTCTGATCTGGGTTCGCAAACTATTTTGCCCGTTTATTCGGAGACAGCACGCTTATCCTCCAAAGTAATACGGAATTTGATTCAGAGTGTCTTGAATCAAGCTGACACGGGTTTCCGAGAGATACTACCCCCAGAAGACCTATCAGAATGGATGGACAGATCCCTGGCTCATCGAGAAATTCATTTTCCTGAGAATTATACAAGTTTGGCGCAAGCGAGGGCTCGTCTTGTTTGGGAAGAGATTCTCTTTTTGCAATTAGCAGTTGCAGGATTACGTCAAAATATGGAGCGGCTTGGAAGTCCTCCATTGTTGGGGGGAGATGAACAAATCCAGAGCTTTTATTCTTTGTTGCCTTTTACATTGACGAATGCTCAACAAAGAGTGATTCAAGAGATATTACAAGATATGGCTAAGCAACAAGGCATGGCTAGACTGGTCCAAGGGGACGTCGGTTCCGGCAAAACGGCGGTGGCTATGGTTGCGTTACTGCGTGCGGTGGGATCAGGGTACCAAGGTGCAATGATGGCTCCAACAGAAATTTTAGCGGTACAGCATTTCCAATCTCTTGAGAAAGTGTTCACACCTCTGGGAGTTTCTGTCGTCTGTTTACTAGGTAGTCAGAGCAGGAGTATACGAGAGGAAGCCTTGGCAAAGATTGCGAGTGGCGAGGCACAAGTCGTGGTAGGGACACATGCACTTATTCAAGAAACCGTGGTATTTAGAGCGTTGGGCCTTGCCGTTACCGATGAACAACATCGCTTTGGTGTACGGCAGAGATCTCTCCTTCAAAGTAAAGGGGAAAGTCCTCACGTATTAGTCCTTACGGCGACCCCTATACCACGGACCTTAGCCCTGACTCTCTACGGTGATTTGCAACTATCTGTGCTTGACGAGATGCCAGTTGGGAGAAAGCCAATAATAACTCGCAAATTGGCAGAACGTGCACGTCCGAAAATGGAGAAGTTTTTGGAGGATCAAATCAATCTTGGAAGGCAAGCCTATGTTGTCTGCCCTTTGGTTGATGATTCTGAAACGCTGGATCTCATTTCGGCAACACAACGTGCCAAAGACCTACAAGATCTGTTCTCAAACCGTAGGATTACGCTCCTGCACGGTAGAATGAAGGGAGCGGAGAAAGACACAATTATGACAGCCTTTCGCGCAGGTGAGATTGATATTTTGGTGGCAACAACTGTGGTGGAAGTTGGGGTCAATGTTCCGAATGCCACTGTCATGGTCATTGAATCGGCTGAACGGTTCGGTCTCGCTCAATTGCATCAGCTCAGAGGAAGGGTTGGCCGAGGCAGCGAACAATCCTACTGTTTTTTGTCGTCAGGCAACGGTGATAGTCGCCGTTTAGACATTCTCTGTCGAACGGAGGATGGGTTTAAGATTGCTGAAGAAGATATGCGTTTGCGCGGCACGGGCGAGTTATTAGGGACAAGGCAACACGGCTTAGCAGAATTACGTCTTGCGGATCTATCCACAGACGGTCAACTTGTCGAGAAAGCGTACCAAATGGCGCAGAAAGCCCTGCAAGACCCGGAAAAGTATGAGCTGCTATTTCAGGAAGTGCGTAGGATGTTCCCGCCGGAGAAGGTAGGGGTGCATTAAGCTAGGAGCGACGAAGAGGCCCGTGGTGCTGTCTGCCTTTATGACGCAGAGACACTTTGTGTGCACATGCCAAGCGTGCCAAGGGGACGTTTTGATTGCCATGTATGCCC
Organism: Desulfosporosinus sp.; assembly: GCA_035648155.1. Taxonomy (GTDB): domain Bacteria; phylum Bacillota; class Desulfitobacteriia; order Desulfitobacteriales; family Desulfitobacteriaceae; genus Desulfosporosinus. The sequence goes on from DASRMA010000039.1 coordinate 7,694, forward strand.
GGGACGTAGAGTAGCCTTGGAATAAGCCATTGTAATGTATACAGTATAATAAAAGGAAATATGGCGATCATCTAGAATAATAATACCGTAATAATATACAGGTATTACCTTGTAACATTGAAATGAAAGGCAGGATGGTTAACATGAAAAAAAGATGGTTAGTATTATTTGTGGCAATCTGTACGGTCGTTCTATTAGGGGCAGGATGTGGACAGAAAACTACAGATACGAAACAAACAGGTGATCAATCATGGAATAAAATTAAGGAAAAGGGGGAATTTGTCGTCGGCCTGGATGATAATTACCCGCCCGCAGGCTTCCGTGATAAAAAAGGAGATCTAGTTGGCTTTGATATTGATTTAGCGAAAGAAGCTGCCAAGCGGTTAGGTGTTAAAGTCGTATTTAAGCCTGTGCAATGGGATGGGGTACTTTTAAATTTAAAGAATGGGGACATTGACCTCATCTGGAACGCCCTGGGCATCACTCCCGAAAGACAGAAGGAAATCAATTTTACGGACAGTTATATGGCGGATAGGAATATTATTGTCGTAAAACCCGGTTCGGTGATCAAGACTAAGGCAGATTTAGCGGGTAAAATTATTGGACTCCAACTAGGAAGCACTGCTGAACCGGCTGTTACAAAAGATCCGATAGCATCCAAAATTAAAGAAATTAGAAAGTTTGAAAGTCCCACTGTAGCTTTAATGGATTTGGAGGCTGGTAGGATTAATGCGGTAGTAACCAATGAAATGAACGCACGGTTCTTGATCTCTACCGATAAAACAACGGATAAGTACTATATTCTAACGGAAAAAGAGGGCGATTTTGATAAAGAACCTTTTGGCGTCGGTGTACGCAAGGAAGACGGAGCGTTCCTTATTGAGCTTAATCGGGTTCTCAAAGAAATGAAGGCGGACGGCACTGCTGCCAAAATTAGCAATCAATGGTTCGGGACAGATATCATCAAGTAAGGCACACTCAAAAAAATAACTAGTCAGTATGCCAGCCTATTTCGTGTCATACTGCGTCGGCATGGTTACCTAATAGCCCGGCTATGAGGTAACCATGCCGCCTTGTACTAGTCAGAAAGTATAACTAACGTTATATACTTTCTGGAAGCATAAGTGCAACTAGGGCGACCGTCGGCGCCTGAGGGGTCCCTTCTCGCCGTCCATGGCTTCAGGGACACTCGGCCATCCATGGCCAGCGCTTGACGCTAGCCCAGTTTTCTTTATCTGACGCAAAATATCCATGGCATCTTTGACGTGTTATTTTCTTTCATATGCCTAATTGAACATATAAAGAATAGGAAGCAAACTACTTCATATTCCTTTTTTTTAACACAGAAAGGATATTTCTTGTTGCTCAGTCTTAGTTTATTTATAGCAATAATATAGGTTAGGAGAAAACGATGGAGTATGTTTTGACGATATTGCCCGTTCTTTTGAAAGGCCTAAAGCTATCTCTAACAATTTACTTCATTGTAATTAGTTTAGTGTTCCCTTTGGCAGTTTTGGCAGCAATAGGCAAAGTGTCGGGTCCACAAGTTCTGAAAAAAATCTTATTTTTATATACCTGGATTTGGCGGGGTACACCACTATTACTTCAGCTATTTTTTATTTACTTCGGATTACCTTACTTTGATATCAATTTATCCCCCTTAGTCTCAGTAATCATTGCATTTGTCTTAAACATAGGGGCTTATGAAACAGAAATTATCCGAGCAGGGATTGAATCCGTAGACAAAGGACAGTACGAAGCCGCCAAGGCTTTAGGGATGACCTATGCACAGACAATGCGTCGGATCATTATTCCCCAAACGATCAAACGGGTGCTGCCCGCTACCTGCAGCGAAGCTCTACTCACCTTTAAGGATACAGCCTTGGTTGCTGCTATTGGTATGGGTGATTTGCTACGCTCAGCCAAGGAAGTGGTTACAACAGATTTCAAAATCACTGCTTTTTTTATAGCTTTTATCATCTATCTGTTTATTTCTTCTATTTTGGTTCTAACATTTTCCCGATTGGAGAAGAAATACTCTATCTATGAATAATTGAACGGTCTAGTGAACTCGTTCAACTAAAGATTAAGGGTTAACGTAAGGGGACAAGAGAAGATAATGGATCATATGGAATATGTTCTGAATATACTTCCGTTTATTTTATCGGGCTTGAAACTGACTGCCAAGATTTATGTGGCTACCTTGGTTATTGCTTTGCCTTTGGGGCTTTTGGCAGCGATCGGCAAAGTAAATGGTTCGAAATTAATCAAGAAGATATTATTTATATATACATGGGTTTGGCGGGGCACGCCTTTGCTGCTCCAATTATTTTTTATGTTTTATGGCTTACCTGTTATTGGCATCAGGCTTTCTCCGTTTGCTGCGGCAACGATTACTTATGCTTTGAATTATGGGGCTTATTTAACTGAGATTTTCCGTGGGGGTATAGAATCTATAGACAAAGGTCAATATGAAGCCGCCAAAGTTTTGGGTATGACTTATCCTCAGACGATGCGTCGGATCATTATTCCACAAACTGTGAGGCGGGTTTTACCGACTACCTGTAGCGAAGCTGTTAACTTAGTGAAGGATACTGCCCTTCTGGCCGTTATTGGTATGCCTGATTTATTGCGAATTTCCACCCAGATTTTCACAAGGGATTTTGATATCACTGCATTTATTGTGGCCTTTGTTCTATACTTAATGATTTCTTCTGTGCTTGTCAAACTGTTTGGCAAATTAGAGGAGGTATATTCGATTTATGAATAGGAGAGTGAATGAATGACATTGATACGCATGTGCAATATTCATAAATATTTTGGTAGTCTACATGTTTTGAATGGAGTATCTTTAGAAGTTACTAAAGGAGAAATTGTTGCCGTAATCGGTCCCAGTGGGTCGGGTAAAAGTACCTTGCTCCGCTGCATGAATCAATTGGAGAGAATCGACCAAGGCTTTATCGAGATAGAGGGTATCGTGGTAGAGGCGGCTGGAGATGTGGGAGTAAAGATAACTGCGACTCCTCAAGAAGTAAAGGCTACCTATCGAAAAATGGGGATGGTGTTCCAAAGCTTCAATCTTTTCCCACATATGACAGCTTTGGGCAATGTGATAGAAGCCCCTATAGCAGTAAATAAGGTGACGAAAGCTGTTGCTATCCAAATTGCCGAAAAGCAATTAGCAAAGGTGGGTCTGCTTGACAAAAAAGATGCCTTTCCTTCAAAATTATCAGGGGGACAAAAACAGCGGGTGGCGATTGCTCGAGCACTGGCCATGAGCCCAGATATTATGCTTTTTGATGAACCGACATCTGCTTTGGACCCGGAATTAGTAGGTGAAGTTTTGAGTGTCATTAAAAAACTTGCACAGGAACATATGACCATGATGATTGTGACCCATGAAATGGGATTTGCCAAGGAGATAGCCGACCGGGTGATTTTTATGGATGATGGTATAATTTTGGAAGATAGTAGTCCGAAAGAGTTCTTCGGAAATCCTCGACATCCCAGGATCATAACGTTTCTGGAGAAGATGCTGTAACTATATAATCCTTACACTCCCAAAATCACAATGGATATTACTGTTTCGCAACATGAACAGGGAGGGGATATTTGCATCTTGCCGTTGACTGGTACGAAATTAAACACAAGTGAATAATGTATCAGTAAATGTTAACGGTAAAGGAGCAAACGAAAGTGAATATCCCGTGCCGTATTCAGTACAATTCTTCGTCTACATTGTGGGCTGAAATTTTATCTTAATAACATCATAAATTTTCGGATCTTCGGCGCCAAGGTACCACATAACTATCCCATTAATATCGTAATAGTTGACTAAATCTAGAAAAGGTGCGAAAGCAGTGGCATCTATGAACCAAACTTCATGGACGATTTCGTTTACGGTATAGGTGAAATGAGGACCTAGTAGTGCATCCTCAATGATCGGTGCATTATAGCGTTTAGCGGTGGAAATGGCGGAGCTATAAGTTATTCCCTTACCCTTTTGTTCTGGAGCAAGGGGCCAGTCATAACCATAAGTCGGTACTCCCAGTACTAGTTTGTTTTTTGGGATTGTAGAAACTGCATAGGCTAACACTCTATCAAGCCAAGCGACGGGGGCAATTGGGCCAGGTTCACCACCGAACCAGTGAAAATCATACCCCATTATTCGAACAAAATCCGCTGCTTGGCCAATCCCTATATAATCATGAGCTTCGGAACCACTCCAGTCCCCGAAGGCATCCGGCTTGGCATGTACTGTTACGATTAGTTGCTTACCTATTGCTGCAAGAGCCACTTTTAACTCGTGCAGAAATATAACAAATATCTCTTTGTCCTTTACAAATAAGTTCTCATAGTTAATGTCGATGCCGTCATAATTAAATTGACTTAGTAGTCTTGCAATGTTGTTAATGTGGTGCTGCCGATTAATAGGGTTGTTAAGAACAGCGGAAATTTGTTCGCTGCTAAAAGCGTTTGCTATAAGAGGCAATAGCTTAATGCCATGTGTTCTGGCGAAGGAAAGAATTGTAGTGTCCTCCGCACCAGTATACTTTAGGATCTCTCCGGATGCTTGTACTTCGTACCAAAAGGGAGACAGGTTATTATATACGTCAGGGTGATTCTGCACTGATCGAAAGGCTTGAGCTTGCAGCCAATATGGAATCCATCCTCCGACTGATCTTTTAAGTACAGGTTTTGGCTGGGGTTTGGGAATCCGAATCTGCTGTCCGGTTCTTAGATTAAGGGGGTTGACTCCGGGGTTCGCAGCAATAAGATAAGTTAATTCTAAGTTGAACATAAAAGCGATTTTATAGAAAGTATCTCCCGATTGAACAGTGTATAGTAGTTGACCCCCTTGATTTTTGCTTTGAAGGACTTGCTTAGTCATAGGTCCCACGACCCCATCAGGTGTTAAATTGTTATTGTTTTGAAATTGTATGACAGCCTGCATTGTTTTCAAACCAAATATCCCATCTGCTGTTCCTAAGTTGTATCCTAGCCTCAGTAATATCAACTGAAGTTCTGTTACTTCAGGCCCTCTTGAACCTCGTTTTAAAGTAGCCAAAGCGGTCATCCTTTCTCCTTTTGTTTCCAAACAGCTTAAAACACACCTAATTATAGTTATTCTATGCTGTTTATC
>DASRMA010000040.1:0-2401 GCA_035648155.1 Desulfosporosinus sp.
CTTTATTGGCTTTAACCTCATTTTTGCTTCAATACTTGTTCCCTTTGTCTTGTTCTGGGGACCGTTCGAGGCGATTAAAATCATGGCGGTTGGCGCGGTTGCTTCATCACGACATCCCCAGGTAGTACAGGCTTTTTTGTCAGATGCAGAAATAGAACGGATTAGGAACCTCAATTTTGATGAAGGGACAGGCGGCAGATTAGCCATCGATCGCACCAACGTAATCTCCGATCCCAGTAAGGGAATCAAAATTGAGGATATTAAAGCCTCCAGCTTCAAGGGTAAGGTCATGCTGATTAAAGATCCTAAAAGAGTTAAATTAGCTGTTACCAAAGACATTGGAGTTACCGGAGAACGTGTCAGTGATCTGGTTAAGGATACGGGAGCCATTGCAGGGATCAATGCCGGCGGTTTCTATGACCTTTTTGGTAAAGGAAACGGAGCACTCCCTGATGGATTAACGATGCATGACGGAAAGCTGGTCCACAACAACGTCGGAGATGAGGCGCGCAACATTGTCGGGTTTAATGACCAGGGGAAACTGGTCATCGGAGAAATGACGGCCAAAGAAATGGAAGAGAAAAAAATGCGCGAAGCTGTATCCTTTTATCCTAATCTTATTGTGGATGGTGAACCTGTGGTTAAAGGAAACGGAGGGCAGGGATTGGCCCCCCTGACTGGCATCGGCCAAATGGCAGATGGAACCGTTATCTTTGTCGTCATTGATGGTCGTCAACCCACCTGGAGTATGGGAGCTACTTTAAGAGACCTCATGAATGTTTTTCAAGATTATCATGCTGTGAACGCTGCCAATCTCGATGGCGGCTCTTCCTCTGAAATGGTCTATAATGGAAAAGTTGTGAATCGCCTTTGGAATATCTTCGGCGAGCGCTATATTCCCACAGCCTTTGTGGTCACCCCTTAAGACCCTGTAATCCCTGTCAAAAAGGAGAAATTATGTTGAAGAAGAAACTGCGTATCCTATTGGTTTGGACATTAGTTTCACTCCTCCTGCAATTTGGAGGGTACTCTCTTTTGAATAACCAAGTTCAAAAAGTTATGAACCCGGTAGCTAGTGAACCGATCACTCTCCAGCTCAAAGCAACCATCCCAGGTTCTGACCTTAATAATATCCAAATTTCTTACGCCAAGGATTATTTGGCATACTCCGAAAATGGTACCCTTAAAGTTTTCAATCTTCCAAAGGGGAAAGTTGTTTTTGAAAAAAAATCGCCTTCTACTACAGATAAAACATTGGGGGTTCTTACGTACCAATGGCTACCTGATCGAAATATCTTACTTTATTTTTATGCTGAGAAAAATCCTAATGAGGTAACGACAGTTAAGGTCTATCCTCCTAAAACGAAAATTTCAACCCCTCTAGTTTCGCCACAAGCAGAAGACCCTAACCATGCAAAAATTGTACCCAAAGAGGTTCCTGTAGAGCCTACGATTGAAAAACGGTATGGAAATCCGCAAATCACAGAACTGTATTCGCTTGAACTTGGAAATAGTGAGGAAGATACGGCGCCCAATGATCTCTTAAATACCTTTGACCCAACGAGTGGCAATGAAAAGATTTCAGCAGGCGGTACAATTGACCAATTTGTTGTCTCAGCCACGACCAATTTGATGTACTTAAATGTAAAGAATGAATCTACACATTCACTCATGGAAATAGATGTTATGAAAGAAGTGACTACCGTCCACAAATTAGGGGGTGAGTTGATCGATTATATCGCTACATCAGATCGATTCGGAACACTTTATTTTGACAGTCAAGTGGGGAATTCCCATCAAGTTATTGCCATAGAAGGATCAAATCGTAAAATTATCTCTGATAACGTCAACGACAGAATATTAGGAATCAGAGAGGGCAAAGTATATATCGGACAAGTCGAAAACAATCAACTCGTAAAGATCAAAACCACGCCGGACCTTGTTGAAATGACGAATAACCCTTCTCTAAAAACTGAATGGGAAGGCTCCATTCCTTTTAACAATGATATGCGCTGGATTATTGGTGCTAAAGGCCAAATGATCATTTACAATCATAAAACAGCCAATATCGTGACTGATGGTAATCTAGTAGAGGCCAAATTAAGCGGAGATGAGAATTACGTCTCTGTCGATGGTGCAGAGCTGATTCAACTTACCAAGCAAGGCACATCCACGCTTGTGGAATTGCAACCCCTCAAGCCTTAATAGATTCTTCTTAAACGCAAGAAATCCAGTTTACTCCATAGCAGCATTGGATTAGCAATAAAACTCTTCTTTCATACGAGGACCGATTTATTTTCTTACAAGGAGGTATTTTATATGGCTAATATGGAGCTAAAGAAGATGAAATGATTGAACCTATCTCTGTAACATTCGATAGAACTATAAAAGGAGAATACCT
>DASRMA010000041.1:0-8836 GCA_035648155.1 Desulfosporosinus sp.
GGCTATCAAGTCACCGTTTATAATCGAACTTTGGGGAAAGCCAAAGAATTGGAGTCTCTCGGAGCTCAAGTTGCTGCTTCCCCTGCAGACGTGGCACGTCAAAGCCAAGTAGTATTCACAATGCTCACGGCCGATCAAGCAGTAGAGGAAGTCATTTCAGGAGCAGGCGGAATTGCGAGCGGTGCCGCCAAGGGCTTAATCGTCATCGATTGTAGTACTATTTCACCAATGACCAGCAAACGGATGGCTGCAGCCTTGAAAAGTACGGGAGTAGAAATGCTGGATGCACCAGTAACGGGTAGTGAGCCCCATGCCATCCAAGGCACTCTCTCGTTCCTAGTAGGTGGAGACCAAGACGTATTTACATCATGCGAGCCGTTGTTTAAATTGCTAGGTCAAAAAGCAAGTTATTTAGGCGGTAGTGGATCCGGATGTTATGCTAAATTAGCCCATAACGCAATGGCCGCTATGAACCTTTTGTCCCTTGCTGAGGGAATGGTTATGGTGACTAAAGCAGGAATTGACCCCGAATTATTTGTTCAGGCTATCGGTGGGGGCGGAGCCAGAAGTAATATGATGGATAGTAAACTACCTAAAATCCTAGATCGCGATTTTGGAGCACATTTTGCTACTAAATTAATGCACAAAGATCTACGATTGGCACTGGATCTTGCCAACGAACTTAACATTCCAGTACCAGTTTTATCAACAGTCAAGGAAATGTTACAGATGGCTATTACCCAGGGCCGTGGCGATGAAGATATGTGTTCAGTAATAAAGACCTATGAAGAATGGTCTGGGATTGAAGTTAAGAAATTAAGATCATAAAGGGAATCAAGGAGGATCTTTAATGTTAAAAGGAAAAGTCGCACTGATAACAGGGGGAGGGACCGGGATTGGACGGGCAATAGCCTTAATATTAGCTCGGTCCGGGGTCCATATCGCCCTTAACTATTCTCGTTCGGAAGTCGAGGCTTTAAAAACTTGTCAAGAGATTGGGAACTTAGGAGTTCGCTGTTCCACCTATAAAGCCGATGTATCGCGGGATTCTAAGGTTAGATCGATGGTCAGTCAATTAGTGGCGGACTTTGGGAAACTGGATATCTTAGTTAATAACGCTGGAATGACTCATTTCGTAGAGCATGCCGATCTAGAAGGAATGAAAGACGAGTATTGGGACGATATTATGGGAGTCAACGTTAAGGGTATGTTTTTTTGTTGCCGCGCTGCAGCAGCTGAACTAAAGAAAAGTAGAGGGTGCATTGTTAACACCGCTTCGGTTGCTGGGTTTACTGGATTGGGTAGTTCTATCGCTTATGCCGCATCTAAAGCGGCAGAAATAAGTGTCACTAAATCGTTAGCCCGAGTTCTTGCCCCTGAGGTAAGAGTTAACGCAGTTGCTCCTGGAGTTGTGCAAACTCGTTGGATGGATGGCAAGGTAGACTTTGTAGAACGTCTATCGTCTGGTACTCCGCTGGGTCGGGTTGCGGGCCCTGAAGATATTGCTGAAGTCGTCTACTCCTTAATTGCACATGCAGGGTTTGTAACTGGTCAGACAATTGTGATCGACGGAGGCAACTTCATTTAATCACAGTAAATCGTTTCGTATTTGCTCTTAATATATTCCTAACCGTTTATCTGTTCGTAACACTCCCACTTCTATAAGCGGGAGCGTTCTACGTCGCTTCAGTGGGGGTAGAATCCCCTTCTGAAGTTTCGATGTTCAGCTTTAGCTGAACGAGTTCACTCCAAGTATGTGAACCACTCTCCATTAAAATAGAGAGCATCTTAAGGATTCTAGGCAACGAACTGAGATCCGTTAAACCTGTACATCCAAGGACGGCCCAAGCCCACTACTGGTCGATCTTGTGATTGCTCAATCCTTTAGATACCTTACATTAAACGGTTAACGCTTGAATTTTGGTGGTTTTGGATTGACTATACCACCTATCTCAAGGACGTAATCCAAGACATTGCCCAAGATACTCTCAACTTCTTCTGTTAAAACTTTTCGTCTATTTCACCGACCAAACAAGGTGATAGTTGACGTTGTAGACACAGGTTCGTCCGTGTATTAAATGTTCTTTCTTCATACATATAGTATAGAATTAATAACGCCTAATATCAATAATAATAAGCCTTAATTTAAGTACATATAGTTAGATTAACAATTCATCTCCCTATTGAAATAGGGAGGATTCTTGTCGGGTTGTCCTAAAAAGCTTATCCGAAGGCACCTCTGCCATCGGATAAGCTTTTTGTCTAGGTCACTTATTGTAGGTTTTAACTATAAATTTATCCACTTTTCCGTCGATATCAATACAAGTCCATTCAATTTCCTTATCACCCATTTTTGGAATAAGCCTAGCGGGGTAATAGCCCAGTTGATAAGGAATTCTCGTTTCAAGAGCACCAAATTGACATGCTTTGACACAGGCCATGCAATCCCAGCAATCCCTGGTAGACCGGCAAAAAGCCTTTTTATCTTCATTTAATTCCATTAAATCTCCGGGACAGATTTCTTCACATTTTCCGCACCCTACACATTTCTCTTGATATACTACTGGTGGCATATCCTTCTCCTCCTTGTAAGCTTTTTAACGGTCGCCTGAAATGATTTGTTCATAAGGTCGAGTAAACATTTCCACTTCACCTGTATCGGAATTGTACCGAGAATTAACGAAGCAATCAAATTTCTCATCGTTCTTTTCTGGGAAATCTGCACGGGACTGCCAGCCCGGCCATCGAGTTTCTTGACGGTACATCAAGTGGTGTACCAGAACCTCTGCAACATCTAACCTGTCAATAATTTCATGGGCTTCCATCAATTCGTGTAGATCGGAGGCGATAAGATATTTAACCTGATCTTTCAAGATCTTGAGGTGACGCAAAGCATATTGCAGACCCTCTTGGTTCATTCTAAAGAACTGATGCACGCCACCGGCATATTCATCCATGAGTCGTTGTAGCCTTTCTTCCATTTCCCTGGGTTTTACCCCATCTCCGATGATCTGGTGACGGAAGCCAGCTTTAAATATACGCTCCTTCTCTCCATCAATAGTCTCTTCGTTTAACTGACCAAATTCTACCCCTGCCACATATTCCACGGCAGCTCTGGCCGAAAGCAATCCTTCTGCCGCACAGCCACCTACAAATTTATTAGGCGTACCTCCAGCAACATCACCGCAGGCATACAGACCCGGTAGGGTGGTGGCTCTTTTTACATCGACCCAATAACCGCTGGCTGTGTGACCGCCAACAATGTATGGATCTGAGCCATAGATCTCAATCGGTTCTGTGCTTATATCCTGTCCCCGGCTAGCGAGGAAGAGCACAAAACTAGGTCGCTCGTTAAGGTAATCACACTTCATGTCATGGATTTGTTCTGGAGTCATATGGGTAGTATCCACATAACAGGGACCACGTCCTTCGCGCCATTCATCCATTGGCAAATTTGCGCGAATATAGCGAGGTGCCTCATCTCCACCCAGGTGAGCGTATCGAGTCTTGAGAATTTGCTCTCCCTTGCAGTTAATCATCGGCGTTTTATAACCCACTGAAATGGTATCGATAGGACCGTTAAAATCTTTAGTTCTCGTGGCGCACCAACGCATTTCAAAGGTCGTCATTTCTGCACCTGTGCGAATTCCCATTGCAAAGCCGGTTCCAACGTTAAAGGGAGTATACCAGAGCTGATGGTGGCTGTCATTTCCGTCGTTTTGATAAGGCTTATAGAGACCCGCCGAACCGCCAGTGGCAATCATGGTTGCCTTGGCCCGAATAATATACACTTTCCCATCACGCACTCCAAACCCAATGGCTCCGATAACCTTATTCCCCTCCATTAAATAGTTGGTAGCCACTATCCGGTTAATAATTTCGCAACCAGACTCCCGAGTCTTCTCTGCCAAAATTACCTTCATTTCTGAACCGCTAATGGTAATATCCCATTTACCTCGGGTTTTGTACTCCTCACCGTCTGCTTCATGTTTAATGGGCAAACCCCACTTTTCCCAATCTTCAATAGGCTTATTTAAGACTTCAGCCATTGAAATAGTGAGATCCTCCCTCAACAAACCACCTGCCTGGGAACGGCTCCAGCGTACAAAATCTTCAATCGTGCGTCCTTTTTTAATATACGTGTTAATCGCGTCCATGCCCCCTGCCAGACAACCACTCCGGTCAATATGGGCCTTTTCCATTAATGTAACCTTCAACTCAGGGTTTAGGCGCTTAGCTTCAATGGCTGCAAAGCATCCAGCATTCCCTGCTCCGATAATTAAGATATCCGTATCAATGCGAACCTCTTCTATCTGATCAACTGCCTTGGGCAAATTAGCTCTTGTCATTTTATATTGCCTCCCTTTTTTATTTAATTAGGAACCCAAATTGGATACCCAGTTACTGCATACCACGGCACCATAACTAAAACCATATACAAAATTACTATTAACGTGAGTGGCGCTCCGACTTTTACAAATTCCCCAAAGCTAAACTCTTCCGTACCATAAGCAATCAGACAGGCAGTCACTGAAATGGGTAGAACAAAAGCATAACTGTCAACATTGAGTACCATCATGGTAAACGCCACTGTGTTTAAACCAAGCATCGGAGCCATTGCCGCTACAACTGGCGCCATCAATGTTACGGCTGCTACGTTACTCACAATCCCAAGTCGAGCAATCTGAACCACAATACAGATAAAGATACTCACACCGATCCTGATTAATGGTTTGGGCTACAATAACGTTTGACATATGACTGTGCAACAACATAACCCCTGAAGCTAGAGAGGCAAATCCTATTCCTACCATGGTGAAGAGCTTTCTCGCCCTCGCCCCTTCTCCTTCTTTCTCAAACAAATTGTTTAGCCCCTGAACAATGGGTAGGAAAACAGCCCCCCGGGCGTTGGTCGCAGGAACTAAAACTGCCATTATCAAATGAGCACCCATTAATCCCTTCAACACACTCCCCACGTTTGGTTTTACCTTTGAGACAATTCCCAAGGCAATCCGCCGGTCTAAACCTGTAGTTTGCATGACTGCCGCTAAAATGAAACAGCCCAGAATAAGAAAGGTAACATCCTGTGTGAAGCCACTAAAAGCCTCCGGTGTTTTACTCCTTGCACCAGTAAGAATTAATAATAACGGGATACCTAGACCCGAGATCGCCAGCGGGAGTCCTCCGGTTACCCAGATCATCGTCGCCCAACCCATCACTGCCAGTGATGCTCTACCGTCAACCGTAAGACTTTTAGAGGTTGGAACAAGGGTCAGGATAGCAAATAAAACAATCCATGAAAGAATAAAACCAATTAATGGAACTTTGCTTTTTCCTGTGGATGACTTTAACACTCTACTTTGTTCTTTAGTCTGTGTAGCAATATCCGCCATATAACACCTACTCTCTTTTATTTCATTATTATTTTCTTATGAAACAATATAAGGCTTTTCCCACTCACCCTCCGCCAATTTGAATAGTTTATATGAGACATATTCTATCTAAGTTAATCCCAATAAAACACCGATACAAGGACAATTTATTGTCGTGTTGCTGACATAAAATAAGAAATCCAGTTGACATCATTCTAGTCATACTCTGCCTAGAATGATGTCAACTGGATTATAGAAAGACTTTACTTATTTAGCGTTTTGTATCCAATTCTTTAACTTACGCACCTCTACAGCAACAATCTCTCTTCTCTCGTACACTATACTGCCATCCTCTTTTAAAAGGTTTAGCAATGAAGAGACAGTTTGACGTGAAGCCCCAATGATACAGGCTAATTCCTCCTGGGTAACCCTTAGACTGACGTTGATAAGCCCATTTTCTCCAGGAGAACCGGAACGTTCGGCCATTTCCAATAGCACTAGCGCCAGTCTACCTTGGGTGGGGTTCATGATGAAATCATAAATAGTGTTTTGTGCTTCCCTTAATCTGTGGCTCATTAGCTCCATAAGCTTGCGACTAAAATCTGGCATATCCGCTAACATCTTTTTAAATGGATTTTGCCAATTGATTAATAGCTTTACCTTGTCCATAGCCTCAGCACTATAAACCCGCTCAGAACTATTGCTGAGAACCTCCGCTAAGCCTATAAAATCCCCTGGATAGCGTAGAGCTACTGAAACCTGACGTCCATCCTCAGTCGTACGATATATCTTTACAAATCCACTAATTATGTAATAAATCTCATTTGTTTTCTGACCCGAAGAAAATATGATTTGTCCCTTTGGATAGCTAATTTCTGATCCAATTTTATGTAAATACTCTTGTTCTTTATCTGTTAACTGAAACATGTTCGCCCTCCTACTGATTTTCAGTCCCGATGTATAGGCAATTCTATAACCAGGTCACCGGAATGGTGACGTTTTTATCATTAATACGAACGCTTCTGTCATACATACAAACAATCCCTCCAGTCCCTACCGTTACGCCTTTGATCTTTTCTAGTACTGAAAAGTTTTCGATATGTTCCTTACCTGGATTGGCAGTTTTCTTGATTTCAATAGGATAGAGTACACCATCCTGTTCTATTAGAAGATCAATCTCTTTGGAGTCCTTATCTCGATAATAATAAAGTGATGGGTTCAAGACACCGGCATTGTAGTAGCTTTTAAGCACTTCAGCGACTACAAACGTTTCGAAAAATGCTCCTGCCATTGCTCCGACTTCAAGTACCTGCGGTGTATTCCATTTTGTAAGATATGCAGCGAGCCCCGTGTCGAGAAAATATAGTTTAGGCGTTTTCACGGCTCTCTTCGTAATATTGTTATAATAGGGTTGCAGTAAATACACTATGTTAGAAGAAATCAAGATTGAAAGCCATCGATCAGCGGTAGGTACACTTATTCCTATCTCCTTCGCCACAGGTGATAAATTAAGCATTTGTGATGTTCTGGCTGCCATAGCAGTCATAAACTTAATGAATTTTAGTTCATCACCAACCTGTGTGAGCGCTCTCACATCATGTTCGATATAAGTTCTAGTGTAGGAAGCATAAAACATCTGCCCATCAAATTCATCTTCATACATAGCAGGCATTGAGCCCTTATGGATAATTTTCCATATTTCTTTATAATCCGTTTGTTCGACTGATATTCTTCTTTTTGCAAGGTACTCTTCTGTTGGCACAAAAATTTCATTAAAAGTATCATGATTAATTTCACGAAGAGACAGACCCAGTAAATTAATGATTCCAATCCTACCTGCAAGGCTTTCACTAACATTTTTCATCATCTCAAACTGTTGTGAGCCTGTTAGAAAGAATTGTCCCTTTTTGCCACTTTCATCTGCACTCATTTTGATATAACTAAATAGATTCGGTGCATACTGTATTTCATCAACTATTACAGGAGGTGGTGTTGTTTTGAAAAAACTGCCCCCTTCCTCAAGGGCGCTTTGAAGTAAAATTGGGTCATCAAGCGTTAAATATGGAATATCACGTTTCATGTGTTTCAGCATGGTTGTTTTACCGACCTGCCTTGCACCTGTAACTAAAACCGCAGAAAATATTTTAGCGGCTTTATCGATGGTAGTTTCTATACTTCGGTTAATATATTTCATAACATCCTCCGACTAATTTAATATTATATGTTATTATATCCTAAAAACGTCAGAAATATAAGTCCCCATCCAACCCTTGGGTGCAATTATAGACTATCGTAGAAAACTGGGTTTGGGATCTTCAAAATAAACGAGGTAAGCTCTGTCCACAAACCATGAAATTTCAGCTACTTAAAGTACTGTTCGTTATCGGAGTCTATGACGGTAAAAAATAATTTTTACCATATATTGTATTGCGCGAGCTTTTTCCTTATAGTTGCACCTTCCTAATAAGCTTAAAGTTGCATAGAAAAGTGAACTCGTTGAACTAAAGTTGAACATCGAGACTTCGGTGGGGGAGTCTACCCCCACCGAAGCAGAGTGACGGGGTACCACTCCCACTTCGTTTGCGTCGGATTTTGTAGATATGAATTTGAACAAGGAATACCAAACGAATATGTTTATCGTTTAGAACTTGTTGACAGCCTTCCTTCAAGTGCAGAAAGTGTTAGAGATAAACTCGAAACTCCACTAAAAAGCTTATCCGAAGGCACCTCTGCCATCGGATAAGCTTTTTGTCTAGGTCTACCTATTGTTCACTCACACCTCAACTCTTTATTACTTCGACTCCCGCCCACTCCTCGTAGCATTTAATAACAGAGCACATATCTTCATTGGCATACCCTTTTAGAATTGCCATTTGCAACATTTCCTTCACGAGAGAAAGTACAGGTACTGGCACTTGTAGTTGGGCCGCAATGTTCGTGGCCAATCCCAAATCTTTATACATGAGTGCTGTTGCAAAATTGGGGTGAAAATCTCTGTTTAGGATCTTAGGCGCTTTGTTGTCTATCATACCGCTGCGCGCTCCCCCACCGCTAACCACTTCAATAAACAGTTCAGGATCGATTCCTGCCTTGGTCGCCATTGTTATTGCTTCTGTCAGGGAAAGAAGGTTGATCGCCGCCATGGTATTATTGGCCAATTTTGTATAAGACCCGGCTCCGCTTTCTCCCATGTAAAAAGCATTTTTACCCATAGCTTCGAACAGAGGCATACATTGTTCAAAAATTTCCTTTTTACCACCGGCCATAAAGGTTAGTATTCCCTCAATCGCTTGAGGTTCACTCCCTGTTACAGGAGCATCCAAGACCTCAACTCCCAGCTTTCCTAACTCTTGAGCTAACTTAATACTTGTATTCGGTGAAATTGTGCTACAGTCAATCACAATTTGTCCAGCTTTAGCTGCTTTTATTAGACCATTCTCTCCAAAAACAATTTCTTCAACTGC
>DASRMA010000042.1:0-8355 GCA_035648155.1 Desulfosporosinus sp.
CTGGATTTCTCCTAGGGTTCACTCCTTAACGTTGTTTTCATTGATGATTTGTTCGGGTGTCGGAAGCAGTTCATGGTCATTCTATCGGTTAGCGGACGGGAGGCCTTCTTTCAATCACTATGCATCTAATGTTAGAGATAATTTTTTCAGATCTATAACAGCCCCTAACTTTATAAGCAGATCCAGTCCTAACAATCCATTAATAGTGCCATTTGGGTCAATAACTCCAAAATCTATTTTAACATCTTCTAAACTGTCTTCACCCAATTTTACTTGCTTAACATTTTTAGAAAAAAAGTTATGTAAACTTCCTCCAACGCCATAGAATGAATTCACGCTGTCTTCTAATTCAGCAAAAATTCCTATATCTTCAACTGCATCCGGTGATATTAATGTTTCAGCAGCTCCAGTGTCAATTACAATATTTTTAATTATTTTTGTTTTCCCTCGAAAAGATATTTGGATAGAGGTAAACAAAAGCCCATCTTGAAACTTCATATTCATTAGACTGCTCCTCTGAATCCAAATATTTGTTTGATAGGTACTTCAAGCTTTTTGTTACCAGTATGATAAACTAGGACGTCTTCTTTTGCCCGTACCAACTCTCTTGTTGCGTCCCTCTCATCGTCAAAAGACTGCATAACGGCCATATCATCAATGTATCGTACGCTATCTGTAATATGAGCTTTTAATATCTGAATTTTTACAAACCTATCAGGATATATTTTTCTAACTTCCTCCCATTTCATTAAATACACCGCCTCATTTTTTGTATATCCCATTATACCATGTTACTTTTTTTAGATAACATCCTTGTTATGATAGGGTATTTCATTTCCCAAGTTTGTTATCCCTCTCTTCTTTACTATAATAATACTATCTCTTTTAACTCCCCAGAGCTTAGACTCACTGTTGGTTGCTGATTAATCAAATAACTACCCTACTTTCATATTATACCAAATAATCGTCTGACTTTCACCACAAAGGCAAAATTTCTCAGGCGATTATCAGAGTGATTTTTTTATGTGCACCACCCTTTAATGGAGCGTACGACGTTCGGGGGACGTTCCCTCGATCATTACTTTCACTGTGTACTTAACAGGGAGTACTTCGAGTGAAGTGCCCCCTGTGTTTCTTGAAATAGCTTGTGGTACTCAAACACTATCCCTTATAGCCTACGCCTTGAGATAATTGATAAAGAATGAATTGATTCAAACTTATATTTTCTTCCTTGGCTTTGTCTGCTAATACTTTATGAAGTGATTTTGGCACCCGAATGTTGAACTTGCCGGAAAAATCACTTCTAAGACGAGACGGTTCAGTAATTTCTATTCCCTGATCTAATGAAACCTCTAACCAACCGCGCTTTGCATCTTCTATCATGACAAGTGCCTCTTCAGCTGTTTCACCTTGGCTGATGCATCCGGGCAAATCAGAAATTTCAATGACGTAGCCTCCTTCTTCAGCCGGATAAATCGTATACTTGTAGGGGAGTCCCAAGTAATAATCAAGCTTCTTGTTCGTCATCGCTAATCTCTCCTTCCAGTAATTCCATAACACGCTCAACGTAAAATCCTTTAATATGGGCTTCCAGCGTCCCAACAACCACTCATTTATTCTCCTTCAATATTTCAAAAGAAAAATCCCGGCAACAATTAGGCATGACGCCATCACTTTATAAAAAGTGATCTGTTCACCCAAAAACACTACGCCTATAAACAAAGCCACTAGTGGAAATGCAGCAACAATCGGAGCGACTCGTCCGACTTCACCGACCTTTAACGCGTAATAATAAGCCAGTTGACCGAGAAGTGCAGCGCAAATACCTTCGAGCGCAATGTAGGTCGTGCTTTTTGCCGTCACTCCGGCGACATTTCCCCATTGCCCTGCGACAGTCACCGTTATCACTAGGATTGAACTAATAATTAGGCTGCAAATCGTGAGTGCCGCTAACGGTGGCGTATCACCTAACCCCAATTTCCCAAAGATCGGAGCAATTCCCCAAAACACCATGGCTATAAAAGCCATTAGGTAGGCATTAAACATTTTATATCAGCCTCCTGTTTCGTTTACAGTAGCATTCCCAATGGTCGTTTCCATTTTAACAACGCATCAAACAGACCATGATGCTTTATTTTAATCTTTTGCGTGATATTATATATAATATCTTATAATGAACATTAAAAAAACTTTATGGAAAAACCAAGGAGGAAGTCTGATGTCAAATACTGCAAATCTCGATTGGGCAAATATAGGATTCTCATACCGAAAGACCCATGCAAATTATGTGTCCTACTGGAAGGATGGCGCCTGGGATGAAGGAAAGCTGGTTAAGGAAAACACCTTGACCATTAGTATGGGCTCCACTGCCATTCACTATGGCCAGCAATGCTTTGAAGGTTTGAAAGCCTATAGAAGAAAGAATGGCGCCATCGGGCTTTTTAGGGCCGACGAGAATGCGAAGCGCATGCAGGAAAGCTGTAGGAGACTTCTCATGCCAGAGATTCAGATAGAGAAGTTTATTGAAGCTGTTAAACTAGTTATCAAAGCCAACGAAGCGTTTGTTCCTCCGTATGGCTCTGGCGCGACACTATACATAAGGCCCTTTGTGATTGGCGTTGGCGATAACGTCGGCGTCATACCAGCTCCGGAATATATCTTCTGTATCTACGTCACACCGGTCGGTCCGTATTATAAAGGTGGCATGTCCATGATTAAATTGATGGTTTCCGAGTACGACAGAGCTGCACCCTACGGAACCGGAGCGGTCAAAGTAGGCGGGAATTATGCGGCCAGTCTCTTACCTCATGAGTTAGCTGCCCAGGAAGGTTATACTGATTGCGTCTACCTAGATCCTAAAACCCACACGAAGATCGAAGAGGTTGGGACTGCAAACTTTTTCGGCATTACGAAGGACAATGTCTTTGTCACTCCAACGTCTCCCTCGATCCTGCCGAGCATTACGAAGCTCTCTCTGCTTTATATTTCGGAGAAGGTCTTTGGGATGAAGGTGGAGGAAAGAGACGTCTATATTAACAACTTGGAGGAGTTTGTAGAAGCAGGTGCCTGCGGTACCGCTGCGGTCATTTCTCCCATAGGCAGTCTAACCAACGGTAAGAAGACCTTCACCTTCAACAGCGAAACCGCGGTGGGACCCGTTACCAAGAAGCTTTATGACCATCTAACAGGTATTCAGTACGGCGATGTAGAGGCTCCGGAAGGATGGATCATCGAGTTATGATCAGATCAATTTGTAGAGACATCATTATTTTAAGCCAGAAATCTGTTCCGGCAACCAGGGCGGATATGCTGGTGGTAGATGACCTCCTGGATACGTTACGAGCCAATGCAGATCGGTGTGTGGGCATGGCGGCTAACATGATCGGTGTCAATAAGCGCATCATCGCGTTTAGCATCGGGCCGATGAACCTACCCATGATCAATCCCGTCATCACAAAGCGTACCAGTCCGTATGAAACTGAGGAGGGCTGCCTGTCACTGGACGGCGTGCGAAAAACGACCCGTTATCAGTCCATTGAAGTAGAGTTCTGGGGTCGGAACTTCAAGCAGCACAAGCAGAACTTTAACGGCCTTCCTGCACAGATCATTCAACATGAGCTCGATCACTGCGACGGGATTCTAATCTGAGCCGTTTTGATCAACGTGTACATTTGGTTCAACTTCGATTTTAAATCCCATGTCAATACCCCTATTCTTAGAATTTTACTATAGGGTATTCACATGGGATTTATGCGTGCGTGTGCATTTTTCATCTAATGGATTGGATATACCATGGGACCCGATTCTAACTAATCGAAGGCCAACCCCAAATATCCTAGATCTTCAGGGGTTATCACCCTATCATTTTCGCCCTCTACCCTAGTCATTCCGAACGGGCGAATTGAGCCTCCTAGTTTCTCGCCCAGATAGGGAGGTGTGCGCACAATATATTCCTTTGCAGACAGGTATTTTACTATCTGTTTTAGAGCAACATTAATACAATCCTCAGGCAGTAAGATTTCTTTGATGAGCACCTTGTCCGAAGATATTCTCTCAACCGTTAAGCAACCCTGAATCTCTTCAATGTCTAGAGCATAGATGTCCGCTCCAGACTGTTGTGACAACTTTTTCTGATAGGCGATGTCCTCATCCTGATACATGATAAAGAGTCTGCCGCTAAGTTGGTTATTTCTTCTACGATTATACGCTTCGGGAGTGATTGATAACATCCTACATGGGCGCGATCGAACGATTGGCAAACGATCTACCCTATCACGGCTAAGTAAAGACTCCCGAATATAGAATCCATTCTCGTATCCCTGCCTGCGATAATAGTTAAAAAGCTGCATTGTGGCTGGAACTAAGACACAAAGCTCATTCTTCCTAGCCTTTAGATAACGGTGACTAAAATCTATTAATTGAGTGGCTAAACCTCTGTTCTGATCGTCAGGGTGGGTTGCAATACCGTAGAGCATGGTTGTATTAACGCTTTGCTGATCAGGGAACACGGTTCTCACAGAGATCATCGTAAGCATAGCCCGTATCTTTCCATCACAAAGCAATACCGCGGTTTCGTCTGCTTTGTACCGATGGGTATAGTAGAAATCAATATAACTGTCAAGATCTCCAAAGCAACGTTTCCAAATCTCTTTGAGGTCAATGACATCGCCTTGCTGAGCCAGTCTAACTTCAACTAGCTTAGCTTCAATCTCATCGGCCTCATCTAAGAAAACGACTTTATTATTCGGAATATATTGCAAAGTATTTTTCCTCCATCTTTTCAGGATGGTAGGACAACTTAGCCTTTCTTAACCCCTCAAAGCCCATGTCCTCTTCACGGTTCACATAAATCTGTTTGGGATAGTTCTTTTGAATAAAAGCAGCGAATTCGCGGTTGATCATTTGATACGAACCCGCTATCGCACTAAAGGCTTTTTCAATGTGAGTGATATAAGTGTTTGAATTTAATCTTTCTCCCATCGTGAAGGCAATCACTCTACCTTCTGTACGAATAAGTCCGCCCTCTAAACCAAGCGCGGCAAAATGGTTAAAGCAACGACGCACTGCGCAGCATTCTTTAGCAAGCTCAGACTCATTAGGGGAATTAATTCTACACCATTCTTGGTTCATTTCCCAACAATCAGCTAAATTTTCTAAAGATATCTGTTCAAAATTCCAGTCAAGATTTTCCTTCTTGAATCTGTTGATATAATTCCGTTTAGAGTGAAGCTTATTCCCCGACAGAGTGACTAGCTTGTCCACAATATACACATAATCATAGCTATCCCGCATTTCTTTATACTCAAAGCGATCAGGAAACACGCGATTCATCACAGCCATATCCTCAGGAGATACTCCGAGCAATACAAATTCATGACCGCAGGAAGCCGCGTCTTGTTGCATAACCTCAAATACAGTCTCGATATTACCCGATCCCGCAGGATAAAAATAATAAGGTGAGTCATTGAGAAGGCCTTTGACTACAAGGTAACCATTAACTTGGGCAACAAGATAGTTATAGGTTTCAGACCATGCAAACATGTTTGTAAAATTTTGATGGCCGCCCCGCAGATCAGCTATGTCAAGAAAGGCTTCCATCCATTTCTTGTCGCTTAGTTCAATTTTTTTAAAGTTAATCATTTTTACTCCATCTATCCTGACAATCAAATGTAAAGTTTGTAGAAACTTTAATATTATACCATTTTTTAATTAAATTTATATAGCAGCCATTAGGTAGGCATTGAACATTTTATATCAGCCCCCTGTTTCGTTTACAGTAGCATTCCCAATGGTAGTTTCCATTTAACAGCTCATATTTCGGAAAACACCTCTAGCTCCTAATGAGCTGACCCATTTGGGAACTTAGGAGTTTTCCCTTAGCCCATACTATTACACCATTGAGAATGGTGTAATCCAGTCCTGAAGGTAGAGAAGTTATAGTGTTTCACATTATATTTTTTGCCATCTGCTGCAGTTGTTCGGAAATTCCGAACAACTGCATTCTCCTCTAATTCGCAATCATCAAAAACATGTTTTATGTGTTCACTGACATTAGATTTGCTCGATTCAAATAGCTCCACCATCTGTGGTTGTGAAAGCCAAACTGTTTCTCCAGAAAACAATACCCTTAAATTGATATTGCCTTTATCTGTGGTGTAAAAAAGTATTTCCCCATTTTTAGGCTCTATGTTTTCAGTCAACTTTATAACCCCTCTCTTATAATGCGGTTCGTCTCCTTGTGGAAGGTGGACGTTGTTTGAGCCATTAACGTGTCCTTTCAATAACCTCAAATCTCCATTATTCTGTTTAAACCCTTCTAAAGACTAACAAACGCAAAAGCAGCTAATCTTCGTGAGAAATTAGATGCTTTTGCGTTTGGCGACCCAATACCAGAAATGGTGGTACCTGGACATACTAACCCCCCCAAATGATATCATCCTTAATCACTTGGGGTGTGTAAAGGTAGCTTTCGCTGTATAATATCTTTATCCACCATGACGGTTATATTCC
Organism: Desulfosporosinus sp.; assembly: GCA_035648155.1. Taxonomy (GTDB): domain Bacteria; phylum Bacillota; class Desulfitobacteriia; order Desulfitobacteriales; family Desulfitobacteriaceae; genus Desulfosporosinus. The sequence continues at coordinate 6,511 of DASRMA010000042.1, forward strand.
TCCTTGTGAGTCATATAACATTATGTAAAGTAGCAACTAACCTATTCCTCTGTTTTTGACACCGGAGCATAATGTTCGCTCACGCTAGCTTCTATTGATCAACATTTCTTTGTTGGGGCAATTTGTACCCTCTTCGCCTTCTGTGGCCTCCTATCCTTTATGGGGGCCCTAAATCATGTACTAGAAAAGAGAACTAGCCCCCACTATACAATGTGTCCATTGAGTCCTATAGTAAGGAATATGTAAAGTTGAGTTACTAGGTCTATAAAAGTCCCTAAAGTGTCCGTCAGTGATGGAATCGGGACGTCTTTTAGCCCTTAACTGATGCCCCTATTATCCATAAACGCTACAAGCCCACTCTCCCAGTGGATACAGAGATTAGCTGAATGTAACACAACGAATGACGTCACGCAAACGCTCATTAAACGATTGAAAGCTGATTACAACCTTGTACCGGAAGAGATACCAGACAGGGTGGCGTATCTTCAAGACAAGATAATTGACCTAAAAGGAGAAAAACAGACGCAAATTAGATACACCAACGAATGTGAACAGTTACGAGATGGTCTAATTCGAGAATACAAGTACACAAAAGCTTTATCCGACACTCAATATAAATCGTTTGTGGAAATTTCATCGAGGCATGATGCCAGGGTGAAGCTTCCTGATCACGACGAGAGACATTTTCGGACAAGTCGAGATGATCGTGCGTGAATCGTTGACCGAATGCAGGAGAAACATCCGCAGAACGTAGATCTATGCCAAAGGTAATTTCGCTCAAAAAGACCAGGTGGACAGGGGGGGAATGCGACGGCGAAGGGGATGCCTACTAAGGATATGGGCATGGAACGATAAAAAAAGTGCTGCTGCTTAATGGCTGCCAATGAGGGAGACGAAGAAATGCCCCGGTTTTCAGCAGTGAATCATTTATAATCAACTAAATATTTTTTTATATCATTTAAATCGTTTATCAAATTAATATCATAGTATTTTAAGTTTATAGTCTTATTTTTATAGCTTATACTAAAATTACTTAGGTTTACACCTTTTTTCTTCAGGATTGCCAATAACAGATATGCCTTTTTAATCTCGTTCAATTGATTATAATCAGTGACCTCAAAATTAGTCATCGAAACGCCAAGGAGTATCATTGTACAATTTATATAATTAGGTATCTCAGACTCCTCAAAAATAGATTTATCATTTATTGGTGAAATTGTAACAGAATAATTAATATCTGGATAGAATTTTTCTAAAATTGGAGCTAGATCTTTCCTCGCTTGATATTGCCACATTTCAAAAGGATAGCCATCCTCAATTTCTTTTGTCTTATAATTTTGTCCAACATAAAAGCATATATCAGGTTGATTTATGGCATATGCATTAGCACTAAATAATTTTCCGTGCAAATAATCATAGGAAATTTTCCCGATAACAAATTCTTTGTGATATTTATTATCCAGATATGTATGAAATTTATTTTTATAATTATAATAACTCCAAGGAGTACCAAATATTAAAAAAATAGTACTGCACATGATAAAAATCAAAGCAAAAATAATGGGAAAACTTAATTTTGAAGATCTCATTATTTCTTCCCCCCCATAAATTTTACCGCTGTGGCGACTATATTTACAAGATATATTGTACTAAACCGCTGCGCGGTGGCTTTTTCTCGAATGAACTAAGTTCCTTAATTCATGATACCATCCTTTCTGCCAAATACTAGTAATGCAGAAAGGATGATTTTTTATGTATCAAAAATCCCTAGTTCTCCCTCCTAATCTTCCTCATCATCAAAAGATGATCTTTGAAATGGAACTTCGAGGCTATTCTCAACATACC
>DASRMA010000043.1:0-4914 GCA_035648155.1 Desulfosporosinus sp.
CCGTTAACGCCTAGTAAAGGAGCACCACCATACTCAGCATAGTCCATCATCTGATCGATCTCTTTTAAACCCGGTTTTACCGCCAACGCACCTAGCTTGCGGACTATGTTGGAAGTAATTTTCTCCTTAATCAGCTGGAACAATACTCCAGCCAAGCCTTCCGCTGTTTTAAGCAAAACATTCCCGACAAACCCATCACAAACGACCACATCAGCACGCCCATAGGGCACATCCCGTCCCTCTATATTCCCAATGAAATTAACCGGAGCCACTTTAAGTAAAGAATAAGCTTTCTGGGTTAGTTCGTTTCCTTTTCCTTCCTCACTCCCTATGTTTAGTAACCCAACGCGCGGATTTGGAATTCCTAATATTTTTTCTACGTAGATGCTACCCATCAGAGCGTATTGATAGAGTTGCTCTGGTGACGCGTCCAGATTAGCTCCTACATCGAGGATGAGTTTTCCCCCCTCGGCAGTCGGCAGGACGGTCCCAATAGCCGGTCGTTCAATTCCCTTGATACGCCCTAACCCTAGGAGCGCAGCAGCCATTTGAGCACCTGTATTACCTGCACTTACGACGGCATCAGCCTCGCCAAGCTTAACCAATTTAGTCGCGACCACTATCGAAGAATCCTTTTTCTTACGAACAGCTTTCGCGGGGTGCTCGTCCATCCCTATCACCTCGGACGCTTCGACCAGTTCAATATTAGTAGGTTTTGCGCCTATGAAAAAAGGTAGAATCAGTTCTTGTTGCCCTACTAGGATAAGGTGCAGATCTGGCCATGTTTCTGCAGCCAGCATCGTCCCTCTTATTATCTCCTCAGGGGCATAATCTCCACCCATGGCATCCACCGAAATTCTCATCTATTTCCCCTCCGTTTCCCGTACATCCAAACGATCTATTTTAAATATTACCCACTTACCTCGTAGCACTTCCTCCGTACCAACATGTACAGATATTTGAACCCAATATTTATTTTGCTTTCTCTTGAGCACTTTACCCACAGCCACGACAACTTCACCCAACTGAACTGGTCTTATGAATTTCAGCTCGACACTTCCCGTCAAAACCATAGGGGCGTCTACTAAAGCAATTGCCAGGGAATTTGCTTGGGCAAATAAATAATGCCCACGCGCAACTCTTGCCTTGGCCAAAACCATACTCTCATCAATTATTAACGTTGAACAGGCTCTCTCACCAATAACAAGTTCTAGCAACTCCCCGATCAGTTCCTGGTCATCTAACGACTTTAACGTTGAGTATGCTTCCTGGGCCACTGCCCTAGTTCGTTTCCGTAGTTCAGGAATCCCTAATTCTCCACGATCTAAACGAATGGTTGAAACGCTCACCTTGAACCTTTCCGCCAGCTCATCATCAGTAAAGAACGGATGTTTGGAGAGCACTTGTCCTAATATCTTACGACGCTCCCCTTTACTAGTACGCACCATCTATATCACCATTTCTTATCCTACTCGAAATTTCCCGATTACAATATCTAGCGAATATCCACTCTACATCGCGGCTTACCATCCTAGGTTCGAACAACAAACATCCAACCGAGAATTTGTGACCTGGTCACAATTATAAACTATCCTAGGTAACTTTTCAAGAAATAACCCTGTCGAGTGTTGATGGAATATGCATTATAGGGCACGATGCCATTACCTCAACCTATAGAATATAAAAACAAAGAACTCTTTAGAAAAGAGTTCTTTGTTTTTGCATACTGAGGCACATTCAAAAAATAGCCAGTCAGTATGCCCCAGCCTAGTTATTTTCTTTCATGTGCCTAAACCTTATTCCCCGACTGCAATAACTACCTTAGAATTATAATACCCACAGCTAGGGCATATATAATGAGGCATTTTCGGTTTATGGCATTGGGGGCATTCGATGTGGTTTGGGGCAGTTAGCTTCCACATTGCCCGACGTTTACGTACTCTGGATTTTGATTGGCGATGTTGCGGAACACCCATAAAGTTACACCCCCTTTAGGTTTCTAAAGTTTATTAGTCATTGGATTGCCACTTACGTAGTGCCGCAAATCGAGGGTTTATGTCGTCCTCCCCGCAATGACACGGGGTAAGATTGCGATTTGTACCACAGGTTGGACATAATCCCTGACACTCTGCTGAACAAATTAGCTTCATGGGTAACGCTAACACAATTTGTTCAAAAATGCGTTCCGTGATCTCAACCTCATCTTTGTCCAAAATGAGTGCTGTCTCTAACAGATCTTCTGTTGCCTCCGCTCGAAAAACCCATTTGTCTTGGAAGGAGAGACTCAATGGATATGCGTACGTTTCCAGACAGCGCCCACAAGCCGCTTTAAGTTCAGTTTGAATGTTTCCGTGAACCTGCATAGCTTTGTTTGTGTAGTTCACCTGAAGTTGAACATGTACCGGTGCTTGAAACGAGAGGGCTTCTGTTCCCAAATCGAAGGATGAATAGTCTTCCATTAACTCAAATTGAACACTTTCACCTTCCCTGTAACGAACCTGGCCTACATTCACTTTCATATTATCCACCCCAATACACATCCATCATTATAGTTGGCATATTTTTCTTTGTCAAGGGGTACTGATGCATTGAGCAACTACCTTGTTAAGGCAACTGTCTCCAACGCAATCATAAGTTCCTCATTTGTCGGAATTACAAGAACTCGGCAACGTGCGTTCGTCTTGGAAACATCCAGCTCTTCGCCCCGTACTTTATTTTTCTCCAGGTCAAGTTCTATGCCAAGATAACTCATATTATCACAAACAGCTGCTCTCATACTCGCTGAGTTTTCACCGACCCCTGCCGTAAATATAAGAGCATCCACTCCGCCCATTACAGCGGCATAGGCACCAATTGTCTTCTTAACGTCATAATCGAAAATATCTAACGCCAGTTGCCCCCGAGAACTTCCTTGTTCCGCCGCCACTTCTATGTCTCTGAAGTCACTGCTTATCCCTGAAACCCCTAATGCGCCACATTTAGTATTTAGAAAATCATTCATCTGATCGACAGTAAAGTTCTCTCTACACATAATGTAAGTCACAACCGCCGGATCTAAAGCTCCTGAACGCGTTCCCATCATAAGTCCATCCAAGGGAGTAAAGCCCATTGATGTATCGACCGATCTCCCCCCCTTGATCGCAGCAATAGAGGCACCGTTACCTAGGTGGCAACTAATGATTTTGAGCTCTTCAATTGGTTTTTTGAGAAGGACTGCAGCGCGTTGACTGACAAACTTATGAGATGTCCCGTGGAAGCCATATTTTCTTATCGCGTATTTTTCATAATACTCATAGGGTAATCCATAGATATACCTTGAAGGGCTCATCGTTTGATGGAAGGCGGTATCAAAAACAGCCACTTGAGGTATTCCAGGCATCATTTTCTGACACGCTTTAATTCCGGCAATATTGGGAGGATTGTGAAGTGGCGCCAGCTCGATACATTCCTTGAGGGCTTCCATGACTGTAGCATCGATTATTACGGATTTCGCGAACTTCTCCCCCCCATGAACCACACGATGCCCTATGGCATATATCTCCTTTAAATCTTTAATGGCTGCGGATTCACCGGATACTAATTGCTGGAGCACTAGCTGGATCGCTTTGGTATGATTTTCAATTACTGTCTTAATAACTTCTTTTTGTAGCAAAGCAGAACAATGCGTAAGTACAGCCCCCTGATTTCCAATACGTTCTACCAATCCTTTAGCGATAGAATTTCTAGTATCCATATCAATTACCTGATATTTAAGTGAAGAACTTCCACAGTTAAGAACAAGAATCTTCATTTTATTTGCCCCCTTTATAATACTATTTAAGATTTTCTATTGTATGGTTTGTGATATTTCCCACTTAAGTTATTAATCAATCGTTAGACTGCCACTTCTACAAGTGGGAGTGGTACCCGTCACTCTGCTTCGGTGGGGGTAGACTCCCCCACCGAAGTCTCGATGTTCAACTTTAGTTGAACGAGTTCACTTACTCCAATTTCAAATACTTTAACATATCCGTCTTTAGTGTAGCACAAAATTCTATGTTTTTTCAACTTTTACGTCATTGTTCTCCTGATTTCAGAAGATTTCGCCAATGCTATATTCCTTCAAAAACGAATTGTCTCTTCAGCACGGCCGAACCGAAAATTACCAGGATATTGGATATGCCATAGAAACTAACTTCTAAGTCCTAGCATTGTTCCATATGAATTATGAAGCAAGGTGAAGGAAGGTGATCTGTACATGTCCACCGTTGCCCGGGTAGTAGCCTTAAGCCTACTAGCCCTAGGTATGTTTATGTATCCCCAAGACGTGCTTAGCTCTGCAGGCGAAGGGTTAATCTTATGGTCACGTTATGTCCTCCCCGCTTTGCTCCCCTTCTTTATTCTCTCCGAGTTGCTAATGGCCGCAGGTTTTGTTCATTTCCTGGGAGTTCTTCTTGAATCGTTCATGCGGCCTATTTTCCGCCTTCCTGGCAAGGCCGCCTTTGTTGTAGCTATGGGGTACACGTCTGGCTTCCCAATGGGTGCAGTACTAACCGCCAGGCTTCGCCAGGCTGGAGAGATTACACGCGTAGAAGGGGAACGGCTCTTAGCCTTTACCAATAACCCCAGCCCCGGATTCATGTTTGGAGCCGTCGCCTCAGGCATGTTAGGTAAACCTGCTCTCGGCATAATTATTACAAGTTCTATTTATATTGCCAACTTGCTGGTTGGGTTCCTTTTTCGTTTTTACCGAGTAACACCTGGTCCTCGTCATTCAAACCGGTTACCTTCGTTCAAACGAGCTTGGCAAGAGATGAAAGACGCTCAAGCCAAAGACAACCGCGCTCTAGGGCAAATTATTAGTGATGCTATCAAACAGAGTATTACTACCGTACTTATGGTCGCAGGTTTTATGGCTTTTTTTTCAGTAATCCT
>DASRMA010000044.1:0-8590 GCA_035648155.1 Desulfosporosinus sp.
GGAAAAACCGTCGGATTGATCTGCTAATACTTCGCACTAAATATGACCTAACCGAGCCCAGTAACTTGACTCCTATTTCTGCCCCAACTGTTCCAGTTGTAAGATAAACCCTTAGAATGCCAAAGCGCGAACTGCCTGGTAGACAATCTCTGTGGCCAATTGAATCTGTTCGGGCTTTATTATTGCGATCCTGTCTTCTGATGTGTGATTTTTGTAGAGCCAGTCTCGCGCTATGAGAGTCACTGCTGGTATACCTGCGGACGCGAAACTAATCGAATCACTATTATGGCCTGCTGGTGATATCTTTTGCGCACTGGCACCCGCCCCGGCTGCTGCTTGGCGCGTGGCCCTGAAGGCCAAGTTATCGCCGTCTGCCCAGAGCGCAAACTCCCCGATTTTGCCATTACCCACCGTATCGACATTCAGTACTGCCTGGATCTGCTGAAGGGGAAACGTGGCAGAGCGGACAAAAGCCTGAGATCCCACAAATCCCATCTCTTCAGCACTCCAGAAAGCAAGCACAATCGTACGTTTGGGGGTATTTCCTTCCCGTAGTATTCGCCGCATGACTTCCAGAACACACCCTACGCCGGAGGCGTTATCATTGGCCCCAGGGTATACCTGTCCTTGGAAAATCCCCAAGTGATCGTAATGGGCCGAAAGCAGAATAACTTCCTCAGGTTTCTCCCCCATTAGCCCCCCTAAGAGATTGACACTCGGTGTTCTTAAGGGATTGTTCCCCCCAGCTTTAAACGTTAAGCGGCCATTAATCCTATTTTCCGAAACCGGAGGGATCGTAAATACATGGGTAAACCCGGTTAAGTGGTCTCCCATTGGCTTTAAGCCGAGCATGCTTAATTGGGACGTCAAATACTCTGCCGCTCGGATTTCTCCTATGGCTCCCGCTCTACGGCCTTGCATCTCAGCAACGGTCAAAGCGGAAATATCATCCATGGCAGTTCGACTCAGGTTTTCTTCTTCGAGACCATTATGTAATTTGGTCTTTGTCAGTAGCAATAATTCTATAGGGGGATGTCCTAACCTATTTTTTAAAGTCTCTCCAAAACGAGTGGGCAAAAGACTCCACGGCAAGGCAATTGCTCCAAGACCCAGCAATACTTTTAAAAACACTCTGCGCGTCTGCATTTTAATCCTTTCTAAGAGGAGTATGACTATGTCTATACGCATCGATGGCCCACATCAAATCTCAGCTCCAAATCTTGATTCTCAAAGCTCCCTAGATCGAAGCAGTGAGTTTAGCGGTGTCTTATCTCAGACCCAAAAAATTCAGCGTATTGAGCTCCAATCCTTCCTCAGCCGCCTTGGAGCACAGGGAAAGAAGTTGTCTGTTACACTTTCGCTCCGTGATCTTAAAGATTTTCGGGATATGGTTAAATCCTTCCTTCGTTCAACCTTTGGCCAAAGCCGAAAAATGCAGGATGAGTCGTCTTGGGATTCGCAAGGGCGGCCCAAGGTCATGGCAAGAATTGCCAAAATCGATCACGCATTAGATGAGTTAGGAAAACAGCTCCTTGATCAGCAAGCCAAGCCCCTGGAAGTACTGACCAAAATCGATGAAATTCGAGGCTTAATCATTGACCTCTTCGCATAAGAGATTATACCCTAGATGTATTCGCTAACGGACCACAGATATCTTCTATTTTGCATATATTATGTTAATATTTCCTTATTAGAAAGAAGGTGTAACCACTTTGGCCTATCCCTCCATGCCAAATACCTACGAAGAATTTGTTAAGTCGTTTCACCCTAAAAGCGGCCTTGATCTTAAATTTTATAAGCAAAACCAAATGCAACGGCGAATCCTTAGCTTCATGAACTCCCATGGATACCCAGCCTATGCAGATTTTCTGAAAGCCCTGAACGTTGACCCTGTCTTGTATGACGCCTTCTTCAAACATCTAACCATTAACGTTTCTCAATTCTTTAGAGATTCTAACCAGTGGAAAACGCTACGGGAAACAATGATCCCCCTACTCCTTCAGAGTAAAAAACCTCTGAAGATCTGGAGTGCCGGATGTTCAGGCGGCCAGGAACCCTACTCCTTAGCCATGACCATGATGGACTTTTTCCCAGCTGACAAGTTTACCGTCTTGGGTTCGGATATTGATGTCAATGTCTTAAAGCAGGCCAAAGATGGTCTCTATAAACAAAATGATTTTGCGAGCACTCCTCCCGAAATCTTGCAAAAATATTTCACCCCATTAGACAGTGGCTATCAAATCAAAGATCTGGTTAAACGGCAGGTTACGTTCCAGCACCAGAACCTGCTAACGGATCGCTTCCAGTCTGGCTTTGATTTTATCGCATGTCGAAATGTTGTAATTTATTTTACGGATGAAGCTAAAGAAATCTTGTACAAAAAATTTACAGACTCCTTACGCCCGGGCGGAATTCTATTTACAGGCAGCACCGAACATCTCTTTGGGATGAACCAACTAGGTCTTAAGTCGGTCTCCTCTTTCTTTTATCAAAAGCAATAATGGTTTTCATGCAAAAGGATCTCCCACTGCACTTGGTGAGAGATCCTTTTGCTATTCATTTTATGATGTTTCTAAGTTAAGTAGAATTAATATAAGTTTAAGCGGTCGGGCATACGCTTTGCGGACACATATTTTCATAATGTTGGACAAATTCTTCCAAGGGATAGGTAACCCCTTTACCTTGAACCTCCAACGATACCTCTTGAGCCTTTGCATTATAACCGATAAACTTCATTCCGAGTAGTTTGGCCATTTTAGATAATTCGATCCTCGCACCTCGCCCAAAGTCCTGTAGTTGCATCCAACACACGCTCCTTTTTCTTGTCTGTATGACTCCAAAAAGATATTGAGTGGCTCATTTATATACGCTATTTAATTGTATCTACGCGTATACAAATCAGTTAGAATGACTCAACGATTCTAATTTAGATTATCATATCTTATTCAAGAAAAGGTTGCAACTTTCCATGCTTGGAGAAAATATTTTGTTTGAAATATTAGACATTTTCTCCAATCTTCACTTGACCTTTTGATTCATATCGTATGCCTATTAAACCTTATATGAAATGACTACAGCTCTACCTAACTAATAAGACATAGTATACTATGTATAGCCAACCTAAAACTCCGTGTATTAACGCCCATAGTACGGAGTGATTTACACTCCAGGATATAACTATTGCAATAATATTACCAATACCAATACCTGCGCCAACGCTGTTTCTGCTCATACTAATTACTCCCTTTCTCTTAATTATAGGCACTAATACGTCAAGGGCTGTTCACCAAGACAAGGGGCAACCGTAACGGTCGCCCCTTGAGCATGTTCAGATAAAAGATAATGCGAAGCTTCTCATAAGCCGAGTTCTGTCCCTCCATATGGAGGTGATGATCATCTATCTCGAACCGCCGTTACCGACGGCCTCTAGCGACCTTACCCGGGAACAAAAACGGGCCGTTCATAGTTCCCCTATTCAGTCTTGCTCCAGGTGGGGTTTACATGGCCAGCCAGTCACCTGGCTGCCGGTGAGCTCTTACCTCGCCTTTCCATCCTTACCAATCCGGAGGTCAGTCGTCGGAAGCCAGATGCCAGATTTGAGTCAACTAATTCTGACCTCTGGTCTCTGAAGACTGACCTCTGTTTGGCGGTATCTCTCTGTTGCACTGTCCTTGGGGTTCCCCCCACTGGGTGTTACCCAGCACCTTGCCCTATGGAGCTCGGACTTTCCTCAGAGGCGATCTTTCGATCCTTACCCCCGCGATCATCTGATTAGCTTCGCTTAATTATTTTACTAGAAAAACTAGTTTTGGTCAAATGGAGAGTTTTACCTAGTTAGATTTAAGCTTGTTCTCTGCAATCTCTTCCATCTCTTCCATTTCATCATCAATGTCCATTAATGCCGTTAACCATTTAGCACGTGTATCTTTATTCTCGGATAAATTTATTAATACTTTTTCCCGTTCTTTTTGTAAAAGTTCTGTTCTATTCATAAACATTAGTTTATTAGCTCCTCTCTTTCAAGTTATAAAATAAATCTAAAGATTAGAATTCTTTTAAATAGTTTTGTAAACTTCTCTTTGAAAAGAATCTATTTTCAGTTTATTGCTTGAACTTAATAGTACAATATCCTTCGGCCTATGTCAAGTATTAGAAGTAATTTCCATGAAATCCCTTTATTCCCATCCTCATAACCAAGGCGAACGATTTATTGTACTCACTCGGATCTCAATCCCCTGAAGGGCCTTTTCCGAGGTTAGGTAATGATACATTGCCTGAAGCATGGGGGCCTCACTCAGAAAATGCCCGAGATCGCCAACAACCATGCCTCCTTCAAGGGCATCCAGGACGGCATGATGATCAACGTCCCCGGTAATGAGAAGATCTACACCTTTAAACAACGCCTTCTGTACAAAACTAGCACCGCTCCCATTGACGATTGCAACTTTCCGCACAGCCTTCTCTAACGAACCTGCTAGGCGTACTCCTGTTAAATCATAGGGCTGTGCATAGACTTCAGGCTGCGTTAAGCAGCCCAAAAAACGCTTCCAAACATCCCCTAACTTCTCAGGCTTTGCTAGATACCCACTCACCCCATATCCTCGTTTCTCTCCACTCTTGAGAAGATGCCTGGGATCAGGAGCTGACTCTTCCAAAATATTCATATCCTTCAGCCCAAACACCTCACCGAGTATTCGGCTCGAAGAGAATATGGACTGATCTAGATTAGTGTGAGCGGCGTAATAGCCGATTTGATGTTGCAAAAGGCGAAGGGGGACCCGAGCAGCGGCATTATCTGATCTCAAATTTCTTAGAGGCCGAAAAATTGTGGGGTGATGCGCGACGATAAGCTGAGCACCATAGGCTTTTGCTTCTTCTACGACCTCCAAGGTCCCATCTAACGTGATTAGAATGCGCTCAATAGGGGTAGAGCCACATCCAACAAGTAACCCGACATTGTCCCAATCCTCTGCCCATGATTTGGGTGCTATTTTCTCTATGATCTGAGCCACCTGCTCTGCAGTTACTGCCATAGTCTCAATCCCTCCACCACAGCTAGTTCCTTAGATACTTCTCTGATTTTGTCCACTACCTCGATGTTATTGGACTTTTTCATTTGCTCCATTCGTCTTGCGAGCATGCTGCTGTATTCGTCCATATATCGTATCAAGAGGTTCGTCCGTTCTTCCAAGATAAACGGTCCAAAATGCCAAACGAATTTCTCTACAAGGCTTTGAAACTCTTCCGCTAAGATATTTCCATCCTCAAGGAAGGGGTGTAACCTTTGAGTCCAGTTATGTTCAATCGTTTGAAGTTCGGCTCTGTTCCAACCATTTTCCTTAGAATATGCCATAACGACATAAATCCGGTCGTCCTCTTCAACTAACCTTTCCGACTTAAGCCGCCATCCGTCTCCTAACAGTGCCAAACGTACAGCGCTCTCTGCTCCTTGGGGTTGCACGATAAGATCTTGTACAGACTCTAAAACGTCCGGTCGAGAAGACAGGATGTCTAACATAGTTTTTCCGCCCATTCCCGCAAACGTTAAGACATTGACTTCCCCGGATGCGAGCGGCATTAATCCATCACCAAAGCGCACATCAATGGCAGCTTCTAAATGCCGAGCTTTGACGGCAGCTAAAGCAGATTGATACGGTCCTTCATGAACATCAATTGCGATTGCTTTGGATATCCGCTGAGTCTCATAGAGCGCTATCGGCAAATAGGCATGATCTGTCCCTATGTCTCCAAGATTTGCACCCTTTGGGACAAATGCTGCCACAGTTTGAAGGCGTGGACCTAGTGTAACTGATACAATCATAGTTCACCTCATGAATAAATATTTAAATGCAAAATGGACTCCAGCGTGATGCCACAGTCCATTATCTAAATCGTTGTGGGCGATACTGGTCTCGAACCAGTGACCTCATCCGAGTGCGGACAAGGTTGCACTTGTTAGACTGTAACTTTTAGTAGGTTAAAACTCTTTAACTATCCGGGTTTCAGGCGCCATGACTAATAGCGTCTTTTTATATTTGTTATTAATTTTTATAGTTTACTTTGCGTAACTATACACGCAACTTTACACATGCACTTATTTATTATACCGTCTCACGAAGATTTCTTCAACTGTTGAAAAAATATGAGCCAGAGTGAATTGGGATTGTGCTTTTCAAGTTACAACTACCATTGCTGCAAAAAGCGCAATGGTAGTTGAGAAATCGGATGAGGTAATGAAAGCGATGCCTCAAAGAAAAGCTCAGATAGCCCCTTTATTAAGCACCTCATGACTGACTGAAGCGCCCTGTTTGTTATTCCTCTAAGCAGGCAACGTCCCCTCACCAATATCCCAATTTATTAGCCAAGTCTTTACACCGTTGGGTTTTTTTACGGGTATCATGTTATTGATGGGTACCCATGCTTCGCACTTATAATCGAGTGCTGAAGTATTGCCAGGAGGATATACCTCAAGCATCGGTGCATTTCCTTGCTCAAAACCAGTCGCCTGAAACCATTCTTGAAAGATCTTTGACCATAAATCTATAATTGTATTAGGCAAAGGTCCTACTGAAGTAAATACAGCCCAGGTAGCAGCGGGTATTTTCCTAGTATCAAATTCAGTGCTCCTCAGATTATTCACATTTTCTATTGCTATCATATAAGAAATTTGTTCTTTATAATTCATACATATTCCTAGCATATTTTGACGGTTATCAATGGCATTAATTTTTTCGGTTGTTCTGTCAGTGTTACACTCATCCCAGAATTCAGCGATCTCCATATGATGCTCGCCATACTTCGCGGATAATTTAGTTACCTTGCCAATAACCTTAAATGATCCTTTTTTAATTATTCTATAATCCATAGTCTTATCTCCCTTCGTTTGATCAATGGAATAAGATCTAAACGGTGTCACTTACTCTCGTCTCATTGAGGATATATTTAAAATAAGAAAAATGGTCATTAAATGGATTTTTAGTGACTCATTGAACTAACACAACGAACTAACACAACGATACGCAGCAGTAACCCCACATTCCTTAAGGCATATGAAATAAAATAACAAGTCAAAGATGTCATGGATATTTTACGTCAGACAAGGAGGTACGTCTCCAGATGTCAGTTGACAGGGGCCAGAGATCAGAGATCAGAAAGGAATACCTCAATCTGATACCATCCGGTTTCTGACCTCTGATTTCTGGGTTTAGGTGAATATGCCGACGAAGTATGACACAAATTAGACTGGCATCTGAATGGTTATTTTTTTGAATGTGCCTAAGTCGAGACAGTTTTCTAAGTCACCAGTTAATTCACTTATTAAACCTTCTACCTATTCCCCTCATATCCTTCCAACATAGAAAAAATAATCCATAAAGCCTCAACTGCACCAGACCGTCCGAAGCGGTTACTCGTTCTATGCGAATGGTATGGTATGGTATGGTTTAGTTTACCATTCACATTATGCTATTAACACACAATTATTAGTGTAGTTGTATTAATTTTAAACCAGTAATTCCGCTAATAATTAGTGCAATACAAAATATACGCATAATATCAAAGGGTTCTTTAAACAAAACAGTCCCTAAAATTACAGTCCCAACAGTTCCTATACCTGTCCAAATCGCATATGCAGTTCCTATTGGAAGTGTTTTTAGAGATAATGATAGAAAATAAAAGCTTGCAATCATCCCAGCTAAAGTTAATATACTAGGTGTTATTTTTGTAAATCCTTCTGAATATTTTAATCCAATTGCCCACTCTACTTCAAAAATTCCCGCCACCGCTAAATATAACCATTCCATAATATCCCTCTCCCACTCCTTATTCAGTGCGTTTTTATATTATAATTAATACAATGATAATATTTCTTCGCATAATTGAAAAATAAGTACAAACAAAAAAGCCTGGGAAATATTATTCTAATATCTCCCAGGCTTTTATCCTTCCGTGTACACATTTAACTGTGCGTTTTCTCTCGGACCTGCCAGTTATAAACTGCGGAACCCTAGAAAACTATATTGATATATAATTATTTCAAATTGCATCTAATAGCATCTAATAGCATAACTGTAGCATAAGACAATATATAAATCAACTTTAGCTATTTCTACATTTACGCCTAAGAGTTTCATCACCTACTCCCACATTTTATCAAACATCCCCTTGGTCTCTTTCTTGATCCGTTCCGTATCTACTTTATCAAAGACATAGACCCCATCGTCACACCGAATGACATCGCCCTCTTTGAGTCCAGCGGGAAGGAATTCCTTGCAGACTTCGACCATTCTTCTTCCCGTAAATTCTACGATTGCATGGTCTCCTTCAAATCGGTTGATAATTCCCTCCATATAATAGCCCCCTTTCTTAACACCTCATGACTCAAACTTCCTGTTGGTTATTCGTCTAATCAACTGACAAAACAAATTCCATTCTTGCGGAAACATATGAGAGGTATTCTCCTTTTATAGTTCTATCGAATGTTACAGAGATAGGTTCAATCATTTCATCTTCTTTAGCTCCATATTAGCCATATAAAATACCTCCTTGTAAGAAAATAAATCGGTCCTCGTATGAAAGAAGAGTTTTATTG
>DASRMA010000045.1:0-12768 GCA_035648155.1 Desulfosporosinus sp.
CCAACTAAGCGCACCTGGAAGGTTTGGTGGGCAAGCTGAAGAGATAGTGTCTTATTCGGTCTATGAGGTTGCGGTAATGTGTCAATAAGGCATATGAAAGAAAATAACAAGTCAAAGATGCCATGGATAGTTTGCGTCAGACAAGGAGGCATGTCTCCAGAGGCCCGATGACAGAGGCCAGAGATCAGAAAGGAATACCCCAATCTGATACCATCCGGTTTCTGACCTCTGACTTCTGGGTTTAGGTGAACATGCCGACGCAGTATGACACGAAATAGACTGGCATACTGACTAGTTATTTTTTTGAATGTGCCTTAAGCACAGAAATGACTGAAGTCTTACCTGTATAGTAATCTAGTTCTTTCAACTGCAAAAGGGATAAATATCCTTCAACAAGCTTAGGTTCTTCAGTCATACGGGCTTCCACTAATACCCCAATTCCCACAACGTCAGCTTCAAATTCAGCCATTAAGCTCCTGATCCCTAACGCCGTTCCGCCCGCCTTCATAAAATCGTCAATAACCAGCACGCGCTGCTTAGGTTCTAAAGCTCTTCGCGAAAGCGACATGGTCTGTATACGACGAGATGATCCGGAAACATAATTAATGCTTACTGAAGAACCTTCTGTCACTTTGTTTCCAGTGCGAATGACCACCATGGGCAAACCTAAGGCCTCAGCCGTTACAAGGGCAAGAGGAATCCCTTTGGTTTCTATTGTAACGACAACATCCGGCAATTTGTCTCTGAAAGCACCGGCAAAAATAAGCCCTAGGGGACGTAAAACAGAGGGATCAAAGAGTAAATCTGTCATATATAGAAAACCACCCGCGAGAATTCGCTCTTTGTCGCTCAGAAGTTCAGAAAGCCTACTTAGAAATTGTTTTGTTGCTTCAGGTGATATTTCCGGGATATATCGCACCCCACCTGAAGCTCCGGAAATTGTTTCAAGGTGACCCTGCCCTGAGAGCAGTAAGCTCGCCTTCACAACCATTAAATCTTCACTAATAGTGGATTTGGCCGTACCAAACCGTTCTGCAAATAGGGATAACGGAGTCAGGACATTCGGTTTTAACATCAACACTTGGGTGATGGCCACCATCCGTTCTGCTCTTTTCATCTTCTCCACGCTTATTAATCCACCTTATCCGGATCATTCTTTAAACTAAGAGTTCCAAACATAACATTCTCAGCAGTCACAATATGTGCTATCGCCAGGGATTGCGCTTCCTCGCTATCATGATTCCTCAACGCCTCAACAATCATTCTGTGTTCGTCAATAGCAACCTTCATCCGTCCCGGAACACCCAGTGAAGTCGTTCGGAAACGTTGAATCTGTTCCCTTAAATTTGCTAAAATTTGAATCAGGCGTTCATTACGGCTAGCTTTATAGACTAAGGCATGAAAGTCGGTGTCAGATTTCACAATCTGCTCAATATCCACCTTTCCTTCATTGGCCCTATAAAACAACGCTCGTTCCATTTGTTCCAATTCATCATCCGTAATTCGTTCAGCGGCAAGACCTGCCGCCAATCCCTCTAGCGCAGAACGAATCTCAAAAACATCCGCCACATCTTTCAACGAAACACCAGCAACATATGCTCCTTTGCGTGGAATCATGACGACAAAATTCTCAAGCTCTAGCTTTCGAATTGCTTCACGTACTGGGGTCCGGCTAACCCCCATTTCTTCGGCCAATTGTATTTCCATTAACCGTTCGCCGGGCTCAAGAATCCCACTCATAATTGCCTCGCGCATAGACTCAAAGACAATCTCCCGTAGTGGTTTATACCCGTCGAGTATTACCGGTAGTAATCGTTTCTCCACGAATGTCGCCCCTTTCATTTGTTACATCCATTGTGCTTGTAACCCAAACGTCTTTAAAGCCCTTTTTTCTCAACTGTCCTGCTACTTCTATAGCATGCTGTTTTCCTTGAGCAATTCCGAATACACAAGAACCACTTCCAGACATTAAGGCCCCGTAACACCCAGCCTCTAGTAAATATTGCTTAAGTACCAAAATCTCCGGAACGATTTGGATCGATGCTGGCTCTAAATCATTATGAAGTAAGTCTGCAATCTGGGTCGGATTCTTCGCTAAAGCTTTTTCCCAATCAGTCTGAGATAAACTCCCGCTCTGCCCCATTAAATCAAATCGTAGGTAAGCTTCCCTTGTATTCACTCCGGCAAGCGGTTTGGCTAAGACAAGATCCATAGGAGGGGCTTTAGGTAATGTCTCAAGCCCCTCTCCCCGCCCAGTTGCCCACATCGTTCCGCCGCTCAGGCAGAAAGCGACATCTGCTCCGCATCTCCTCGCCAGCGTTAGAAGGGTTTCTCTACTCAAAGGTTCTCCATAAAGTTGATTTAATAAACGGAGCGTTGCTGCAGCGTCCGTGCTCCCGCCAGCTAGTCCGGCCCGAACGGGAATAACCTTTTTAATCTCAATTTCAAGCCCTTCAGATTGGCCAAGTTGTTCGAGAAACAACACAGCGGCCTTATGAGCTATATTTCCTACACCACTTAACGCCCCACACCGGCATACAACTTTCACTCCACAACGCCGAACCCGGACAATATCGTGTAAGGCGATTGATTGCATGACACTTTGGAGTTCATGATATCCATCTTCCCTAATTCCGTGGATTGCTAAGGCCAGATTAATTTTGGCGTAGGCGAACGTTGTTAGGAAAAATTGTTCCATTTGCATTACCCTTTCCGAACATTACGAATGTATTTCCTTTTATTATACATATTTTTGATCCAGAGTTCCAGCGCTTCTCACTGAAAAATCTTTGGATTAAAAGGGACGAACATAATCCTCGTCCCCCGAATAGCCTTATAATTTTCCACCTACGACCCATTCTATCTGCGCTGATTCATAGGATAATGCCTTTTGCAATTCCAATCGCAGACGGATTTCTTCTTCGATCGGTTCAATGTGCTCATAGAACATCACAAAAGTGTCTCCTGAAACACAACTGTCTAGCCCCCTCCTAAAGGCTTCTATTTCCGATAGAACGACTTCTATTTTATTGGTATCCATACCATTTCTCACTGCCTCGTCATAGAGGAGTTTTGAAATTTCGCCTGGGTTACGTCCCCGTAAGTCAGAGTCCTCTCGAATAATCAAACGCTTAAAACCTTGTGCGGCTATCCGTCCTACTTCACGTACCGACTCGTTCGGCCGATCACCGGGCACAGTAATGCAGCCCACGAGGGAACCGCTCTTAAACTGTTTAAGTGTGTTGGCAACTTCTCTGATCCCGGCAGCATTGTGGCCATAGTCAACAAAAACACGCACTCCATTCAGCTCATATAGATTTAAGCGTCCGCGGTTGTGCACGGCATCTGAGGAGAAGTTATGCAGAGAATTTTGAATTGCCACAGCTCCCAGTCCCAAAGCCCATCCTGCTGCGACGGCTGCTAAGGCATTCTGAATGTTATGCTTGGCTTTTCCATCCCAGGTCACAGGTATCTGTTTTATTGAGCAAATCCGGCAACTTTTTGAACCTTGACATAGTAAAATCATACCCCGCTGAACAAAGACAGCTGTTCCACCTATGGCCAAATGTTTACGGACACAAAGATTATCTTTTTCAGTACTAAAATAAATGACTCGTCCCTTTGTTCGCTTCGCCATTTGTACAACTAGTGGGTCATCCGCGTTCAGAACTACATAGCTATGCGGCTTTACAACCTCCGCAATCAAGCTCTTTAGATGGGCAATATCTTCAATCGTCTCAATGCCATACTGGCCCAGATGGTCATTGGAAACATTGGTAATTACAGCTACATCTGCATAATCATACCCTAATCCTGCTCGCAAAATCCCGCCTCGCGCAGTTTCTAGGACGGCCACCTGTACATCTGGATGTCTTAAAACAATCTTAGCGCTCTCCGGTCCTGTCATATCTCCTTTGAGGCATAATTTTTGATTAATATAAATTCCATCCGTTGAAGTCATACCTACCACAAGCTGTTGATCTGAAAGGATTTTACAAATCATACGAGTCGTGGTTGTTTTACCATTGGTGCCGGTAATGGCAACAATAGGTACTCTTCCATTTCCCGTAGGAACCACTTGCTCCACAATTGCTTTGCCCACATCCCTCGCCTTACCAACACTGGGGAAGTGGTGCATCCGAATACCCGGTGCAGCGTTGACTTCGATGATATGGCCTTTTTTTTGACGATAGGATGCTTCAATATCTTCAATGACTAAATCAATTCCTGCTACATCCAACCCAATTAGCTTCGAGGCATAGATTACTAGATCAACGTTATCTGGATGCACACGATCTGTCACATCCTCAGCAGTTCCCCCGGTACTCAAATTTGCACTGTCCCGCAGATACACCACTTCTCCTTGTTCAGGAACGGACGAAAGTGTTAGCCCCCTTTGAGTAAGGGTTAAAAGGACTACAGGATCAATTCTGAGTTTTGTTAAAGCCAACTCATGGCCCTCTCCACGCAGAGGATCCTTATTTATTTGAGTCACTAACTCGGAAATTGTCAATAAGCCATCTCCAATAACATGAGCTGGAATTCGTTTTGCTGCAGCAATTAAACGCTCTCCTACCACAACTAGACGATAATGTTGACCCTCAATATAGTCTTCAACAATGACCCAATCTCCATATGTTTGGGCGACCTTAAACGCAGCTTTAGCTTCTGCTTCGTTGCTTATCTGGAGGGTCACTCCTTTTCCCTGGTTGCCATGCAACGGCTTCATCACCACCACGGCTTTCATCTTTCGGAATGCTTCCAGTGCTTCTACTTCCGTTCTAACAATATGTCCGCCTGGCACGGGAACCCCGCCATCCGCCAGAATCTTCTTAGTCATTTCTTTATCACCAGCGATGTCAACCCCAATACTAGAGGTTTCACCTGTAATTGTCGCCTGAATACGTCTTTGATACCGCCCATACCCCAGTTGCAATAAGCTACCCTCATTTAGACGATGTACAGGAATTCCTCGTGCCTGACATGCATCGACAATCACTTGTGTTGAAACTCCCAATTTATGATCAGCGGTCACCTTAGTAATATGATTTATAGCTTTTTCAATGTCAAAGGCCTCTTGATTCAAAAGAGCTTTCACACACAGGAACGCTTGTTTAAAGGCTTCAACCGCTCCCTCTTTGGCCTCATAATTGAAGATAATCTCATAACAACCAGGTTCTTCTGTAATTGACATAGTTTTGCCATATTTAACGGTCTGTCCAGTTTGGGTCAGAAGGTCTATGGTCACATGTTCAAGGACATGACCGATAAGGGTACCCTCTTCTAGCCGCTCCAGGAATCCACCAAGTTTACCTCGTGAACAATAGTGGTCAGCCAAGGTCGGTATAGTTGCCACGAGGCGTTGCCCGAAATCTCCTAATTCATTACTAAACCGTTCTGTCCATTCTTGGAGATCCACAATCGCTCGAATAATTGGCCGATGACTGTATGCATTAGCCCCTTCGATTGCTTGGATTTCTCTAATCTCCATTATGTTGATGTTCCCCCTTCAGTAAGGCATATGAAAGAAAATAACAAGTCAAAGATGCCTTGGATAGTTTGCGTCAGACAAGGAGGTATGGTTACCTCATAGCGGGGCTATTAGGTGAACATGCCGACGCAGTATGACACAAAATAGACAGGCATACTGACTGGTTATTTTCCTGAATGTGCCTAACACTGGATAATATACTATGCTAGTTATAACCGTTTTCCCATCTGATATTCCCTTGTCTAGACTAAATTCGACTAAAATACAGACACACGACGTTTTAAGTCGAAGCCATAGCCGTCAGCTAGAACATGCATTGAAATGGGACTCAACATTAGCGCTTGACCGGGTTTGACTTCGGAAACGTTTGTTGTGGTTGAGGGAGACGCATCGACTACTGTCACTGTATTACTTCCAACTACAGAGAACCGCGCGTCAGCTTGCACCAAAATTGCTGTATCCTCATCAATCCCCACCCCGAGAACATAAGGATTTTGAGATATTGCCGATAAGAGTCGGCCGATTCTTCCTCGTTGTGCAAAGTGTTGATCAATCACGACGGAGCGAAGTAACCCTAGGCCCGGTGCCATCGTTAATGTGTTTTTCTTGGGGGTTCCTGCCTCCCCTCCGACAATCATCGTATCCGACATGACAGAGGCCCCTGCACTAGTACCTGCAATAATGACCCCTTGCTCGTAAAGCTGTTGGAGCATCCGGCCCAGTAGCGTTCCCCCTAGCAAACCGGTAATCCTTAGTTGGTCCCCCCCCGTGAAAAAGACTCCTGTTGATTTTTCAAATTGCTGCCCAATTCCTTGTGTATTAGCCTGAGTGCGGTCTGAAACATCGAGAACTTGTACCTCCTGAGCTCCTAGCTCTAAAAACAAAGCATGGTACTCAATCCCTACTTGACGTGGGTATTGCGTCGCGACTGTCAAGACCGTAATGCGGCTTTCCCTACCGCCTGACTCCTGAACGAAACGCTTAAGGATCTTGCACTCTCCCTTTTTATCTTCTGCTCCACCGATTATAAGCAGCTTCCCTTCCACATGTTCAGCCAAACTAATTCCTCCTGAAGTAAGTTTCCTTTATTCTCCACCGAAAGTGGGTTTAATTATGCAATGAACATTCAGAAATCACTAACATACCATGAGATAGAACCTAAGCGTCAAAAAAGGAGGTATAGCTAGTGTCCAACTGTTCAATTGTCATTTATACAGGCCGTCGTAGACTTGAGCTTTACGAAGGGAACCGTCTAATTCAAAATTATCCAATTGCGGTTGGTAAGAGAGCAACTCCCACCCCCAACGGTCACTACATCATTGCCACAAAAACAGTATATCCAGGCGGTGCCTTTGGTAGTCGATGGATGGGCCTTTCTATTCCTCATTATGGAATCCATGGAACGAATAACCCGTCAAGCATAGGTCAAGCCGTGTCTAAAGGCTGTATTCGTATGCATAACCATGATGCTGAAAGCCTTTTCCAACACGTCGATATTGGAACCCCCGTGCTCATTCAACGTTAACTAAAAAATGGCCCGGCTAGACGGTGGCTCTTAAGCATACCAACCTCCGGGTCACCAAATACCTCAATTTCATTCAAACACCTAATAAGGACTCCTGGGATACCCCCTCCTCATCTGGCCTCGCGTCTCAATTCCCCCAACTCCATCAGTACCTGTGATTGTATGCATAAGAATATCCTTGACTGAAACTATTTGGTCCATTGGCGTAAATGCAATTCTCTCAACAACAAAAACGGGATCAAAGGCATGGATCAGCATGCGTTTTGGCGATGAAGCGAAATTTGCCCCTGCTGATAGAATAGCTTCATAGTTAGATTGGCAAGCCCCAGCAAAGATTACCAGCGCATCCCTGTTATGCTGAAAACGTCTGGCTTCAAGAACAGATTCCACGAAATAGCGGGAACTACGGTAACTGTCCATACTATGGAAATCTTTTTTCCCTCTTATAAAAGCGTCATGACCCGTCAGTACCAAAATGTCCGTGGGATTTTCTTGTAAAATTTTCCGTATAACTTTTGGTTGTTCCCTTTCTGACTTACAGATTCCCTTGGCTTGGATTCCCATTTGCTTATACGTTTTAATACATTGGCTCAGATAATCTTGATCGCCATCAAGCTGCAATACTCGTCCCGGGATCTCAAAAAAGTCACTTTTATCATCTAGATCAACTTTTCTTTCATGGGTCAACTTGTGTAATTTCTGATAAATCATCCTATTATCCTCACGTTCATAGTTAGCAACTTCAACTGGACGCTTGGCAATAAGATCGGCTAACGGCGCATCGGCTAGTAACCTTAAATTTAGGCCTTTGAGAATCGCCGTGCCTTCCCCTTTAAAGTTTTCATGTATCTGATCAACATGGAAGAAAATATCTTGATGATGTGAGAACCGTGCAACAATATCACCAACATGAAACATGGCCTGACCCCCTTTTTGATATTCGTAGTTCGTAGTTCGTAAATCGTGGTTCGAATATCGAAATAAAATACCGCTGTTACGTCTTATGGTTATTCGACATTCGTTTTCGCGGTTCGTTTTCGTTCGAACTACGAATATCGAACTACGAACCACGAATATGCTATATACTATGTCGAACGAATTCAAACGGCATATAGTATAACAAGTTATGATTAGAAGGGGGCTCAAAGATGTTCGCAGTAGTGATTCCAGCAAAAAATGAAGAAAAGAGCATCTTGGCAACTTTGACCACCATCTTACGCCTTCCCGTCTGTTACATTATTTTGGTACTCAACGGTTGCACGGACCAGACCTTCGAACTTGCTCGTTCAATCCCAGATACTCGGATTCATATCCTGTATTTTTCAGACCCCTTAGGAATTGATATACCCCGAGCAATCGGAGCACTCTATGCACGCCATATAGGAGCCAACGGGGCACTCTTTGTCGACGGGGATATGTCCGGGGATATCTATCAAAATCTCCTCACACTCGTTACCTCGGTCCAATCAGGGGTTGATGTTGCTCTAACAAATTGTTATCCGTACATTCCTCATCGTCATAAACTTGCTAATCTCGTCTTAAAATTTAGGTCACAGCTCAACCGAGAACTTGATCTCTTTAAAAGTCTCGGGCTTTCAACCCCTACCCACGGTCCTCATGCACTTTCTCAGCGCGCTTTGCTTTCACTTCCTCTCCAAGCCATTGCGGTGCCCCCACTTACTCTGTATTGGGCAAAGAAAAATGGTCTCATCATTAAAGTGGCAACCTCCATCCCTCATGAATCCCTTCACTCTCCACGAAAGCATCGGCGTCACGCTCGTCTGATTGCCGAGACTATCATTGGGGATTGCCTCATGGGTTTAGCACTAATCCAAAATGAGACCCCGACTAGATTACTAGGAAAGCACAAATTAATGGGCTACCACCTGGAACGACGTTTTGACCTTCTTTATTGTTGGGAGCAGTCTCTGAAGTCGCAGAACATGTTCTATGAACAGCATGTCATCATCCCAGGAACTTCCTGTAGCTCCGAGTTAAATTAGAGAAATACCAGCCTTCTCTAAGTACTCATCTATCTTTCCCTTTTCCTCCACCCTTACGTGTTCAGTAGTTTGCATCTTTTCTTCTTGCACCCCATTCCACTTCATGTAAATCGTTTGGCTGTATGCTTTATCCAAAATAGGATCTGCATAGTGTATGGCTACAACAACATAATGCGCATTAATATCTAATTGATTAGAATAAATTTCTTCACCAGGGATGGTCATAACTAGGCTTGACGAGGCATCTTTGGGGATTTCGTTGACAATAGCCGATTCATCATGATGAATGGGCTTGCCGGTTAAACCTTCATCAAAGACAACTGTCTCGCTTGAAAGATCTTTAGCCGGATGCATTCCCACATTGGTAAATTTTAACTCAAAACTAAGGTCATCACTCAAATCAACTATAGGAGACTCTTTTAATATGAAATACGGTCGTGCAGTATCTTGTTGTCCTTTCCAGGCAGCTACCGTTAAATAGACCGTAATTAAAGCTGTAAGTGCTAACACTGTGGTCGCTAGCGTCGCGATAATATTCGTCCATCCCAGAATGTTCTTCTTGTTTGTTTTTTGCACCCCAGACTCACCCTCCGCCTAAACCCTGTTTCTAATTATGTTATCTTAAACCTTTCTTATCCTTCGGAAATTTCTCATTTTTTATACAAGAATCTTATAGATGCTTCAGAGGGAGGAAGAGAGACGATGCTGAATCGTTCCTCTTCCTCCCTCTGTTCTAGCCAAAGTACAAACCAACCATAAACCAACCAATAAATGAAATCGCAACTTATAGGAACGCTTTTGTGAGCAACTTAAATTCTTCAATACTCAACGATTCTGCTCGCCGTCCGTCTGAAATCCCTGCGCCTTGCATTCGTTTAATGACTTCTTCTTTCTTTACTCCTAAGCCCCCCGCCAGCGAGTTTCCCAAGGTCTTGCGTCGTTGGCTAAAGGCTGCTTTCACCACTCGAAAAAAGTCCTTTTTGTCCACGTCAAAGCCTGGGTAAGGGCGAAGATCTAGTCTAATGACCGCAGAAGTTACTTTTGGCGAAGGCCAGAAGGCACTAGGTAATACATTCATTACTTTTGTAACTTGGGCTGAAATTTGAACTGCAATGGATAAAATACCGTATGTCTTACTTCCTGGTGGCGCTGCAATCCGATCTGCCACTTCTTTTTGCACCATAATTGTCATCCCACTTAATCGATCCTCTTGCTCAAGAAAGTGCATGATTAAAGGGCTTGTGATATAGTACGGCAAATTTCCTATCAAATATCCTTTCTTGTCTCCCCATAGTTCAAATAGATCCAGTTTAAGCGCATCTTGATTGATGATTTCTATGGGTTGTCCACCAAGTTCTCTCTTTAAACCATCAATTTTATGAGTATCTAACTCTACTGCCCACATTTTTTGAACCTTTGGGGCAAGAACTCGCGTTAACACACCGAGTCCTGGTCCAATTTCAACGAGCGGAACATCCGGCTGTAACGTACTGGCTGCAACAATGTTGTTAATCACTTCGTCACTCATCAAAAAAACTTGACCCATTGATTTATGAGCCCGTGCCCCACTTTTTATAAGCCGTTGTGTGTATTCAGCTGCGTTCTCCATGCCTACCCTCCTCTACCGCTTGAAAAAACACCTCGCGTGATATCCTAAAACGGTTTAACCGATGAAGAAATTGTTTCGCATTGGTATCTCCGATCCCCAGCTTGCTTCCAATTGCTAATCTGAATTCACTCGCTCGCCTTGACCCCACAAGACCCACTAGAAATAAATCCTCTATCGTAAAATTTTCGACAAGAGTCTCCTGCTCTTGTTGAATATGTGCAAAGGCGCGGCGAATTTCGTGTCGTGCTGCATTCTCCACTCCAATATCTCCCCGTTTAGTAGCTACTTTTCTAGTTAAGTATGCGTGTTTTACCTGAGGAACATGCGTCCGGATACGGTTGCGAATCTGCTCTCCCACGGTATCAGGATCCATAAAAACAATCACCCCTTGACGTTTTGCCATCTCTGAAATGTAATCTAACTTCTTCTTTGTTAACCCATAACCCTCTGTCCAAATGATATCGACTTCCCCCAAGGCTTGTCGTACTGCATGGGCGTCATTTTTTCCTTCCACAACTATAAGTTCCTTTATCATCCTTTATTCCTCCGCTTCTAACTCTTATATCTTAACCGAGAATTTACTAAGACTCAAATTATCTAGAAATTTTATAGGAGAGGCACGATGCATCGGGCCCCTCCTAAGTAAACCAAATAAAATAGATAAGGGCACGATTCATCGTGTCCTTATCTTAGGATTCTTTAGATTATTTCTTTTCTTTTGTTTCTTTATTAGTTCCATACGTTTTGATTAGCTGATCCCAGATAGCGGGATCTTCCATGCCTAAACGCCAAATGGCAACACCATGTAACTTGTATTTGAGTGCATCATCCATTTTCACCCTTAAGCTCTTAACGTTCTCAAAGAAAACTTCATGTCGAATACCTTTTCCAGTGTAAATAAATTGTGGGACTTTCGCACTTGGATCGGTGAGGATCTCCACTCCATTTTTCTTGGCCCGATCAACTGTTTGAATATACGATAGATAATCGGGTATTAGTGGCTTATCTGTTCCCCAGTCAAAGGAATAGACAGGAAGACCCATAACAATCTTCTCTTTGGGTATTTTTCCTACCGCGAATTTAATAACACGATCAACCCATCCTGCAGAAGCAACGGGCCCCTGGGTTGTGCCAAATCCATGTTCATCATAGGTCATGAGAATGATTTGGTCAGCAGATTTTCCAATCGCTGCATAATCATAAGCACCTGACCACAAATCAGAAGGATAATCTATAAATTTAGCAGGTATAGAAATGTTTAAGACTTTGTCTTTAGCTTTTAAGGCTTTACCAAGTTCAGCGACAAAAGCAGAAAAATTATTTCGGTCTCCTGGGGGCGTCTTTTCAATGTCAACAGAAACCCCATCCCAGCCATCTTTTGTTGTCAGATTGACTAGGCTTGTCACTAAATTTGATCTACGTGTGGGATTTGATAAAACGCTATGAGCTAGATCTGCATTAAATCCCACCTGACCCGTTAAATTCATGTTATGCACTAAAGCATAGGCTTTAGCTCCATTTTTCTGCGCTGTGTTTTTAATTTTCAAATCCACTTTACCAGTCGGAATAACTTTCCCTTTATTATCAAAGGAATACCAGAAAAACGCGATCTCATCAAGTAATTTAGCATTTTTGATCATTGATGCTTTCGAACTAGGTGTAGGTCCTTCATCGTCAGTATAAAATCCCATGACTACTCGCTTTTCTTTACCTAATACAGAATCTCGTGTTGCACCGGCTTCAGCTTCCGGTATTGTAGTATTTTGTGTGGTTTGCTCTGGGGTTTGGGGAGGAACCGGGGACGGCACATTTGAACAACCTGCCAAGGCAAGTCCCAAAATCAGGGTACTGCTGGTCATAAAAGTCAGAAACCGTTTCATGCTGCAATTCAACTCCTTATTGTAAATTCGGTAACTGACTTTATTTTCCCCGGTTCAAACGAGGTTATGTATTAAATAGTAAATTTTATTAACCCTTCTCAAATTATGGAAGCACAAAGAAATTCGCAATTCCTTTCGCAATAGCGCGTGCCAATTGGTCCTGATACCAGGATTGTTGTAGTTTTTTCTGTTCCTTCATGCTGGACAAATAGCCCACTTCCACGATAACTGCCGGCATACTTGTATTTTTTATAACGTAA
>DASRMA010000046.1:0-16259 GCA_035648155.1 Desulfosporosinus sp.
GGCAAGATTTTTCTCGGAATAATCAGCAGCTTAAATGATCAAAGAGAATTTAATCGATTTGATATCACAACGAAACAATGGTTTTTATCTGCTACGATTGACAACTTATTTGATAACCCACCGACCATGAGCGAAGTTGCCCGGGAAATGGGAAGTTCCCATCAGAATGTCAAGCAGGTTGCTTTAAAGCTCGTAGAAAAAGGATTATTAATTTTAGAAAAGGATAGAGTAGATGCTCGTGTCACCAGTCTTAAGTTGACAGAAAGTAGTTACGAATTTTGGGATACAATTAAAGGCGAAGGGACTGCGTTTACTCAAACGTTGTTTCATGATATTGATGAAGATGAATTAATTGTTGCAAGAAGGGTCATGCAAAAACTTCAGTTGAATATTAATGAGATGGATCAGACAAAAGAAAGAGTTGATAACCATGAATGACCTTAGTTCTAACCCTAACAATGATCAAAGTCTGCTATATTTCACGATCCCAATCGTTATACTGATGGTAACCTGTAGTAGTATCGGAATTTGGGTTCAGCAATTTTATTCAAAAGAAACTGTAGATTGGTTGTCGCAATGCATTGGACAGGATATTTCTAATCTAATTTTTGTATCACCTATACTGATTGCTTCCGCTAAATATGCTTCTAAAGGACATAAAACGGCTAAAATTATTTGGATTGGTACCATGATCACCAATATCTATTCTTATGTAATTTATACTTTTGCCCTTCATTTTAATGTTTTATTTCTTGTTTATTGCTTGATCTTAGGGTTATCAATTTTTTCAGTCCTAAATTTTTTAATGAATAATATTAACGAAGACTTTAAAAGTTGGTTTTCGGAAAAAGCCCCAACTAAAATAGTCGGAATTTTATTATTCGTAATCGCTTGCATGTTTACTTTGTTGTGGCTTTCTGATATCCTTCCTGCAGTTTTAACGAATACAGTACCAGCGAACATTACAAAAGATAATTTACTGATCAATCCGGTTCAGGCTTTAGACTTTTCTTTTTATTTGCCATTAATGTTTATTTCTTCTGTCATGCTAATCAAAAAGAAGGTTTTGGGATATCTGATGGCACCCATGATGCTGGTTTTTGCGATCGTAACTAATGTCAATATTATTTGTTTAATGGTTGTTTCTATGCAAAAGACCCTTTCTAATAATAGTCCTATCATCATTGCTTTTTGTGTATTCGCCATGGTTTGCTGTGCCTTTTTAGGGTTATTTCTTAAATATATTTTAAAGAGTACCTAAGTAAAAACCAGCTTTCAGACAATGCTCTACAAGTTGACTGTCATACTCATGAATAACGAGAAGACGAAGCTTTAGCTGTGCGGAGTATCAGTTCCTCCTTGTAAGATTATAATACTAGCCTACCTATCATAAAATAAATTCCTCATGTCAATAATTATGACAACAGCCCCAGCATCCATTGACTTTGGGGCTATTGTTTTATTAAATTTTTTCGTTAGGCCTTAGTGAAAATGATATAGTCGTGTTAATAAAGAGATCACTACAATTTCCAGAAACGGTGCATTCTTTATTTATTCTAATATCCTTGCTAAGATTAGTTGCTTGCTGTTTTGCCTATGGTGCATTCGTCTCGACCACGTTGTGTCTTATGATAGTCCTTACTGGTGGGCAAAATTGGAATTGGCGCACAAGGTTCAATTCTTCTTTAGGCTCATTTGGTATGATACAATGAGATAAGAAGATGAAGTTCAGTGTTTTTGACAGAACGTTAGGTAGGAGTTGTTCATTAATGAGTATTAAAAGTATGAGGATATTTATAGCAAGCTTAATAATGGCCTTACCACTGTTAATATCTTGTGGCAATGTGCCCCAGGAGGTAATGGCACCCGTAGAAGTTAATAAGGGGAAAGTAACTTTAGAATGCCTTGTTCCTTTAGACGAGGTGAAAAAGAGGGAAGCCTTCAAAAATTTCGAAACCGATGTGGAAGCTATATTTCCCGAGTATGATATTCATTTGAGCTTTGTAAAGGGAGATACAAATGCCTATAATACGAAAATAAAGGTCATGCTGTCTTCAGATACCCCTCCAGATATATTCTATTCAGGGGACGGAAACTTTACGAAGGAATTATACGCCTCAAAGCTAATCCAACCCTTAGAAAAGAAATTAAATGATTTAGATTATTGGAAGATAGTTATTCCAAGCGCTAAGGTAATCGGAGAGACTGGGCACATATATGCAGTACCTATTGATGAAGTAGATTATAATGTTATGTTAATAAATACAAAAATGTTTTCTCAAAACAAAGTGAAAATTCCGGAAAATTTTGAAGAACTTAAGAGTGCGGTAGAACAGTTTAAAGAAAAGGGTATAACCCCCATCGCCATTGGTGGTAAAGATGGCAGGTCTGTCTATAACATGATAGAGGGCTTTGCCGGTACTATAGATCATGAAGTAACCAGTAAAATAATAAGTGGAGATGATACGTTCTCTGGGAAAAATTTCAGACAAGCGGCAACCTCAGTAATGCAACTTATCAAGCTAGGTGCCTTTCCAGAAAAAACTCAGAGTATTTCTGATGAAGAAGCAAAAAAACTTTTTTATTCCTCCCAAGCAGCTATTTATTGCACCTCTTCTGATCAATTAAACATGGCTAACAATAAATTAAAAGGGAACGTTGCCGTCTTATATTATCCTGAGCTGGGCGAAACTGAGGGATCAATTACCAAGAATATAGTCTCTGGTGGAACTATGAAAGACCGTGGCTTATTGATTTCATCGTCAACAAAGTATCCGAGGGAGGCTGCAAAACTTGCAGTAGAAATGTCTAAGTACTACAACAAGTATCTATATGAAAAGCAAGGCAATGGTTCAATCATATACAACGTGGATACCCTGAAATGGACACCAAGTATAGCCTTAGACCTAGTAATTAGTGAATTAAGGAAGAACGTGAAGCAAGAAGGTCATGTCAATACAGGCCTTTTTGAAGGAAATATAGCACCTAATAAGGAAAAATCCATTGAAGAAGCTTCCGCGGCATTTATGACAGGTCTTTTAGCGGTCAGTGATTATTTAAAGGAAATGGATATCAGCATGAAGTCAAAATAATAGCTTGGGGATGGATATAATGCAAGGAGTAGAAACTAAAAAAAAGGCAAAATGGGTTCTGAAAAGAAAGTATAAAGTATTGATTGCAGTTTTTATGATCCTGGCACTGATCACTAATATAGGTGGATTATATATAGGCAATATATATTATCAGGAGGTTTGCCGTCTAAATGTAAATCCAGCGACTACAGGGATTGACTATTATAAATCCAGCTTCAATTATGAGAGATTTAAGCAGTTAGAATCCTATAATGTGTCTGTTAAATCCAGCTTTGGTTATACACTCTCAGGTACCTATGTATTTAATCCTAAGCCGACTAACAATACTGTAATCTTAGTGCACGGTATAGGCTGTGACCGCTGGGAATCCATGAAATATTCAGATATGTATCTTGATATGGGTTTTAATGTATTGGCCTATGATTCCAGAGATCATGGTAGCAGTGGAGGGCAGGACATAACTCTGGGCTTTTTTGAAAAAACAGACCTTGATAACGTCGTGAAATGGGTTAAATGGGTGAATCCAAAGGCTACTATAGGAGTACATGGAGAATCTTTGGGGGCAGTTACTGCTCTGCTTCAAGCAAAATTAGACCAGAGCGAAAAGAACGTAGATTTTTATGTAGTAGACTCTCCATATTCTGATTTATGGGATTTAATGAATATTAAACTCTCAAGTGATTTAAAGCCAAGTTTTCAACCTGCCGCAGCCTTCATATTATTCTATGCAAATATTGTTGCCCTAAAAGAGTCGGATTTTTCGCTATATGCAGTATCGCCAATCACGGCAATTAGCGATATTAAAACCCCCGTAATGTTTATTCATGGCAGTAATGATACCTTTATACCAGCTTCCATGTCCTTAGAATTATACCTCAGAAAGACAGGAGCAAAAGGGATCTATATATCCCCCGGTGCAGACCATGCTATGTCGTATCTTACAAATAAGGAAGAATACACGGCTAAAGTCAAGAAATTTCTCACTGAAAATAAGATGCTCAAGAATGCTGCCTCATAAAGGTGAACCTTCATAAAGACGAGGATTTATAGTTGTACTAGCCAGAGCTCAGGTTGTTGTCACTGCGATAAAACTTGCTAGGAATATTAGTATAACTAAACATATAGATTTTCTACGAGCCATTTCTGCCTCCTTTTTCACCTGCCCCTTTTTACACATTTAAGAAGATTAAGTTTACCACATACTTACCTTGTCCGCCTTAACAACTTTTCCCCATTTCATTCAATGTATATTAGCCCATCCCTGCTCCGGGAGATCCGGTTTGCGTTAACCATTTGAGAATCTAAGAGCGAATTCGGTTGTGATAATTGACATGCAACTAAAGGTTGCTAAAATATAGTCATGGATAATATTTTCAAGGCATGGGGGATAGATCTCGAAGACACCTGTTGGATACTTTATATAAACGGAAGGGGCAATCTTTGACAGAGCCAAGTGCTTCTTAACGCGTGGGTGATTGCCATAATACGCTGACAACAAGGGGGCTAAACTATGAGTGAGATTCAGAATATCCGTGAGCGAAGTGAAAAGGAAGAAGAAGAACGCCTTTCGCCTTATGCTGCGAAAAGCAAGGATGCTAGGCGTGAGCGATTGGAAGAAGAGTGCCCAATTCGTACAAAATTTCAACGAGATCGTGATCGGATTTTGCACAGTAAACCCTTTCGCCGCCTTAAACATAAGACCCAGGTTTATATTGCCCCTACGGGGGACCATTACCGAACCCGCATGACTCATAGCTTAGAGGTTTCCCAAATATGTCGAACGATCGCTCGCGGCCTACAACTGAATGAGGATCTCATCGAAGCGATTGCTTTAGGGCATGATGTGGGCCATACCCCTTTTGGGCATGTCGGGGAGGAAGCTCTAAGGAACATCATCACTCACTTTGAACATAATGAGCAGTCAATACGTATCTTGAAGGTTCTGGCCCGTGAAGGTCAGGGGCTGAACCTTACCGAGCCTGTTCTCGATGGAATACTACATCATACGGGAGAAGGGAAACCGATAACACTAGAAGGACAGATCGTGAAAACCGGAGATCGGATTGCCTATCTTTGTCATGATTACGATGATGCTCTTCGGGCAGGATTGCTTAAACCAAGTAACTTACCGGATACTGTTAAAGGGACGCTCGGAGAGAAACCAAGCGATATGATTACAGCGATGGTGGTCGACATGATCGATGCCTCTATTGGTCAAAGCTCCATTCATCAATCGAGCAAGGTCCAAGGAGCGATGCAAGAATTCAGGCAATTTATGTTTACCATGGTGTACAATAGCTCAACCCTACGTGAAGAGCGTCGTAAAGGACAATACATTATTCAAGCACTTTACGATTATTATAGACGGGATGCCAACAAACTGCCTGAGGATCTACTGATTCAGGCAGACGGAGACGAAACCCAAGCCGTCGTTGACTATATATCCGGGTTAACCGATAATTACGCTATTGATCTGTTTACAAAATTGTTTATTCCTCGATAGGTCTTTTCTGGAAGTGAACTAGTTCAAATAAAGATCAGAAGAAGAGTGGTTGAGAGTTTGGGCTCTCAACCACTCTTGTATGCCGATGATCGCTCAGTGAAAAACGATAACAGGAGGGTAAATGTACTACTTTTTGATTAAGCTTTCATCACGCTCAATAGGTGTACTCGTTATAAGCTGATGGAGAATAACTTCTTGTTTTTTACCGTCCAGGAGAAATTGTACACTTTTAATGTTGTCAAGAGTGGTTAACGTGTTCACGATACTGTACACAGCCATTTGTTCACCAGTAGAGCCTCCGATAAAATTCTGTTTGAACTCTATGGAGAGATCAATGGTTGCCACTCCGTCTGCACTAACAGTCGCACCGAGTAACTTCGTGCCCTCAGGAAGTGGTTTTACCATTTCTGTAGGGGGAGTTGCCAGTTCAGTAACCATCGTTTTGATAATTTCTTGTTCTTCGACGACCACTGTTCGATCTGTAGCAACTAATCCACTAGCATCGGCATTGGGAAAGTAGAGGGTTAATTTTACGGAGCGCTCCGGCGAGACTGAGCGTGTGGGAGTTGGGTTAGTTTCGGGGGCCTTTGTTGTAGTTTCATCCGCAGATTTAACCGTTGGCGTTTTTTCCGAAGTACAACCTGTCAGAAAAATACCGACAAGTAGCAGTGTCGCGATGGTTAAGAATAGGGTTTTGAAGGTATGTTTGAACATATTAGAGCCACCTCTCTCATAAGGTTCTTTATTTGTACCGATCTGTCTCATTTCAGAATGATACGAATTACTATCTATATTATCATGATTTTCAGGGTGGGGGAAGGATTTAATTTGGCCGGTCCCTTATCCGCATCGTTGCATCGGGAATCACGGCAGCCAGCTATCCATAATCGTATCAGTCCAGGTTCAAGTCGTAGTCAGCTTGGAAGTGAAGTTTAGAGGTACGGAAAAACTGAAAGCATAAATAAATGTCGAAGAAAAGGAGGTATTTTCATGAGAAAAGGAGAATAAAATAGTTTCTGGAAGAGAATAAAAAATTCTTTCTAAAAGTAATTCTGGATAAGAGGACTAAAAAAGAGGATTACATGAATTTTCGGCGAAGAATTGTATAAGCTGAAGGGTTGACAAATTAAATAAAATGTGGGTAAACATCGAAGGGCGAAAAACGTGGAGAATAGAATTCATGCCGATTTAATTCCGGAAGAGACGATCGAGGAAGTGCGTATGCGCACGGATATCGTTGAGGTTATAGCTGAATACGTTACCTTGCAACGGAAGGGGAAAAACTATTGGGGTCTTTGTCCATTCCATTCGGAAAAGACACCTAGTTTTACTGTGACCCCTGAAAAACAAATGTTTTACTGTTTTGGCTGCAATGTTGGCGGAAACATTTTTACGTTTGTGATGAAGAAAGAAAACTGGTCGTTTGTTGAGAGTGTACAGAATTTGGCGAGCCGCTATGGAGTGTCTCTTCCTGAGAAGGAACAATCTCCGCGTGAACGGGAAGAGAACCGACTTCACCGACGTTTTGAAGAGATTAACGAATGGGCGGCAAGCTACTTTCACGACCTATTGTTGAGATTACCAGAAGGAGAACCGGGACGAGCCTACTTTGCAAAGCGCGGGGTTGACCTAGATACCATGAAAAGCTTTCGCTTAGGTTATGTTCCGGAGCGCTGGGATGGATTATTGGATTACATGCAGGCACGAGGCGTTCGGCCGCATGAATTAGCCGAAGCGGGCCTAGCCGTTGAAAGGGAAACTCACAATAAAGACGGGCAACAATATTATGACCGTTTCCGAAACCGGGTTCTATTTAGTATACTAGACCGACGTAAACAGCCAATTGCCTTTGGTGGCCGAGTACTGGATGATTCAGTACCTAAGTATCTAAATTCTCCAGAGAGTACTTTTTTCAATAAGGGCCATCACCTCTATGGAATGCATCGCGCACATCAAGGTATTCGTGAAGAAGGTTATGCACTTTTAGTCGAGGGCTATATGGATGTCATCGCTCTTCAAAATGCTGGGTTCCCGAATGCGGTAGCGTCCTTGGGAACAGCATTAACAAAGGATCAGGCAAAACTTCTTAGACGGTATACTTTACGGGTGATCCTACTTTTTGATTCTGATGGGGCAGGAATTCAGGCTGCATTTCGAGGCGGAGAAATCCTCCGCGATGCTGGAATCCGGGTGGAGGTCTTAACCTTAAAGGGAGCAAAGGATCCGGATGAATTCTTAAAAAGTTACAGTGTGGAGGAGTTTAACAAAGTACTGAGTAATGCTTTGACCTTCGTGGAGTTCAAATATAGGACACTGGTCGGCGAAAAGCCACCACGGAACATTCCTGAAAAGGCAGAATTAGTGATTAAACTTGCACCAGATATATTGAAAGTTACCAGTCCAGTTGAACGAGAAGGGTATGAGCGCTTTTTGAGCTTGGAACTTGGTCTTACATTAGAGGCAGTACAGCGAGAAATCGCCAGCCAGGAACCGAAAAAAGCTAAAAATGAACATTTACAGGAATATTCTATACAAAAACAGGTTAGTTCTCAGAAAAATAGAGATAATATCATTAATGACATAATATGTAAAGAAAATAGTGCTCCTTCTCTACCAGTGGTTTACCTAGGAGCCTATCGAGCAGAGCTTTTGCTATTGCGTATAATTTTAGAAGATATTTCACATTTGCCTAAAATTAAGGTAATGCTTGGAGGTGGCTTTTGGAAAGTGCCAGTACATCAGCAAATTTTCAATTACCTCGATCAGGAAGGCGTTTTGCCGGCACATTGTGACGAAACAGTCCAAAGCCGGTTGGCAAGCTTGCTCCTGGAAGAGTTAGATATATCTCAAACTGAGCGACTTTTGGATGATTGTATTAAGGTAATACTTTCTACTCAAGCTGAGGAAAGGGTGGAAGATCTTCAAGCTCGCATGGCAACTTTAGAAAAATCCGGTGACATGGCAGGGGCTATGGCTCTGTTGAAAGAGATAGGAGAGCGGTTAAAACGTGGCGAATAGTAAGGTTGTAGACTCCCAAAAGAATGATCTGAGGGAAGGTAGGGGACAGATGAACAAAGAGGAAAAATTGGAAAGCGTACAGGCTCTTATTCAGAAGGGTAAGAACAAAGGCTCCATAACATATCGTGAGATTATGGATGCTCTCCAAGGTGTTGATCTTTCCACCGATCAGATTGACGATATTTACCAACAATTCGGGCGTATGGGAATAGACGTGGTTCCTGAACCAGGAGAAGTTGATCTAGAGGTTCTAAAAAAGGCCAAGGAAGACGAAGAGGAAACGGCAGAGGAGTCTGAGGAGGATTCAGAGGAAGAGTCGGAAGTGGATCTAAGCGTACCTGAAGGTGTGGGTATTGATGATCCAGTCCGCATGTATCTGAAAGAAATTGGACGAGTGCCACTGCTCTCGGCCGAGGAAGAAATACAATTGGCAAAACGAATGGAGGCCGGTGACGAGGAAGCCAAGCGTCGACTTGCTGAAGCTAATTTGCGACTCGTGGTAAGTATTGCCAAACGCTATGTTGGACGGGGAATGTTGTTCCTTGACCTGATTCAGGAAGGTAATCTGGGACTGATTAAGGCCGTCGAAAAATTTGACTACATTAAAGGATTTAAGTTTAGCACGTATGCCACCTGGTGGATCCGTCAAGCCATAACCCGCGCCATAGCCGACCAGGCTCGGACGATTCGAATTCCTGTGCATATGGTAGAAACTATCAATAAGTTGATCCGCGTGTCACGGCAACTCTTGCAGGAGCTAGGGCGGGAACCAGCTCCTGAAGAAATCGCAGCAGTGATGGATATCGCGGTAGAACGTGTACGAGAAATCATGAAAATTGCCCAAGAACCAGTTTCACTGGAAACCCCT
This sequence comes from Desulfosporosinus sp., assembly GCA_035648155.1. Lineage (GTDB taxonomy): Bacteria > Bacillota > Desulfitobacteriia > Desulfitobacteriales > Desulfitobacteriaceae > Desulfosporosinus. The sequence goes on from DASRMA010000046.1 coordinate 9,482, forward strand.
ATCGGCGAAGAGGAAGACTCCCATTTGGGGGATTTTATCCCTGACGATGACGCCCCTGCCCCAGCGGAGGCCGCTTCATTCATCCTCTTAAAAGAGCAATTGGAAGAAGTTCTAGAAACATTAACCCCACGTGAGGAGAAAGTGCTTAGGTTACGCTTTGGACTGGATGACGGACGTACCCGGACACTGGAAGAAGTGGGACAAGAATTTGGGGTTACTCGAGAGCGTATTCGGCAGATTGAAGCCAAGGCCTTACGGAAATTACGCCATCCAAGTCGCAGTAAAAAGTTAAAAGATTACTTGGAATAAGCATACAATTCTAAGTTCGCGGCAGGAATGATGTTACAAGTGCACGGCTGAAAAAGATGAAATTTCTATAAAGGCTTGACTATAGGGGCTGCATTACGTATAATAACTCGTGCAAGACATTCCTCGATAGCTCAATTGGTGGAGCAATCGGCTGTTAACCGATAGGTTGTAGGTTCGAGTCCTACTCGGGGAGCCATTTGCTTTAATCTCAATACGGGCCCATAGCTCAGCGGTAGAGCCCCCCGCTCATAACGGGTTGATCCTTGGTTCGAATCCAAGTGGGCCCACCATTTCAAAGTTTGAGGATCGATGTTCGTCGTTTGAAATGGTGGAAGAAAACGAAACACTAGGAACGGTGTTCTTGTTCGTACGGTAATCGAACCACGAATCACGAACATCGAACAACGATAGGGGCGATTAGCTCAGCGGTAGAGCGCATCCTTCACACGGATGAGGTCACTGGTTCGAGACCAGTATCGCCCACCAGTGATACGACGGTTTTCAGAATTTGAAGATTTGTTAAAACTAACTTTTATAGCACGCATATAATAAAATTATTTATGTGATTGTATCTTCTCTTCTGAGGATATTTTTTTCTTTTTATAAAGTTATTTATTTTAGTGGCAGCCCCAGTTTTCATCTTTGGATGATACAACCTATGGTTTCGCCTTCTTCAGGCAACCTAGTGGCAAGGTGTGCCTTGAGAATGGACTGTCAGGTCATTGGGTAGGCCTGCACTATCTCGAATTCTGCATTTTTCCTGTATATGTATGAAACGAGCTCTATGGTGCGGGATACAGAACAATGTAGGATCGTCAAACTCAAACCGCATGAATTAATGGAAGCTACTTTTGAAGAAATCGATTCATGTGACATAATGATCATCGATTTGTCGGAGAAGTCATATCAATACGTAAAGGAGGGATATCTTTCGATATTCCTCCTTTTTGTGATCAATTCTTTACTGATCAAATACAATATTACCTTGACAAGTGAATACTCAGGATATACATTAAATTTATTATTTTGAATATATTGTACAATTAAGAGATCTAAAACCTTTGTCTATTGATATGACCCTTGAACAAGTTCTAGATCGGATAATCTCCTGAAACTAAACTATTCGTCAACATATCAGCAATTGCGTTAGATAATGATTACACGTTTAGGCTTTCTAATAGAGAAGGAAGAAGGTGCATTCTGTTGTTAGAAATCCAAATGCCTAGAATCGAATGTATTGAGCGTTCTACGGACAACTGTTATGCAAAATTCGTCGTTGAGCCTCTCGAAAGGGGTTATGGCATAACCTTGGGAAATTGTCTAAAGGACAGCCTGTTGTCTTCTCTTCCTGGATCAGCGGTGACATCGGTAAAAATTGAAGGGGTACTCAACGAGTCTTCAAAGATTCCAGGCGTTCTCGAAGGTGTAAGGGATATAATTCGCAACTTGAAGTTACTTGCTGTGAAAGGTCACACTGATGAACCTCGGGTTATTCGTATAGGATCTAAGCGTAGAGGGATTGTTAGGGCAGCAGACATCATAACTGACTCGGATATTGAGATATTGAATCCGGACTTGAAGTTAGCGACATTAACTAGAAATGGCCGGTTTTTTATGGAGATGACTGTAGAACGCGGCCGTGTCTTCGTTTCTTCAGACAAAATTGAGGCGCCAGATGTAGTCAACGGAGTTATTCCCATTCAAACCATCTTTGCCCCAATTTATAGGGTCAACTACGAGGTAAAAGCACCCCGATTCGGCAGATCACAGCCTATGATACGTTAACCATCAATGTATGGTCTTATGGCGGTATTTCGACTGAGGGAGCTACTAGTACGGCAGCAAGAATCATGAATGAACATCTGAGTCTTTTCATGGAACTCATTAATAAAGTCAATAGTGATGATATTTTGGTGGAAAAAGAATACACTGCCAAAGATAAGATCCTCAAAATGTTAATTGAAGGTCTTAATCTGTCTTTTCGCCCCTATAGCTGCCTGAAGCGGGCTGGGGTAAACACGTTGGAAGAGTTGACCCAAAAGACGGAAGAAGACATGATTAAGATGCATAAACTTGGCAGAAAGTCTTTAGAAGAAATAAAGCTAAAGATTACGGATTTAGGTTTAGCGTTTAGGTGCAGAGGAGTAGTTGAGGAGAGAGTGATGCCAAGAAAGTAAAAGTATAAATAGATTTTGCTTCCACTTTTGAGGTGTTCTTCAGCGAATTATCCCGTCTATTTAATAATAAAAACCGGTTTGCTTGATAGTGAGAAGACCGCTTGTTATTATTAAATTTCTTCTTGTGTCCAGGATGCAACTAATCAATCAATGGCCGACTGTTGGCACAAACTGCAGTCACCTTGATTAAGAGCACAGTTGTAGCTCCCTAAGAACCAATAACTAAAATGCCCCTGTTAGAACCAGGTTTTATTTAGTTTTTATAATTTAAAATCATTTAGCAGTCTGATCGTGCGTACTTTGTCCTTGACAAACTTGTACACACATAGAGCATCCTCGAATAGCTTTGGGGAAGCAGCGCGCCTTATGGAATCGGTTTCCCTCAAATGCGTTTGCTGGGCAAGCATTGATACACTGTCGGCAGTTATTACATGTTTGGTTCAACTGTTGTGATTCAGACTGGGAAATGCTTGATTTTAAAGGAGCATTAGTAAAAACTGAAGCAAATAGAAGTTTAGAACCATATTGAGGGTGTACCACCAAGCCGTTTTTCCCCCAACTTCCCAGACCTGCAGAAACTGCTAAAGGACGAAAATCACCGAAAATAGAAAGAGGGGTTTTAATACCTGTTGAATATCCCTCTTTACGCAAAACTTCAGTAATATTGCTAAGTAGTTTCCAACTTTTCAATACCTCCTCCCCAAATCTTTTAGTTATGTAAAATGGGTGATTCAAGATCCATTTATTTGAGAAAGGGAAGCCAATCACCATTACAGGTTCTTCCTGCCTTATTTTCGTATAGCCGATAACTAATGCACCTTGATCTAAAGATATCTTTGTAAGGTACTGCTGCAAGTCAACTGTATTTTCCACTTAATACACCCCTTTCTTCGACTGGTGTTAAATAATACAACCCTGTTTCAGCCTTTGCATATATTTTAAAATTAGTTTACCCACTATACCACTTGTTATTATCAAGTGGTAAGATACTATTAATCCAATAAATGGTACCTATGAGAAAACACAGTTCTTTCGGGATTAACTGCGGGTTTTACCTTGGCCTAGATATCCCATTCAGTGTTATATAGCCTGCAGCTATAATCTTAAAAAAGTGTCTTCCTTTCAAGATTGGTAATTATTAAATAAAATAATAAATGGAGAGTGATAATAATTTTAAATTGTAATGGAACACAAACTATTGAAACAAGAGCACCAGTATTCAATAAAATTACTGGTGCTTTACGTAATCTTTATGGACCCAATTTAAAAAAGGTAAATTAATTATTGCGAGAGAATAATTTACATGTGCCCATAAAAAATCCATACGAATAAGTCCGCATGGATTCTATAATACGGAAATCAACGAGGATGAAGGAGGAAGCATTGAATGGGCGAAAACCCGATTGCGTTTAACTGGTTTGGAGCGTGGGCTTTATTGATACCTGGGGGGATTCAATCTTTTCGAGTCGGATTATTGATAACATAAAAAGGGTAACTTGAAAATTGAATGTAGCTTCAAAAGGTAGCCACACAAAAATATCGTTAAATATTCCTCGTACTCCACGCCTTTGGAGTACGAGGAATATTTTTATAGCAATTTGTGAGACAGTTGGTGGGTTCTAAGCGGATACTACAAATGAATCCTGGGTATTTACGGCCGGGGATTCTGTACTGGTTGCATTAGGTCTAGGTGGCAAAGGAGGATACAGATATTTTATGGTTGGATTTCTCAAGACAATACTTGACAATCGACGCCTTCGAATGTAAGCTATTATCGTTAACGGGATTACAAATGTAGGTAGGTGAAAACAATGCAAAACATTCCGCAAATATCCGATGCTGAATGGCGGGTAATGAAAGTACTATGGAATGAGTCTCCTTTAGGTTCCGGGGATGTCGTTAAGGAACTGATGGGCACAAATGACTGGAAACCAAAAACGATTAAAACGTTGCTGAGCCGATTAGTAATCAAAAATGCCGTATCTTATGACGTTGGAAGCCGAGGCTATTCATATTATCCTTTAGTTTCTGAAAACGAATGTGCAAAAGAAGAAGCAAAGTCATTCTTAGGTCGTGTTTATAACGGTTCACTTAATCTACTCGTCAAAAACTTTATTGAAAACAAAGAGCTATCGGCAGAAGAAATAGAAGAGCTTAAGAAGCTCTTAGAGAATAAATAGTTTGGGGTTGATTTTATGGAAATAGGGTTAGTCTTCAATTGGACTATAAAATCATCGATTATGGCGAGTCTATTTGTTATTCTAATTTTGCTGGTTAAATATGCACTGCGAAATAAACTGGATGCAAAGTGGCAATATGCGATCTGGATGCTGCTGATCATTCGATTACTGATACCTTACGATATTCAAAGCCCTTGGAGCATTTACAGCTTATTGCCTAACAATTCGGTAACAACTCCGATAATCAATCAAGCAATCATTAGCGAACCAGATACTACTATATCTGGTGAAGAAATCCGGTTAACGCAGGATCAATCTAGTATCAACAAAGCAGAAGCACCTATTTCTAGGGATTTGTCTTATGGATGGATATTAGCGATTCTATGGCTGGTTGGGGTTATAATTTTAGCCATTCTCACCCTTGCTACGAATCTCAAATTCTATTTGTTAGTAAGGCGAGAACCTTTGGCAACAGACGCAGGGATGTCCAGCCTTATGCAAGAATGTGCCAGGAAACTTGGTATTAGAAAAGGCCTCCCTATAATTTGTATGAACGAAATAGATACCCCTTGTCTTTACGGAATAATTAGTCCAAAACTTCTTCTTCCTAAAACGCTGATTAATCGGCTTAACAATGAAAACATGAAACATATTTTCATCCATGAACTATCTCATTACAAAAGGAACGATATATTAATTAATTGGTTGGCCGTTGCCGCACAGATTGTCCATTGGTTTAATCCATTAATTTGGTACTCTTTTGCTAGAATGCGTGAAGACTGCGAGTTAGCTTGTGATGCCGACGCCTTAGGTTCTTTAAGGCCAGAAGAGTATCAAAGCTATGGCTTATCCATCATCAGTTTAGTAACCCCTGCTCAATCGCCATGGCTCCCAGGAACCACGGGTTTCTTTGGCAACAAAAATAATCTTCAAATTAAGAGGAGACTAGCCAGGATTAAAAAGTTTGGAAAATCTTCCATTAAATGGTCTTTACTTGGGGCTGTGCTCATCGGAGTGATAGCCTTTGGGACGTTCACCAGTGCAAAAGTAGATGCAAATCCCAGTTCATCTCTGGGGGCCAGTAGTGGACAAGGCATTGCACCCACAAAGGTTGGAGATACAAGTTCGGGAATCACGATTGAGGATATTTCAGGTGCAACTTTCAAAGGCAAGGTAATGTTAATCAAAGATCCCAAACGAGTCAAATTGTCAGTTACTAATAAAATTGGTGTCACAGGAGAACGGGTCAGCGATCTTGTTAAGGATGTGGGCGCCATCGCCGGAATTAATGCCGGAGGGTTCTATGACCCAAACGGTAAAGGAAATGGCGCGTTCCCAGAAGGATTAACGATGCAAACGGGAAAACTAGTCCATAATAACGTGGGTGATACGGCCGTCAACATCGCTGGATTTAATGACATGGGCAAATTAATACTCGGTGAGATGACGGCCACACAATTAAAAGAGCAAAACATGCGTGAGGTTGTTAGTTTTGGACCTAATCTCATTGTCGATGGTAACCCTATGGTAAAAGGGGATGGCGGTTGGGGAATCGCCCCTCGCACCGGTATTGGACAAATGGGAGATGGGACCGTTATCTTTGTCGTTATAGACGGACGTCAACCAACGTGGAGTATTGGAGCAACATTACGGGAACTCATGCTTGTTTTTGAAGATTATCATGCGGTGAATGCCGTCAATCTCGATGGCGGTTCTTCCTCGGAACTCTTCTATAACGGCAAAGTCATAAATCGGTTTAGTAATGTTTTCGGTGAGCGCCATATTCCCACAGCCTTTGTGGTTGCCCCCCAAGTTACTCAGTAATTGCATCTTCCATTCAAAAGATAAAATCTTACAGAGGAGGCAATTCACAGTAATCTTTGTGTCTAGGCATTGAATATTTATACTAAGACCAAGAAAGAGAGCGTATATGAGAAAAAAGAAAACAATAAAAGTAAAGATGATTCTAGCCTTTATTGGCTTTAACCTCATTTTTGCTTCAATACTTGTTCCCTTTGTCTTGTTCTGGGGACCGTTCGAGGCGATTAAAATCATGGCGGTTGGCGCGGTTGCTTCATCACGACATCCCCAGGTAGTACAGGCTTTTTTGTC
>DASRMA010000047.1:0-10867 GCA_035648155.1 Desulfosporosinus sp.
TGAACAACGGCGGAAGTGTCGTAAGGAGTGAAAAGGATCTTGACAATTCGTTTAGTAGCTATGGACCTCGATGACACTTTGCTTAGGGATGATTGGACGATCTCCCCGCGTGTTGTAAAGGCGATTCAAAAAGCTCAAGCACTAGGCGTTAAAATGACGATTGCTACTGGGCGCATGTCTATCTCTGTACGTCCCTATGCAGAGCAACTAGATTTGGATGTGCCGGTGATCACATACCATGGCGCAATGATTCAACAGGCTTTAAGCGGGGACGTTCTATTTCGGTGCGTTATTCCCAGTGCTTTGGCCACAGAAATCGTCCAATATGTTGCGGGGCGAGGTGTTTATGCCCAAGTTTACCTTAAAGACCGTGTCATTACCGAGCAACTTAATGACTGGTCGCTTGAATATGAGCGCATCGCGAAGGTCCGTATTGAGCAAGCAGATCTATCAATCCTGCTTTCCCACGAAGCTGAAGGGGTAGAAAAAATCCTTCTAATGGCAGAGGAAGCGGAGCTAGACCGATTGGCCCCCTTATTAAGACGACAGTATGGTGAAAAGGTGCACATTACTAAATCCAAACCATGTTTCTTAGAAATGACGGACAGTTCGGTCAATAAAGGCGTCGCCTTGGCGGCTTTGGCAGAGCGTTTAGGAATTGCCCAGGAAGACGTAATGGCCATTGGAGACAGTTATAATGATTTAGAAATGATTAAATACGCAGGTCTTGGCGTGGCCATGGGAAATGCCCGTCCAGAAATTCAAGAACAAGCTGATATAATTACCGCCTCAAATGAGGAAGACGGGGTAGCGGAAGCCATTGAACGCTATGTTTTAAGAGAAATTTGAAGCTGGGGGATTCTACAATGAATATGAAAACAGTTCGTCAAACTGCCCGAGAAAAGCTCAAGGGATTTTGTCGGGTTTGCCCTGAATGTAATGGCAAGGCCTGTGCTGGAGAAGTTCCAGGAATGGGAGGAGCAGGGACTGGGGCATCGTTTAAAAGCAATGTGGAAGCGCTAGCCTCATTTCGCCTAAACCTGAGGACGATGCATGGAGCTAAACATCCTGACACAAGCTACAGACTCTTTAACCATGAACTTTTGACACCCATTCTCGCGGCACCAATCATGGGTAACAACTTTAACATGGGTGGGGCTTTGGATGAAACGCAGTGGGCGCAGGCTATCATTCAGGGGTGCCTTGCATCGGGGTCTTTAGGGTGTACCGGTGACGCCCCAGACCCCACAATGTATAGTGCAGCAGTGAATGTCGTTGCAGAAGCGGAGGGCCGTGCCATACCGTTTATAAAACCGCGGGAACTAGTAGAAGTATTCCAATATCTGCGACGTGCTGAAGAAGCAGGAGCCCTTGCAGTGGGTATGGACATAGATGCAGCGGGCCTTGTTAGCATGGCCGTTGGACCAAAAACTAAGGAAGAAATGAAAGCAATCATTTCCAACACGTCTTTACCGTTTATCATTAAAGGTATCATGACGGTAGATGAAGCCAAAATAGCACTAGAAGTGGGTGCGGGAGCAATTGTGGTATCTAATCATGGTGGCCGAGTGCTCGATCATATGCCAGGAACGGCTGAAGTTCTCTCGGAAATTGCGGGGTCAGTTGATGGACGGATTCCAGTAATAGTAGACGGCGGCGTCCGAACGGGTGTTGACGTTCTGAAAATGTTGGCACTAGGTGCGGATGCAGTCTTGATTGGCAGGCCACTCATCACTGCCGCTTACGGCGGAGGTGCAGAGGGAGTTGCCTTAGCAATTAGACGGATGACGAATGAATTGAAACAGGCCATGATCTTGACGGGGTGCGCGACGCTTAACGATATTAACTTGGATATCTTGTTATAAAATTTCAGGAGTCAGATACATGGCACAAGAATTGCATTAAGGGGGCTAAACCGCTATAATTAGGGCGAAGGGAGTTGTCTATTTTGCGTGTTCTTTTGGTTGCTCTGAATGCAAAATATGTTCACACAAGTTTAGCCCTTCGCTATTTGCGTAGTGAGGTCAGCGTTGTTTATCCTGATGTTTTGCTGCGAGAATTTAGCATTAACGACCGTCTTGAACGAATTGCTGGGGAGCTTTATGAAGCCAAGGCCGATGTCATTGGCTTTTCGTGTTATATCTGGAACCTTAAAGAAATTGTGGCACTGATTAGGCGACTTCATCCTGTCTGTCCGAAGGTTAGATTTGTCCTTGGTGGTCCTGAGGTTTCTTTCGACACCGAGGAGTTTCTACTCCAACATCCCGAGGTCGATGCCCTTGTAATCGGTGAAGGGGAAAAAACATTTTTGGAGTTACTTACCACGTGGGAAAGCGGAAATGATCTTTCTCACATCCCAGGTATTGCGTGGAACAAGTTCGGGAGAATCATTACCAATCCTCTTCCGCTGGCATCCTCTAATTTGAACCATCTACCGGATCCATATACCGAGACTGAAGACTTTACAGGCCGGCTTGTCTATGTTGAGACGACTAGAGGATGCCCCTTTAACTGTCAATATTGCCTGTCCTCGACCTTCCAGGGGGTTCGCTTTTTAGAACCGGAGCGGTTTCGCTTAATGTTTCGCCACTTGCTCTCAAACGGCGCCCGAACCATCAAGTTTGTGGATCGAACGTTTAATGCTAATAAACGTCATGCTCTACGGATATTGGACATTGTGAGGGAAGAGAGCCAACGTCATCCCGATGTTCAGAGGATTCGGGTTCATTGCGAAATGGCAGGTGATCTATTTGATGACGAATGGATGGCTTATTTTAGAGCCTATCCTCGCGGCTTAATACAATTGGAAATTGGTGTACAGTCTACCCACAAACCAACCCTGAAAATTGTATCACGCCCTCAAAAATTCGAGGAGTGGAAAAAATACATACCAGAAATGCAAACTCTAGCCATACCACTCCATCTTGACCTAATTGCCGGGTTACCAGAGGAAGATTGGGCAACGTTCCGGACTTCGTTTAACGACGTATACCGAGTACAGCCTACTATGCTCCAGCTCGGATTCTTAAAAGTACTTAAAGGATCAGGACTGCGGCGAAGAAGTAAGGAATATGGCCTCGTGTACACCCCCGATCCCCCTTATACTATTTTGGAAACACCAGTCTTGTCCCATGGAGAAATACTTCAACTATTACGCATGGAAGACTTACTCGATAAATATTATAACTCAGGGAGGTTTAAACACGTCTTGTGTGAGGTTCTGAAATTGTTCCCCAGCCCGTTTGAGTTTTACCATGGGTTTGCTGAGCTCTGGGAGCATTGTGGTTGGTTTAACCGGCAATGGCAGGGCAAAGCCCTCTTTGATAAACTATGGGAATTCATCGAGGAATTTCAAGAGGTCAACACACCTCAAGATGTCCCCACACGGGAGAAAATTGGCGACGCCTTGCGTTTCGATTATTATCTTTGGGAACGTCCCAGCGCCGTACCTGACTATCTACGACCAAAAGCTAGCTTCCAGGCAGAGGGGAACGCTGATCTGTGGAAAACTAAACAGGCTGAGGTCGGACGAGATGGTCATTGGGAAAAATTAATACCGGAGTTCAATCTAATGGACAGGCGTCAGTGGAACCGCAATACCGCAGTCACCTATTTCTCCTCAGATGTGTTGCAAGTTGAAGAATCGTCAGTGCCGTGTTGGTACCTTTTCCTGTACCAGCAGGGGAAGGTAAAGGCTTACCGCTTTGAGGATGAATGGAGTGCAGTACAATGACATCTCAATATTTCTTACGCAAGACCATCACTTGGGGGTGTATAGTCGCTATATTGATAGTCACCATCGGATGCACAAGAGTGCCACAGACTGGACAACCAGGAGGGTCAGCCCCTGCGGTCGTGGAAATCTGGCATTCCTTGCAAGGGGCAGAGGCGTATGCTCTACAGGGACAGACCGAGAAAATTATGAAAACGAATCCCGAGGTAATTATCAAACTCAAATATGTGTCGGATGTTCCAGAAAAAAACTTTGTAGATTTCTCCTATCAGGCGCAAGCAGGCGGAGAAGGACCTGATATTTTTATTGCTTCAAGAGAAATTATTCGCCAGCTTTACGAACAAGGTGCCCTGGCCAAAACAGTATACATAGACCAGAAGGCATTTCCTGCTACCTTGTCCGCCTTTCAAATTGGAGGAGTGGGCTACGCTTCTCCTTGGCTAACGGATGTGCCTTTGCTTTATTTTAGAACGGATACAGCCATTGTCCCCGCCAATTTAGCCGATCTATTCTCTAAAGGGGGAATTTCCATAGCCTCGCCGGATACTGCCACACTTTCGGCTTGGTGGAATGGGCAAGGTGGGCAAATGATAAAGGCCGGAAAACCGGTCCTGGTTGATCCGATTAACGCAACGTTTCTCACACAACTCTTGACTTGGCGCAGTGCCAATAGCCTGCGAATCGATCCTTCTGTACTCAAGACCTTTGCCGAGGGAGGAACACCTTACATGATCGCGGGGGCGAGCCAAGCCAAAGTCTTAACCCAGCAAAATATACCTTGGGGGTCTATTCCACTCGCTGAATTGGTGGGTGGGCAAGGCCATTCACTTTTAGGCAAGACACTAGGCATTGCAAATTCTGGCATTAAGACCAATGAAGCCATGACGCCCATGATTCAGATCGTTGAGGAGGCCCTGTCGACACCTGAGGTAGAAGGGGCAATGTACCAAGCGGGACGTCTTCTTCCGGCGAATAGGGGATACTATCAACGTCCAGAGGCGCAGAAAGGCGTCTTTCCTCAAGCAAATATTGCGCTTGCCAAGGCGTGGGCTTTAGAAGGAAATGCCCCAGAGTGGAAGTTAATCCCCGTTCAAGACAAGGCCTGGAGCAATGTTCTTACCGGTAACTTCACTCCAGAGGATGCTTTGACCGGTGCTCAAGCGGCAGCTGTAAAAGCTTTAGCTGCCAAATGACTACCTTAGGATTCCGAATCAGAGGAGGGGTGTAAAATGGAGGAAAAAGGATTAGAAACAGAAGATATAGATAAAAAAGGAGTAGAGTTAATTGTCATCACGGGCTTATCTGGAGCTGGCAGGACCCAAGCCATGCAAAGCCTTGAAGACCGGGGGTTTTTCTGTGTCGACAATTTACCACCTAGCTTTCTTGTGAAATTCGCGGAACTATGTGCTCAGTCTAGAGGGAAGGTCTCCAAAGCTGCTATTGTTTGCGATCTACGCGGTGGTGAATTTTTTTCCTCACTTAGTGAAGCTTTAAGTAATTTAGAGAAGGCCGGCTTTCATCTGGAAGTTCTCTTTTTGGATGCGTCGGATGAAACGTTGATTCGTCGTTATAAAGAATCTCGACGTCGACATCCTCTATCGCCTCATGGTCGCGTTTTAGATGGGATTCAAGCCGAACGTCAGCAACTAGAGGAGTTAAGAATTCGGGCAAATTACATTATTGATACCTCGGATTTACCTGCCCAAGAACTCCGCTGCCAAGTGGAGGAGCTGTTTTGTAAGGCACAGGGTCTAGACCAAATGGCTGTCTCGGTACTATCCTTCGGCTTTAAATACGGAAATCCAATGGATGCCGACCTTGTCATGGATGTGCGTTTTCTGCCAAATCCGTTTTATATTGCAACCTTACGCACGCTGACCGGCGAAGACACTTTAGTGCAAGAATTTGTCTTCGGAAATCCTATGGCCAAAGAATTTATGGAGAAGTACTTGGCGTTACTGGAATACATTCTGCCAAATTACATTAAAGAGGGGAAAAAACACTTGGTTATTGGGATTGGCTGTACGGGCGGACAACACCGCTCTGTGGCCATTGCTGAGCGTGTGGGGGAGTTTTTAAAGGAACGTCATTATGCCATCAGTGTCAAACATCGGGATGTTGCTAAAAATCATAAGGTCGGTACAGAGAGATGAACCCTCGAAAGCTTGAAGGGTTTTCACGAAACCTGAAATGGCTCTACCCCAATCTGAAGGTAAAAAGATGGTTTCTCTTAGCAGTTCTCGGAATCTTTCTTTTTGCAACCGGATTTTCTGTAATGAATGACGGAGTGGCGCTAGGTTACGCTGAGTTACAGTTTAGAGAGATAATTTACCGAATGACGGGTAGTACACAGCAGATTGTAGTGCCCACTGGTGTAATCATCAGCGTCTCGGGAGTTGTAGCAATTGTCATAGGTTTTAAACGCTTGCTATATTCTATTATTTCGTGTGTACTTCCAGAAAACGAAGGAAACCTAGTGGATGTGATGTACACCCGCAATCATTTGCTCAGAGGACCAAAGATCGTAGTGGTTGGTGGGGGTACTGGGCTCTCAGCCCTCCTACGTGGTCTTAAGCAATATACCTGTAATCTCACCGCCATCGTGACGGTATCGGATGATGGTGGAAGCTCGGGAAAATTACGAGAAGAGCTGGGTATTCAACCACCGGGAGATGTCCGGAATTGTCTAGTAGCGTTGGCTGATACTGAGGACATTATGGATTCACTCTTCTCTTATCGTTTTGAAAGCGGAGCACTTGAGGGGCACAGCCTGGGAAACCTGCTTTTGGCAGGGTTAACCAGCATCTCTGGGGATTTTCAAAAAGGGATTGAACAGGTCAGTAAAGTGTTTGCAATCCGTGGTAAGGTGTTTCCCTCCACCTTGGAACAAATTGTACTGGTTGCAGACTTGGAGGACGGGACCCGTGTCGCTGGAGAAACAGCGGTTCGGGTCACCGAAGGAAAGATCGAGCGAGTTTACCTTGAACCCAGCGATTGTCACGCTTTACCTGAAGCCTTGGAAGCCCTTGAAGAGGCAGATCTTATTGTGCTAGGTCCAGGAAGCCTCTACACGAGCGTTTTACCCAATTTGCTCGTAGGAAATCTCAGAAACAAAATAAGAGAAGTAAAAGCCCCTTGTGTGTATGTATGTAATGTTATGACTGAAAAAGGGGAAACGGATGGTTATCGGGTGTCTGACCACCTTAAAGCAATTTTGGACCACTGTGGTTCAGGCTTTGTAGATGCGGTCCTTGCCACCAAGGGCAAAATTAATGCACCGCTTCTCAAGCGGTACGTCGCAGAAGAGGCAGTTCCAGTTATTACTGATGCCAAAGAGGTCGAGCAAATGGGTGCTAAGTATTATGAGGCAAATTTAGTACAAGCGGGGAATGTCGTTCGCCACGATCCGGACCGCTTGGCAAAGGAACTTATTCGTCTGTTTTTTCGTTTAAAACCCATGGGAGAGCGCATTGCTTTAGTTGATTCATATTTGCTCACCCGGAAGCTCCGCAAAGACTCATAGCGATGCGCTAAGTGCGAGACGCGAGTTGAGGTATTCGAACCTCGAACTTCGAACCTCGAACCACGAGAAAGGGGGATGGGCAATTGTCCTTTAGTTCTGATACCAAAGAAGAACTTGCGCGCTTAAAAGGTCAGAGATCATGTTGTGAGCTAGCGGAACTGGCGGCGTTGGTCCGTATGGATGGAACCCTCCAAATCAGCGCTAATCAGCATTACACCCTGAATGTGACGACAGAGAGTGCTCCTGTGGCACGTAAGATCTTTCGCTTGGCCAAGGAGGTGCTGAAGCGCCCGGTGGATATTGTGGTTAGGCGCAAACTTAGGCTCCGTAAAAATAATTCCTATATGGTTAGAATCTACCTTCGTGGATTGGAAGACTTAAAAAATATTGGCTTAGTTGATGAAGAAGGACAAATTAGCCATGAAATTGCCCCTAAGCTAATTAAAAAGCGCTGCGATCGCAAAGCCTATTTACGAGGAGCCTTTTTGGCTGGGGGATCGATTAATAATCCAGAAGGGACCTATCACCTGGAAATCGTCAGTAATGATGAGCAACATGCTAACGCGTTATGTCAATTGATTAATCGTTTTAAATTAGGAGCTAAAGTTAGTATGCGTAAGCACTGGTATGTCGTCTATATCAAAGAGAGTGAACATATTGTAGAGTTCATAGGATTTATAGGAGCGCATCGTGCCCTTCTGGAATTCGAAAACGTGCGCGTGCTTAAAGATGTCAGGAATCAAGTGAATCGTCTGGTCAATTGTGAGACGGCCAATCTTGATAAAGTTGTCGATGCGGCTGTGCGTCAGATGGAAAACATCCAACTAATCGCCGATACAATTGGGTTACAGTCTTTGCCACCCACATTACTTGATATGGCGGAGCTTCGGCTAGAATACTCCGATGCCAGCTTAAAAGAACTTGGAGAAATGCTACGGCCAAAAGTTGGTAAATCGGGTGTCAATCATCGGATGAGAAAAATTGATGAATTGGCAGATCGAATCAGGACCCAAAAAACGGGAAATATATAGTATGGGAAATTATAGGGATCACGTGAAACTGAGAATATGGGGGGAGAAATAGTGCGGTTAGGATATGGATTAAACTTAGAGCAAACTCAAAAACTTATCATGACACCGGAATTACGCCAGGCAATAACTATTTTACAGCTGTCCGCACTTGATCTTTCCTCCTATGTCGAGGAGCAGCTTCTGGAGAATCCTTTGTTGGAGAGCCAAGAAGAAAGTCCAGAGGATAAAGAAGATGTAGAACCAACGGTGGAACCCACTGTAGAGGAGGAACGTCCAGCAGAAGAGAAATGGGAAGTGGATTGGCAGGATTATTTTCATGACCAGGATGAAAATCGCGTTCGTCAGGAACGAGTGGTTGTGGAAGAAAAACAACGCTTTGATCCTTTCATTGCGGCATCGCCCACGCTCCTAGAGCACTTACTAGAACAACTCCATGTCCAAAAAACCACGATTTCGTTATTCGTAGCAGAGTACATTGTTGGTAACTTGAATGATAATGGCGGCCTTACATTGTCGTTAGAAGATATAGCTCGTGAAACTAAGGTTACCCTCGAAAAGGCAAAAGAAGCCTTGGCTTTAGTTCAGACGCTTGATCCTTTGGGGGTGGGAGCTCGAAATTTAGAGGAATGTCTGCGCTTGCAGTTACCGCTTCTTCCGGACTACCCTCCTGAATTATCCGAGTTATTACAGTATCTTGAGGATTTGGCAGCAGGACGTCTGCAGCGAATTGCTCATGCCTTGAAAATTTCCATACCTAGGGTCCAGGAACTGGCGGATTTGGTGCGTAAACTGGATCCTAAACTAGGACTCAGTTTTTCTGGCCCAGGAGATGTGCGCTATGTTGTCCCCGATGTAGTGGTTGAAGAAATCGAAGGAGAATTCATCATCCTAGTTAATGACATCACAGTACCCCGTTTAGGGATCAATAAGGCCTACCGTGAGGCTCTAAGCCTTGAAGAGGGCGCAGATACTCGCAAATTTGTTGAACAAAAACTCAACGCCGCCGCCTGGCTCATTCGAAGTATTGAACAGCGGCGACTAACGCTCTATAAAGTATCCAATTCCATTGTGAAATGGCAAACAGAATTTCTCCGTTATGGGATACGACATCTAAAACCGCTGACGTTAAGGGATATTGCGGAGGAAGTTGGGGTTCATGAGTCAACCGTCAGTCGCGCGACATCCCATAAATATATTCAAACGCCTCGGGGAATTTTCGAATTTAAATTTTTCTTTGCCAGTAGTATGGGCAGAGGGCATAACAGCGATTCGAGTATTACGACCGAGGGAATCAAATTGGCTTTGCGCGATATCATTGCCTCAGAAAATCTCAAAAGCCCATATTCTGATCAGAAGCTGGCCGACCTTCTCAAGGCCAAAGATATGAAGATTTCTAGGAGGACAGTGGCTAAGTACCGTGACGAATTGAGGATTGCGGCGACTACAGTCAGGAAACGATATTAACTTGGTTTATAAATTCGTGAAACACCCGGTCAGCCATACTAATTAAAGGGGCCGAGCTCACAAGGGTAACTTTTCCAAGCCTGGTTAAATAAAGAAGGCAAAATAGCGAAATTAATTGTGTAGGGTATTGAATTATTTGTAATAAAAGAATATACTGACTTTAGAGATAATATTAATCATAAACTCTTCTGCCTCGGAGATAATTCTAACTAATTATATATTTCGGCTAGAGTATTAGAGAAGCCAAAGTTTTGCTAGTAATTCGATATGACGAATCACTAGCAAAACTTTGGCTTCTATTTTATCTAAAGGAGTGTGAAAATTACAATAATTATATCTAGTTAGTCCGTTTTTGCTAGTTATATTGGGCTGGTTAATCCCGAACGTGAATAACGTGAGAAGGGAGGTGGGGCCAAATATATTGGGAGATTAAGCTTTGTAGGGAAAGGAGGCGCGGGGAGCAAATACTTAACATGAGATTTGGGACTTATAAATTGAACCTTAGTAGTAACTATATTTATAAATAAAATTTGAGAGGGAGTCTTTATATGACAGCAAAATTTATAGCGGAAATGATAGGCACTATGATTATTATCTTATTTGGCTCGGGGGTAGTCGCGAACGTCCTATTAAGCAAGACTAAGGGAAATAACGGTGGCTTCTTTATGATTACTTTAGGGTGGGGAGTCGGAGTTATGTTGGGAATTTATGCTTCTTTTCCAATTAGTGGAGCACACTTAAACCTATGCTTGACCCACAACGATTCCATTAGATGGGTAATTTGACATAAATATTTCTTGCTGGACAACTGAAGTCTGAGAAGTTATACTGGTATCAAAACTATGCTTAAGGGCAGGTGGAGATATTTATGACATCAACTACAGGATCTATAGAAGAAACTCACTGGGCTTTTAAAGAGTTCAAAAATTTAGGGATCAATTGTGGAAGAACCATAAATAGGTTTATCCGTACCATGATCACCTTGTCTGATAAAATCAGAGAATCCATCGCGGCGGCAAGCGACAATAAAGCGGAAGCCAAAGCGATTTATCGTCTGATCGACAACAATAAAGTTACAGAAGAAGTCGTTTTGAAGGCACACCGAAAAGCGACCAT
>DASRMA010000048.1:0-13159 GCA_035648155.1 Desulfosporosinus sp.
GTCATTAATTGATCTGCAGGCACCACTTTATTTACCAGTCCTACCCGCAAGGCTTCCTCTGCGCTAATAAAGTCCCCGCTGAAAATTAATTCTTTTGCCTTACCCGCACCGATCAGACGAGGCAGACGTTGGGTTCCTCCACCACCTGGCAGAATCCCTAATTTAATTTCTGGCAAACCGAATTGAGCGTTGTCAGCCGCAATTCGTACATCAGCCACCAACGTCAATTCACACCCACCACCTAGGGCATAACCAGCAATGGCTGCAATTACTGGCTTGTGCATGTTTTCGAGCAGATGAAACGTTCGCATCGATGGTCTGTCACTTGTCGTTATATCCACTGCATTTAATGAGGCCATCGCCTTGATATCCGCCCCTGCTGCAAATACTTTGTCGCCCCCCGTGATAATCACTACTCGAACCGAATCATCTGCGCCCAATTTCACGGCCGCATCGGCCAACTCATTGAAGACCTGACTATTCAGAGCGTTAAGCACCTCTGGACGATTTAGGGTGATCGTGGCAATTCCCTCTTCAATTTCTACAATTATTGTTTCAAAAGCCATTTTATTACCTCCCAAAAGCTATTTCCTCGCTTCAATTCGCCGCAAGATTCTTGAGGCCCCCCTTTTCTCGATATTCAGCCTATATGCCTTTACATTACAAGAACCATGCCAACTATGTTGGTATTACCAAATAAAATTTTGATCGCGCAAAACGGCCTGATTAGAGGTGGTCATTTTTCGGATACCCTCAACTTAAAATTTCCCATAGAACAGGCTATTGACAACAGCTACCAGCCTAAAATGCCCCTCATATTCGCCCGTCGACCTGCTTAAAGCTTAGTCGAGCTTTTAGATTTGGATTTTATTGAAGCGAAACTTTCCCTGCATTCTGATGATTCAGCCTGCAGGGAAAGTTTGCTTTTGTATAGAATTGAAACTAAACAACGATTCCTTTTCTTGTTATCAGTATACAAAACATACAAACCTAAATCCTAGTCGACAACTTTCATCGGCAAAGACTTTGTGCTTTCCATAATATCTCCTCCCAACACTTCAATGCCATACCGATGTAATTTATTGTAAAATGACCGCCTAGAAATTCCCAACGCCTTCAAGGCGTTGGTACGATTATTGTTATACGTAGCCAAGGCCGACAAAATCAGTTCTTTTTCTACCTCGCCTACGATCTTCTTTACATCGTAGAGATTATCCATTTCTCTTTGTTTGTCTTCTTGGATCGGAATTATATACGCTGGTAAATGATAAATTTCTATGAACCCATTCATACACACTATGCTTGCATGTTCTATGACATTTTGCAGTTCCCGGATGTTACCGGGCCAGTCATACGCTTGGAGAAGTCTCACTACTTGGGGAGATAACGTTAGCTCATGGCCCACTTCTCGCGCAAACTTATCTTGGAATGTTTTAGCCAATGCCAATAGATCGTCTTTGCGCTCGCGTAACGGAGTAAGTTGAAGAGGGACGACATTCAAGCGATAGTATAAGTCCTGCCGAAACGTCTCTTTTTCGATCATATCTTTCAAATCTCGGTTTGTGGCTGCTATGACTCGGATATCCACCTTTACGGTCTTAGTTCCTCCTACCCGTTCAAACTCCTTTTCTTGTAAGACTCGTAATAATTTTGCTTGCATATTGAGGCTCATATCCCCAATTTCATCCAGAAAAATTGTACCACTTTGGGCTAGTTCAAACTTACCGAGCTTGCCCCCCTTTTTAGCCCCTGTAAAAGCACCCTCTTCATACCCAAACAATTCGCTCTCCAGCAAAGCTTCCGGAATTGCAGCACAGTTCACCTTAATCATCGGTTTGTTCTGGCGCCGGCTACAATTATGGACCGCCCGGGCTAATACTTCTTTGCCGACACCACTTTCGCCAAGAATCAACACAGTACTGTCTGTACGCGCCACTTTGGCCGCTAAGATTAAGGTTTCCTTCAGACGACTGTTTTGTCCCACGTATTCCTTGAAGGAAAGGGGTAATAGCTCCCACTGGTCTAACTGCTCTTTAAAATAATCTGCGACACCTTTTGTTAGTTGCAGCTCACGATTTAATTGAACAACTTCTGTTATATTCTTAAAAATTGAAACGGCTCCAATAATATTTCCGCCATCATATAAAGGAAACGAACTTCCAACCACATCAATCTTAAGAGAATCCAAATAATCTCTACCGTTATTACTGACCTTCCCCGTGCGTAGTGCAGTGATTGTCTTCGCGTCAGGTTCGATTATGTCCAGCCTTCGACCCAACACTTTGGCAACTGGCACTCCTAAAATCTTTGCATAAGCCTCGTTGGCATAAACAATTGTCGTATCCAAATCGATAACAAGTACTACGTCATTAATGTTATTCAGAATTTCAAATAAGAGTTTACGATCCCATTGAGGAATAATACTGGTTGTCACAGCATGGGCTCCTACAATCATTTTCATCCCCCGTTTTTATAGTATCTTTTGTAAACATTATACAGTGGCTTGTGCTTTTAAGTAAAGAGAATATTTATAATATTTGTATTATTCAAGCGCTATTTTAATTACTTCAGGCTCGCAAATGTTATCTGCTAGTCTTACATGCCTTATTCCACCCTTTTATAACCCATGAAAATAGGGATTTACAAAGCAAATAGCCCTAATTAAAAATTAGGACTATTCAACCATTAAGTTCTCATTTTTAAAGGTATCGGTTTAGGGGAGGTTTAAAACTTGCCAAGGATTTCTTGAACGATTCCTGGAACTTCAAAGGGCAACTCTACTACTCTTGCACCCGCTAAAGTCAAGGCGTTTACTTTGCCCTCATAGGTTCCATTACCCCGTTCAATTATGGCTCCCGCGTGTCCCATCCGTTTTCCTGGAGGTGCGCTTTTTCCGGCTATATACGCTACCACCGGCTTAGTCATGTCTTTAATATACTGAGAGGCCTCTTCCTCGGCATTACCACCAATTTCTCCAATTAAAACAACCACCTTGGTTTCTGGATCTTGCTCAAACATCCTTAATACATCCACAAAGGTAAGACCCACTACCCGATCCCCACCCATACCCACTACTGTGGACTGACCGATGCCCTGAGTGGTGAGGTTCCCAACGATTTCGTAAGTTAGGGTTCCTGAACGAGCCACAACGCCCACAGATCCGGGGATAAAAAACTGATTGGGAGGAATACCTATCTTACATTTACCAGAGGACACGATGCCAAATGTATTTGGACCAATAACAACAGCATTGACACGTTTTGCATAAGCGACAATCGCCATTTCATCATGTACTGGGATGTGCTCAGTCACCACCACAACAACCTTTATGCCAGCTTCCAACGCTTCCAAGGCAGCATCCTTTGCAAAAGGAGCTGGTATAAAGATGACGGACGCATCAATTCGGTGGACCTCACATGCCGCTCGAACACTGTCATAGACTGGTACGCCTTCAATGATGGTTCCGCCCTTTCCAGGGGAAGTGCCGGCGATGACTTTGGTACCGTATGCTAACATTTGCTTTGTATGGAAAATGCCTTGTTTGCCGGATATACCTTGGACCACTACATTCGTATTTTCATCAATTATGATGGCCACTTTCTTGACCTCCTTTTCAAACGACCTAAATGCTCTCGTGACTCGAACTCTATTTTGCCAGCTCAACTGCTTTTTTGATAGCATCCTGCATAAAATCATAGGCTTCAATGCCCACTTCTTTGAGGATAGCTCGTCCAGCTTCCTGATTAGTTCCCACTAAACGAATTACTACAGGAACTGGGATGCCTACTTTACTTTTGACAGATGCAAATGCCCTAGCCACATCATCACAACGGGTGATTCCGCCAAATATATTGATGACGATCGACTTGGGGTTTCTCGACAAGATGAGTTCCAGGGCCTTGGCTGTGCCCTCCTCACCGGTTCCACCTCCAGCATCAAGAAAGTTTGCTGGTCTTCCCCCGTAATATACAATCGTATCCAAAGTCCCCATAGTAATGCCCGCACCGTTAGCCATAACTCCAATATCGCCGTCCAGTTCCACAAAGGAAAGACCCAGCTCGTGCGCAGCCTGTTCGACGACGGTGCGATCTTCCACCAGAGGAAGATCTCGTTGTCGATAGAGTGCCTCGTCGTCTATGGTTACCTTGGCATCTGCAGCTATAACTTTTTCACCGCTGATCACTAAGGGATTGATTTCAACAAGGTCAGCATCTTTTTGGGTGAAAACTTTGTATAAGGTGACAATGATCTTGACCAGTTCTTTAGCTTGGGGAGTGTTCAAAGCAATACCCATTCTTCTAACGACATCATTGGCAATGAACCCTTGCATACCCAGTTCTACATCAATATATTTTTTAATAATGTACTCTTCAGCAACATCTTCAATATCCATACCGCCATGGGACGAAGCGATCAGCACAGGTTTTTTAGCGGCTGCATCGATCGTGATGGACAAATAAAGTTCCTGGTCGATTTGAAGTTTTTCTTCTACAAGGAGAATGTTCACCGGCAGACCCTGGATAGTCATACCAAAAAGTTCCTCAGCCGCGGCTCTCGCGCCTTCTGGATTATCAACGAACTTAATTCCTCCAGCTTTACCCCGCTTACCAGACAAAACCTGGGACTTGATCACCACCGAACCACCAATTTCTCTTGCAACCTGGGTAGCCTCATCTGGGTTGCTAACCATTCGTCCCTTTGGAACTGGAAGTCCGAACTCGGCGAAAATTTCCTTTCCCATGTATTCGAACATTTTCACTGTCCAAATCTCTCCCCTCTTTAATTAGCGTTATTCAAGTACGTCTATATGAGCCACTCCCGACAAGACTCTCTTCGCTTTGTCGTTCACCGCTTCTATATCACATTTCAAAGTGTTTCCCGACCGTTCTCTAATAAAACCTGAGAACTTTATCGCGTCCCCCGGACGGACCATATGTTCGAAGCGCACTTCAAGCTTACTGACTCTTCCCTCTTCACCGATCCAATTCGTAAGCGTAGCTGCCATCTGAGCCATGGTTAGCATGCCATGAACAATCACTCCCCCCAAACCTACTTGGCGCGCATAGGTCTCATCAAGGTGAATGGGGTTAAAATCTCCTGAAGCTTCAGCGTACTGACGCACTTGCGCGTGTGTGGGAACCCATTCTTTCTCTGGAATTCTGTCGGAAATTTCATAATCCTGCATACGTTTCATTCGTTTTCCCCCTTTGAAGGGGCAATCAACGTCGAGCAGCTTGAAAACACTAATTCGCCCGCCAAATCACAACCTGTCGTCTCGAGAACAACAAACGTCATTTTTCCCAGCTTCCCGACGCGTTCATAAACATCCTTAATACACTTCTTGCACACAAGAGCATCCCCTACATAGAGCTGTCGATGGTAAGTGAATTTCTGTTCTCCGTGGATCATACCAGGAATAGGCAATTCAACTCCTGGAATTCCAGACTGCTTCAAAGTTACTACAAACGTAGGGGGCACTCGATCATTAAACAGATTCCCCGTGGCATCCGTAAACCTTCGTACTTCCTCTGGTTTTATTCTTATTAATAAAGGTTCACTCTCCCGACCAATTGATTCTTTCCCAATCATACGTCGCCACCTTTCTCTTCTACAGCTCAATCTTCTGTCCGTTTTTCTTTCAATAAAAATCCTTTTGTAAGGATACTTGCAAGAACCGCGCCACATCTCTATGGACGATTATCAAAGAACTTCAGGTTCTATACTCCTACGATTGCGGTGAGGCGCAACCGTGATTTCTTACAAGAAATATAATGTTATCTACACTGTTAATACATTATATCTATGCTTTAAACGCAGAACGTCCCTATTCATAAACTTCAAAGAGATTACCCTATGTTTTAAAAATATACACCTTGTTTACATAGCATACGAATTTGTGATCATTAATGACTATTTTATGTAATTTATTAGCAGCTAGGTATATCCCACTATTAATTAATATTTCCTTTTGAAGGAGAACTCAAGAGCATTACAAGACTGAAATGAAATCTTTCTTTTGAAAATCGTCTATGTCAATCAACTTTGGCATACAGATTGCTTATTCTTTAAACTAGAAATCAATCACGAGAGCACCAAGAAGTTTGTTTTTTCTACAATTTCATTTATTGAAGGAGGTTGGAAACCAGTATACGTTCTATTCCGTAGAAAAGAAGAAACCCTATGTTGCCAAAAAGAGGTTGAGAGGAGAGGACCTGAGATTTATGAGTACGACACAAAAACCCTATCACTTTTTGATTCGTAGAGTCCATTCTTTATTAGGACTAGTGCCCGTCGGTTTATTTTTAACCTTTCACATCTTTCTTAATCTTACCGCCCTTGGGGGGGCAGATCTTTATGACAAAGTTATAGGTACCATGCAAAGTTTCCCGGGAATTTTCATTGTTGAACTTGTTGTCATATTTATTCCTATTGCTATTCACGCCATATATGGAACCTGGGTGGTTTATACTGGACAAAGCAATGTTTTAAGGTATAAGTACGCAAGGAACTGGTTCTATTTAATCCAACGAATTTCTGGTCTGTATACCGTAGTCTTTATTGTTATTCATGTTTACCTTATGCGTGTAGGCGGCGAGGCAAATTTTGCTGCAATCGCGGAATTTGTGAGTCAGCCTCTTGGATTGATTTTCTATACTTTAGGCGTGTTGTTTGCGATTTTCCATTTCGTCAACGGCTTATGGGCCTTTGCCATCACGTGGGGTATCACGGTTGGGCCACACTCCCAAAAAATGTGGTTATATACCTTGTCGGCAGTTTTCATACTCCTATCGGTCATTGGTTTAGCAGATATTTCAGCCTTCCTAAAGTAGAAGGAGCCTAAGGAGACAACGGCCAACGGCTTAAGAATGAAACGAAAACAAAAAACAGTAGTCACAAAAAGAACTAAGATTTTAGGAGGGTCAAGGGGATGAGTAAAGTCATCGTAGTGGGAGGCGGCCTTGCTGGGCTGATGGCAACGATTAAAATGGCCGAAGCCGGTACGCACGTCGACTTATTTTCTTTAGTACCAGTTAAACGTTCACACTCGGTATGCGCTCAGGGAGGCATTAACGGAGCAGTTAATACCAAAGGAGAAGGGGACTCACCGTGGCTACATTTTGATGATACGGTATACGGTGGAGATTTTCTGGCCAATCAACCGCCCGTGAAAGCCATGTGTGATGAGGCACCAGGAATTATTTACTTGATGGATCGGATGGGCGTCATGTTTAGCCGTACGCCGGAAGGGTTACTCGATTTCCGTCGTTTTGGGGGGACCAAATTTAACAGAACAGCCTTTGCAGGGGCTACAACGGGCCAGCAACTTCTCTACGCACTCGATGAGCAGGTGCGGCGTTATGAAGTTGAAGGCATGGTTCAGAAATACGAACAGTGGGAATTGCTCTCGACAGTACTCGAGGAAGGTACGTGCAAAGGGATCGTTGCCCAAGACCTTCGGACTATGAGCATTCAGTCGTTTGCAGCGGACGCAGTGATTATTGCTACAGGAGGGCCGGGCGCGGTCTTTGGCAAAAGCACAAACTCGACGATTTGTACAGGAAGTGCTACATCCGCCTTATATCAACAAGGCGTAAAATATGCCAATGGAGAGTTTATCCAGATCCACCCTACCGCGATTCCGGGCGATGACAAGCTCAGGCTAATGTCCGAATCAGCCCGCGGAGAAGGAGGCCGAATCTGGACCTATAAAGAAGGAAAACCTTGGTATTTCCTGGAGGAAATGTTTCCGGACTATGGGAACCTGGTTCCTCGCGACATTGCGACCCGTGCCATTTATGAAGTTGTCTTTGACCAAGGTCTTGGACTTAATGGGGAGAACATGGTTTATCTCGATCTGTCGCATATCGATCCGGAGGTCTTACAACGTAAGCTTGGTGGAATCCTGGAGATCTATGAAAAGTTCGTCGGTGATGATCCAAAGAAAGTCCCCATGCGGATTTTCCCAGCTGTTCATTATTCCATGGGCGGGCTCTGGGTCGATTACGATCAAATGACGAATATACCTGGACTATTTGCCGCTGGGGAATGTGAATACCAATACCATGGGGCAAACCGACTGGGAGCGAACTCATTACTTTCGGCTATCTACGGAGGAATGGTCGCTGGTCCTAAAGTAATGGAGTATATCAAGAAAAATAAAGTTCAAACCCAAAGTGGCAATGAGTCCGTCTTTATAAAAGAGAAAAGAATTCAAGACGAGCATTGGGCGAAGATCCTAGCTATGAAAGGGGCAGAAAACCCCTACCTTCTCCACCAAGAACTCGGCGATATTATGACTCTGAACGTGACCGTCATACGCGACAATGCTAAACTGGCGGAAACCGACGTTGTACTTCAGGAACTTATGAAACGCTGGCAGAATATTGGCAGAAGCGATAACGTTGAGTGGGGAACCCAGGAAGGCACGTTCATACGTCAGCTCTGGAACATGTTGGAATTGGCAAGAGTTATTACCTTAGGAGCCTTACGCCGCAACGAGAGCAGGGGCGGACACTATAAACCGGAGTATCCGGAGCGTGATGATGCGAATTTCTTAAAAACAACCATTGCCAATTGGACCCCTAGCGGCCCAGAGCTCAGTTATGAAGATGTTGACGTATCCTTGATTCCGCCGCGTCCGCGCCATTATTAAACTAGAGAAGTAGGAGGTGTAATTAAGATGGCTGAACAAAAAACAATACATTTTAAAATTCGTCGTCAAGACGGCCCAGATAAGCCAAGTCGTTGGGAAGAGTTTGATATTCCCTATCGAGAAAAATTGAATGTTATTTCTTGTTTAATGGAGATTCAGAAAAACCCGATTACCGCTGAAGGAAAGAAGACGACCCCGGTGGTTTGGGAATGTAATTGTCTAGAGGAAGTTTGTGGGGCTTGTACAATGAATATTAACGGACAAGGGAAACAAGCTTGCTCTGCTCTCATAGACAACCTGGCCCAGCCAATTGTACTGGAACCACTGACCAAATTCCCGTTGGTAAGGGATCTTATGGTGGACAGGCAAGTCATGTTCGATAACCTGAAAAAAGTTCATGCTTGGATTACCATTGATGGTACTTATAATTTAGGATCCGGGCCGCGTATGGCAGAAGAGAAGCGCCAGTGGGCCTACGAATTGTCAAAGTGTATGACCTGCGGATGCTGTATGGAAGCATGCCCACAAGTAAATTCACGCTCCAAATTTATCGGACCCGCTGCCATATCTCAAGTTCGTCTCTTTAATGCCCATCCGACCGGAGAAATGAACAAACACGAACGGTTGGCACCGTTGCTCGATGAAGGTGGGATTGCCGATTGTGGTAATTCCCAAAACTGTGTTCGTGCCTGTCCGAAGGATATTCCTTTGACTACAAACCTGGCCGACTTAAACCGTGAAACCAATAAATTTGCTCTGGATCGTTGGCTCCGAAAATAGCACAATATTAAGTCCGAGACAGCATTTGTGGACTTCTCAAATGCTTAAAGAAGAGACTAATTCTAAAAGGAGATTAGATGATATGGGAACACTAAGGGAAGATGCTTTAGCGCTTCATCGCGACAATGTCGGGAAACTGGAAGTTCGCAGTAAAGTTCCAGTCCGTAACAGTAGAGATTTATCCTTGGCTTACTCTCCGGGAGTGGCTGAACCATGTTTGGATATTGAGAAAGATAAGGACTTAGCGTATGAATATACCAACAAGGGTAATTTTGTGGCCATAGTCTCGAATGGGACTGCTGTGCTTGGCCTTGGAAATATCGGAGCGCTTGCCTCCTTACCCGTTATGGAAGGGAAATCCATACTCTTCAAGACATTTGCAGGAGTCGATGCCTTCCCGATCTGCTTAGATACGGAAGATATTGAAAAAGTCATTGAGACGGTCAAGCTAATGGAACCAACCTTTGGCGGAATCAACTTGGAAGACATCAGTGCTCCGGCTTGCTTCGAGATCGAAGAACGTCTAAAACAAGAAATGAACATTCCTGTTTTCCATGATGATCAACACGGTACAGCCATCGTAGTCATGGCTGGAATGATTAACGCTCTCAAAGTGGTTGGAAAATCTCTAGATAGCATTCGTGTTGTCACCAATGGCGCTGGGTCTGCTGGTGTGGCTATTATTAAATTGCTGATGAGCATGGGTGTTAAAGACGTGATTATGTGTGATACTAAGGGAGCGATCTACTCAGGACGTCCTGTAGGGATGAACAAATCAAAAGATGCAATCGCCAAAGTCACCAATCCTCAAATGCTGATTGGTTCTCTCTCAGATGCCCTGGTGGGAGCAGATGTCTTTATTGGTGTTTCTGCAGCCAATACGGTGACTCCAGAGATGGTCAAATCCATGGCTAAGGATCCAATTATTTTTGCAATGGCAAACCCTGTTCCGGAAATTATGCCTGAGCTAGCCAAAGAGGCTGGAGCAAAAGTTGTGGGAACAGGACGTTCGGATTTTCCAAACCAAGTCAATAACGTTTCGGCTTTTCCTGGCATTTTCCGGGGTGCTTTGGACGTTCGCGCCTCTCAAATTAATGAAGAAATGAAAATCGCTGCGGCTTATGCGATTGCGAGCTTGGTTAGTGACGAAGAACGTAATGCGGACTATGTCATCCCCAAGGCTTTTGATCCTCGCGTTGCTCCGGCTGTCGCCGCTGCAGTTGCCCAAGCTGCTATGGACAGCGGGGTAGCCCGGATAACCGTTGACCCTGATGAAATTTCCAGGAAAGTATGGGCAATCCGACCAGAATAGTATGTCATGATAAGTGCAAAAAGGGATTAGCCACCGAGCTAATCCCTTTTTGCTATTCAGATACATTAAATAACTTTTGATACTTTTAGCAGAATTTGCGTACTTGATTCAAGATTCTGGAGGCAGGCAGCGATTTCCTGAGTTGCTGCTGCCTGTGTTAAGGAAACATCCGATACTTCTTCAATTTTTTTCAAGAGATGATCAACTTTATTATTAATGGAAGAAATAAGCTTTTTGGTATCATCGACTGATTTTGCACTATTTTCAGCCATTTTACGGATTTCATCTGCTACAACAGCAAAACCTCTCCCGACTTCACCTGCTCTTGCGGCCTCAATCGCAGCATTCAGTCCTAGGAGTCTTGAATTTTTGGCTACATGATTAATAAAATCCAATATTTGATTTGTTTGGGCGATCAGTTGTACTATCTCTTGAGTTTCACCTAAAACCTCTGATACATTATTGGCCAGTTGCACCGCCGAGGATGATATTTCGTCTGTAGTCGCTGTAAGTTGTTCTGTTGAAGATGAAATATTTTCAATTGTTTCTTGTAAAGAAGCCTGAGTTTTTAAGCTCAGTGCAAGAGTTAAAGTTCCTATAATATTACCTTCATAATTCTTTAAAGGAATAGTCGATGACTTAAATGGTACGCCATAGATCTCTTTAGGTATGATTCCAATTTGTTGGGTACCTGTTTTTAATGTAAGAGGAATATTACCTGCCTTGGGGAAAGGTTTCCCTACCAAATCAGATACTGTAGCCCCAGCTTCTGCACCCGCAAAGTAATGCATAAATTTTTCATTATCAGTTACTGCAATCGTATTTTCAATCGGTATTACCTTATGAAATAGAGACGCTATTTCTCCCATGATTTCGAAAAATTCATCTTCGCCTATTAATTCTTCATTGTTTTTCATAGTCATACCTCTTTCGATAAAATTGGGTTTCCTTGTAACAAACTGATAAATATGTTTTATTACACCCCTCTTTTTCTAGTTAATTATATCATGCAAGATATTTATTTATTTATTGAAGAGATGATTAACTTCATTATTAATATAGAAGCAATAAGCTTTTTTGGTATAGTCACAAGATCCAAAAAGGCTATGTCAATTAAGCAAATGACGATAGCCTTTTTGTGTGTATCCTCTTATTTATTACTGATAATTGCTTTACCGTAAAAGGTCTAATTTTTTAGCTTCCCTGATTAATTCGTCTCGAAAATCCGGATGGGCAATACTAATTAATCTCTCCGCCCGTTCCCAAACCGATTGCCCTTTTATATTGACCATCCCATACTCTGTCACAACATATTGAATCGTGGGACGGGTATCCGTAACCACTGCACCCAAAGTTAGTAGCGGATTAATGCGGGAATGAATTTTCCCTTTCGAGTCGGTATAGGTTGAAGCTATACACATAAAACTTCTTCCGCCCTTGGAATTATAAGCAATATCTACGAAATCCAATTGGCCGCCTGCTCCGCTGATCATGCGCGACCCTTTCGATTCCGAACATACTTGACCAGTGAGATCAATTTCAATGGCATTATTAATCGAGACAACATTGTCATTTAGACAAGCAATTAAACGATCATTAGTATAATCCACCGGATAGCCCGCGCATTGAGGGTTATTATCGATAAAGTCATAGAGTTTTTGTGTTCCCGCAGCGAAGGTGTAGACCATCCGCCCTTGATCGATTTGTTTTTTCATTCCGGTGATTCGTCCAGCTTCCACCATATCGACCATACTGTCACACAGCATCTCCGTATGAACCCCTAAATCTTTTAAATCGGACTGAGCAATCATTTGCCCCAAGGCGTTTGGCATTCCGCCAATTCCAAGTTGAAGACAATCTCCATCTCTGAGGTCCTTGAGAACAAACTCCGCGATTTTACGATCAACTTCCTCTGGTTCTTCATTAGCAATCTGCGGCATACCGGTATGCCCACCTTCAACAATATAAGTGACTTCAGAAATATGAAGATTATTTCCGTACCCACCTTGAGCATAAGGCATATCCTCATTGACCTCGACGATGATCGTTTTAGCCATGTCCGCAGCGGCGCGGAAATGGGTAATAGTAGGCCCCATATTAAAATATCCGTGTTTATCCATAGGTGCGACTTGCAGCGTCAGGATGTCTGGTGGACAATTCTCGCGGACATAACGCGGAGCTTCAGAGTATTTCATAGGGGCATAAAAGACTTTCCTTGTTTTTGCATACAAACGGTCAACAGCCGTAAGATGCGTGGAATTCCAAATGCTATGCACCCCTGTAGGATCTGCTTTATGAACTTCATGTAGACGCGTCGAAATTCCGTTAACAAATACAATATCGTGAAGATCTGGGATACGTTGAGCTAAGGCATGGTCTAGAACCGGTACAGTGTTTGCGGCAAACGTAAACTG
>DASRMA010000049.1:0-19590 GCA_035648155.1 Desulfosporosinus sp.
TTAAGCGCAGAAAGATTGTAAATATAACATCAGATAAATTATAAGGATTTTATGAACACGAAACCGGGGGGCGTAAGAATGGCTGAGATCTTATTTATCGCACCATTACAGGAACTAGCCAGCCTCGTTGAAGAGGTTAGCCTTCAGAAAGGCGCACCGGAGATCGATATTAAGGTCGCCCGTATGGAGGATGGGGTTAAACTTGCGTTAGAAGCCGAGGCGCGAGGATATCACGTGCTGGTTAGCCGGGGAGTCACAGCTTGGATGATTAGAGAGGCTGGGGTTTCTCTCCCTGTCGTCGATGTGCTGATCGGAGGGCTAGATATTTTAGAAGCATATTTGCAGGCTAAAAGTCTCGGAAGCCCCATTGGTATTGTGGATGTTTATAATATTATTCAAGAAATAGCTAGTTTTGAAGAGCTTATGGGTGAGACTTTCGTGAAGTATACCCTGACAGATCAGAAGGAGGACATCCCTAGAGGGGTAGCTGTCTTGAAAGCTGCAAAAGTACAGGTAGTGATCGGAAAAATCGCGATGACTAATGAAGCTAAAAAACTGGGTATGCAGGCGGTAGTCATTAGATCTGGACGGGAAGCCGTTCAGCGTGCCCTAGCGGAGGCCACGCACATCTTGGCGGTGCGTAAAATAGAAAAACGCCGTGTTGAACAATTAAAAGCTATTTTAGATTTCACCTATGACGGTATTATAGCCTTGGATGAGGATGGGAGGATTAGCGTTTTTAATCCAGTCGTGGAGAAACTTACGGGATGGACGGCGGAAAAAGCCATTGGACGTCTTGTTATTGACGTGCTGCCCCAATCCCACTGCCAAAATGTCTTAATGAACGGTAAGGCGGAAGTTGGAGAGATTATGGAGATCGGTCGGGTTAAAGTTGTGGCTAACCGCATCCCTATTAAAGTGGACGAAAAGGTAGTGGGAGTCGTGACTACCTTTCAGTCAGTAGACCGGCTACAAAGTTTAGAGCATAAAGTGCGACGAACCCTAGCTGACCGGGGTCATGTCGCAAAACATAGTTTTAACGATATTTTAGGACATAGTCAAGCTGTGAAAGATGCCATAATATGGGCTTATGAATATGCCCAAGTAGATTCTACAGTTCTCTTACAAGGTAGGACTGGATCAGGAAAAGAGCTGTTTGCTCAATCAATTCATAATGCAAGTCCACGACGAAGTGAATCTTTCGTGGCCATAAACTGTGCTGCCTTGCCTGAAAATCTTTTAGAAAGTGAACTTTTTGGTTATGTCGAGGGAGCCTTTACGGGAGCTCGCAAAGGTGGCAAGGCAGGAGTATTTGAGATCGCCCATGGTGGAACTCTATTTCTGGATGAAGTTGGGGAGATGGCACCTTCACTGCAAGCTCGCTTACTGCGTGTATTGGAGGAGGGTGAGGTTATGCGTTTGGGGGATAATAGCATTTTGCCTGTGAACGTACGTTTAGTGGCTGCGACACACCGGGACTTAAAGGAAATGGTGGAGAAGGGGAGTTTCCGTGAAGACCTTTATTATCGCTTGAATGTTCTGTCCTTAGTAGTTCCAGAACTTGCTGCGCGTGGAAATGATATTTTGTTGATTGCTCGTCATTTCTTGGATGAATTTAGCCGCAAGATGAATCGGGGAGTGGGTTGGCTTTCTGGAGATGCGGAACAGACACTCTTGGAGTATTCGTGGCCAGGAAATATTCGCGAATTGCGTAATGCCATTGAGCGTTTGGTCATGTTGACTAAGGAGAGAGAAATTTCTAAGGACGATGTGGGTAGAGCGCTTTTGCTGGACAGGAAGCAGACTCTGCCTGTTCCGGTACGGGAAGAGAGGTTGTGCAGCGAAGTAGAGCTAGCAGAAATTCGTTGGATACAAAAGGCCCTTAAGGAATGTGGTGGGAATAAAACAAAAACGGCACGTCGTTTGGGAATAAGTAGGACTACTCTTTGGCGGAAGATACAAGAATCTGGCCCAGAAATGTTTCAATTATGAACCACTGCGTTTCTTTAATTGAGCAATATTGTTGCTATAGTGAAACTGTTCAGAAGGATTAGGTCCAACATCTTCAGGTTTTCGGCGAATTTACATTTATTAATTTGTGCCATACGCTTAATAACAGAAAATTTTAGTATATTTAAGAGCTTCGGCTCTTTTTTTGTTTTTGTGGCATGAAGCTTGCATTATCTGTAATTGACAAAAAGAAAGGAGGGGAAGGTAATGGCTAAAAATCTTCCAGTTGTCCCAACGGCTAAGGCCGGTAGTCTGATGGAAACGCCAACGGGAATAACTTGGCGTCTCCAATATCCAGTAATTTCAGAAACCTGCAATATGTGCTTAGATTGCACATTGTTTTGCCCAGATGGGGCCATAGACCGAAAAAACAGGAAACTAGTTCTTAATTTAAGTTTGTGTAAAGGGTGCGGAATTTGTGCAAATGAATGCAAAGAAAATGCCATTCAAATGATCCCGGAATATTCTGGGGTTCGAGGCGTTTTTGGTTGAGGGGGGAAATGAATGAGTACTATATTGTTAACCGGCAGTGATGCAGCAGCCTATGGGGCAAAGCTAGCCCGTATTGAAGTTATAGCGTATTACCCTATTACACCAGCTTTTCCGGCTATGGAGAGGATTAGTAAGTTTATTGATGATGGCGAGTTGAATACTCGTTTTGTACGAGTTGAGTGTGATCATAGTGCTTTAGCAGCGGCATTAGGGGCAAGTCTTGCGGGTAGTCGCACTTTTACCGTCACGAATTCTCAAGGATTGCTCTATATGACGGAAGTCGTCTATCATACGGCTGGATTACGACAACCTGTAGTGATGGCAGTCGCAAATCGAGCCCTTTCAGCACCTCATAGCCGTTTTCCAGAACAAGGCGATGCGATTTCTCAAGGGGCAAGTGGTTGGATTCAGCTCTTCTGTGAGAATAATCAAGAAGTACTTGATAATATGCTCCAGGCCTTTAAAATAGCCGAAACAGTTCGTCTACCAGTTATGGTGAATTATGAAGGGTACATCCAATCTCATACGTTAGAAGAAGTGGAGATTCCTAATCAAGAGAAGATAGATCAATTTTTACCTTTAAACCGAGTACGAACCCTTGATGTCGAGAACCCACAAGGGGTGAATACCGTTGCAAGTCCCGAATTTTATATGGACTATAAATTTAATCAGAATCAGGCCATGGAGCAAGCAAAAACTGTCATTAAAAGTGTCGCTACGGATTATGGGAAGGAATTTGGCCGGGATTGGTCTGGATTAATCGAAGCATATCAGATGGAGGATGCGGAGCATGTCTTCGTAGCTATGGGATCAATGATTAGTGATGCCAGAATCGTAGTGGATGAACTGCGGAAGCAAGGCCAAAAAGTGGGGTTGATTAAAGTAAGGGCATGGCGTCCTTTCCCAGCTGAAGCCCTCCGCGAGGCACTAAAGAAGGTTCAACTCATTACTGTATGTGACAAAAATATTGTCCACGGTCTTGGGGGAGCGTTAGGAACAGAGCTAAAGGCCGCACTATACGGGCAGGCGGTACGCATCAATAGTTATATCCTAGGCCTAGGTGGTCGAAATGTGAGTACAGAGGAAATCAAGAAAGTACTTGAACTTTCAGAGAAAACGGCAAAACAGACAACCGCTTCCGAGTGGTTCGGGTTATAAGGAGGGATTCAAACATGGCTCAATCCATCGCAGATTTGCCGAAAGAGGATTTATTTGGTCAAGGAAACGCGGGTTGCGGGGGCTGTGGGGCAGCCGTGGCAGGTAGACAAGCAATGAAGGCTTTAGGCTCCAGAACGATTATGACAATTCCAGCATCATGCATGGCAACCTTGGGTGGCTCAAACCTTAAGACGACTTGGCAGATTCCCTTTTACCATACCCTTTTTGAGATAGCACCAGCAGTATCTTCCGGAATCAGAGCAGCGTTAGAAGTACAGGGAATCGAAGATGTTAACGTGGTCTCTTGGGCAGGGGATGCAGGAACAGCGGATATTGGGTTTCAATCCCTATCAGGTGCAGCTGAACGTAATGAACACATGATTCACGTGTGTTATGACAATGAGATGTACATGAATACAGGAGGACAAACAGGTAGTCAGACTCCTATGTATGCGATCACTAGTAACATGACAAAAGGAAAACAGGGCAAGAAAAAGAATATGTTGACCATTATGGAGGCCCATGGAATCGATTATGTAGCGAGTGCTTCGATCGCTTACCCGTTGGATCTAATTGCAAAATTTAAAAAAGCTGCGGCCAAACTAGGATTTTCCTATATTCATATCTTGGCGCCCTGTCATCGCGGTTGGCAAGTTCCGCCGGAGAAAACCATCGAGTTTGCACGTTTAGCCGTAGAAAGTGGTCTATTTGAACTTTTCGAAGTGGATGAAGGGAAGCGTACTCGTACTTTAGAGCCCACCTTTATACCTGTTGAAGAGTATCTGCTACCCCAAGGGCGGTTTAAGGGGCTGACTCAAGAAGCTATTCAAGGCATACAAGCTTCATTGAATAAACACTATGGAAGAGGGGAGTGAAAAGGAATGACAGAGATTCGCTTTCACGGCCGCTTTGGCCAACCAGTAGGGAAGCTCACTCGCACAATAGGGAAAGAACTATTGCAACAAGGCAAGCATGTCCAAGTATTTGATGCGTTTGCTGCTGTGCGTCCGGGAGCCCCGATGTACTCCATCGTTCGGGTAGGGGATGAGGTGATCCGGGAACGTTCCGCGAATAACACGACGCCTGATGTAGTTGTGGTCCTTGATAACAGCTTGTTTGATGTAGCCGACGTGACCAAAGGCCTCAAGGCAGCTGGAACGGTGATGGCGTTGGGTGTAACTGAGAGTGCCCTCGGGGATAAATTGAAGGGATTTTCCTTCGTTTCACTCGATCCATATTTTGAATCCGATAGCTCCGATGTAGCAGCAGTTTTCATTAATGTCTTGGCAAGGCAAGGTGTATTGGCGTCAACGAGTTAATAAAGGACCGCTGCTATATAATTTACGTTCAACGCAGGAGATAATAGCCATGGGCTCGGCCATGCCAAGGCCGGACTTTGCCCTCATAAAACTGAAATTTTTAATATTTTAAAAAAATTAAATGGGATTGCAACTCACTGCAAAGGGGGTGGTCCTCGGAGTTGTTCATAAATAAGCAAAAGAACAATGATAAAGAAAGGTGGGGTAAGCATGATATTAAATAATCCTACACTGACATTAGTTGGTTTCCTTGTGGTTATTGCGTTACTATTCTTCTTAATTGCTAAAGTAAAATGGCATGTTTTCATGGCTCTTCTAATTCCAATTATACTGTTTGCTTTGATTCCGGGAGTAAATCAGGGAGAGTTTATTAAGGCCTTTGAATCGGGTTTTGGAAGTACCGTCAAGTCTATCGCCGTTGTTATCGTATTGGGTTCCGTCATTGCGGAAGCGCTTAAAAATACAGGCGGAATTGAAAAGATTACCCTAAAAATGATCGAGTGGGTAGGACAGAAACGTATGCCCTTAGCCTTAACTCTGACTGGATTTGTTCTCGGAATTGCTGTCTTCTCGGATGTCGGATACGTTATTCTCAACCCCCTAGTTCACTCAGCAGCTCTTGCTGCAGGAGTCAACATGAGCGTCATGTCTACTGGTCTTGTAGGAGCCATGCAGCTTACTCATGCAATGGTGCCTCCGACCCCTGGACCTTTAGCCGCTGCCGCTCTACTAAAGGCTGATATTGGCGCGTGCATTGTTTTTGGTTCTATAGCGACGTTTGTGGGCTCTCTTGCAGGTTGGGCGTATGCTATGCTCGTTGGCCCCAAAATTCCCTCTCCGCCTTCTCAAGAGTTTGTCGGTCAATCGTTTGCGGAAAAAGGACTTAAACTTCCTTCAACTTTGGCGGCCTACGCGCCAATTATCGTTCCCTTGGTTTTGATTGCAGGTCAAAGTATTGTGAACCTTTATATGGCCCCAAGTCTTTTTAGAACCTATGTGAACTTTATCGGCTGGCCGCCGGTGGCGTTGCTTATTGGTATTTGGTTAGCCTGTCGCAATACGAATGCAGAGCAGAAGAAGGTTCAGAACTCGGCGTGGATTGAAACAGCTCTACGTAGCTCTGCTATGATCATTATGGTCACGGGTTTAGGTGGCTCCTTGAGCGCAATCTTAAAAGGAACCCCTGCCGTAGATTTCATAGCTCAGGCTGTCGTAAACACCGGAGTTCCGTCTATTTTCTTGCCCTTCGTTTTAGGTATTGTAGGAAATATGATCACAGGTTCGACTACAGTAGGCGTTATCACCGCTGCGTCAATCGTTGCGCCTATGCTCTCAACCTTGGGACTCAGCCCTGAAGCAGCTATGCTCGCAAGTGGATCAGGTTCTGTCATCGTCAAGTATGTAAACTCCAGTTACTTTTGGGTCTGCACCTCCTTATCACGCATGGAACTTAAGTCCGCACTGATTTCCTATGCTGGTGTAACTCTGGTTGGTGGGGTCTTCTCAATGGCTGCAGTCTATGTTATGTGGATAGTTCATCTAATTTAACGTTAGGTATTTGGGGGGCGTATCTTTAAGGATGCCCCCTAAAACTTAATGGATGGGTTACTGAAGTTTAGAGCTAATCTTAGTATGGTGGTGTTTTAAAAGTGAAAGGGATTTTTTATTACAAATATTTAGCGAAAGCTGCAGGAGTTGAAAAGGTTACCCAGGGGGACAGTGTTGAGCTTGAAGTAGACTTGGCCCTCGCGCATGACGGAACTGGTCCCAAATTGCTCGAGGCATGGGGAAAGCAATCTGGAACTGTATACGATGGTCGAAAGGTACTCTTGACGGTAGACCATGCTTTCCCAGCACCAACTCCAGGCGAACGCAGTTTCCAGCGTCGATTTAGTGAATTTGCCCTAGCTCAAGGGTGTGCTATTTATAATCATGGTGAAGGGGTATTGCATCAAATAGTAGCAGAGAAGGCTTCGCTTTGGCCGGGAATGATCATTGCTGGTGCCGATGGACATGTGGCTACAGCCGGTGCTTTTGGAGCTCTGGCCTTCACTCTGACACCGGAAGAATTAGTTTCTGTACTTACTTCAGGTAGGCTTAAGATGCAAGTCCCTGAGCTGCTAACCATAGGACTTGAAGGCGAGCTACAACCCGGAGTACTCCCGAGGGACATTGCGTTGTATCTTCTATGGAAATTTGGCAGCGATTTGATGGGGAAAGCGGTTGGGTTAACTGGAGCCCTTTTCAATTCCTTATCCTCTGATGCCCGCATGACGATCTGCAACTTGTTGCCTGAGGCGGGAGCAGTTACTGCTTTTGTCATCCCTTCAGGAGAAGGGGCTGGTCCCATCAAACATGGAGTTGATGTCAGCATTATTGAAGCTATGATTGCAGTTCCTCCACACCCTACCAACGTAAAACCTGCAAGAGAACTGGCGGGAGTAAAGATTAATGTGGCGATCGCAGGAGGGTGTTCGTCTGGGCGGTTGGAAGACATGCAAATTATTGCGAAGGTTTTACAGGAGCAGCCGGTACATTCTGATGTTACCTTTATCGTGACACCAGCCTCGAGAGCTATAGCTCAAAAAATGGATAAACAGGGGATTAGCACTTTGATCCGAGAGCGTGGAGCGGTCATTATGCCACCAGGTTGTGGACCGTGTCCTGGCAAACATTTCGGAGTATTGGCCGAGGGCGATGTTGCTATTACAACTACTATTAAAAATACACCTGGCCGAATTGGATCTACTCAAGCTAGTATCTACTTAGCCTCTCCTCGAACAGTCGCAATGGCCGCTGTTAATGGAGTAATATGATTTGAATGTTATTGGATAATAAAGAGAACTTCTTGACTCTGTGTCGGCCAAAAGCTATAGAATTCGCAGTTTTTGGGGAGTTCTTTTCATTCCGAGATAGGGAACGCTAGGGAGAAGGGGTGAAAAAAGTGAATAAAAGTCAACTGGTTAACGATATGACGACGTTGCTTGGCCCAGATAAAGTGATTTCTAGTAAGCTTGAACGGTATACGTATACTTATGACAGTTCTTTCTTATCCCAGCTTAATGAATATTATCCTGATGTTGTTGTCTGTCCCATGAGTACTGAGGAAGTCCAAAAGATTATGCGCTATGCTTATAAGAACGTGATACCTGTTACGCCTAGGGGAGCAGGGTCAGGTCAGACTGGAGGGAGTGTAGCGGTTAAGGGAGGTATTGTCTTAGACCTTTCGGGTTGGACGGACATCGTAGAAATCGATGAGAAGAACATGCAAGTTGTTGTAAGACCTGGGATAGTGCACGCTGATCTAAATGTTGCACTCTCACCTTATGGACTATTTTTCCCACCTGACCCAGGAAGCTCGAAAATGGCGACGATTGGGGGCATGGTTGGGAACAATGCCAGTGGACTCAGAGCAGTAAAATTCGGTAACACGGGTCAGTATGTGTTGGGTTTGGAAGTTGTCTTGTCAGATGGGGAAGTCATAAAGACGGGAGGATTACATTCACGAGCACTGAAAAGCGTCTCTGGAATTAATCTGACTAGCCTCTACGTTGGGTCTGAAGGCACTTTAGGTGTTATTACACAGGTTAGACTGAAAATTCTACCAAAACCTCCGTGCAGGGGAATTCTGCTGACGATGTTTTCCAGCTTGGATGATGCGGCTGCAACAGTTCTGGAAGTGTTTAAGAATGGAATTGTTCCTTCAGGTATTGAGATATTGGACGACTCTGGAATTAAAGCCGCCAATAAATTCCAACCAGATTTAATGCTTCCAGAGGCGGAGGCTGCCCTCTTCTTCGAAATCAATGGGAGCAAGGCAGCTGTCGACTTTGAGGGACAGCAGGTCAAGGCGATTGCAGAAAAACGGGCAAGTTCGGTGGAATGGGCCACTGATCCTCAGCGTATGGGTAAGCTTTGGCAAGGACGTGCAGTAATAGGTGCTGCCTCAGCTCGCGTTAAAGAAGGGGCAACCAGAATTTTCTGTGGCGAGGATGTTTGTTTTCCAATGGCTAGGGTTCCTGAGGCGTTACGGAGAATTAAGGAGATTGGGGCAAAGCATAGCACGCTTGTCGTCATTTACGGTCATATTGGAGACGGGAATATGCATACAGCGCCAATAATTGATCCCTTAAAACCAGAAGAAGTCGAAGCCGCTCACCGCGTAGCTGATGACATTCATCAACTGGCTTTGGAATTAGAAGGCTCAACCACTGGAGAACACGGAGTTGGTTTCACTCGGTCCCAATATATGGTTGCTGAACATGGTAAGGCGTTGGAGATTATGAGAATTATCAAGGACGCCATAGATCCCAAAGGAATTATGAATCCGGGTAAGATATGGGCTGAGAGGTAAATGTATGAAAACAACATATCGAATTGATTTTGCGGAAGAGCTTAAGAAGTGCGTACGTTGTGGTGAGTGTCGTGCCAATTGTCCTATCTTTGCCGAGTCAAAAAGAGAACCAGACTCACCACGAGGGAGACTAGCACTGGTAAAGCTTCTTCAAGACGGAAAGATCCAAGCATCTGCAGAACTGTCCGAAAAGCTTTATGGGTGCCTGCTTTGCAAAACTTGTGCTGTCAAATGTCCATCTGGGGTAATCACAGACGAAATTATGGTGGGAGTGAGAGATTACCTTGAGGGTGCTTTAGATAAAAGCATCATTAAGAAGGCAATACTTAAGGGATTCTTGACCCGCCCTGCTTTACTGCAAGCATCATTTTCGCTAGTTAAGCTTTATCAGAAAACTGGATTAAACGATGTTTTGACACGATCGAAGCTAATTGAACATTTACCAGATGCGATGAGTGCTGGGGCTAAAATATTACCTGATGTCTCAAAACGACCAGCACGTGGGAGGATACCAGAGGTTGTTAAGCCTTATGGGGAAAAGCGTTTCCGGGTGGCTTATTTCCTAGGGTGCGCGACGAATTTGATCTATCCTGATGTTGCGGTTGATGGAGTGGACGTACTCGCCAGACATGGTTGTGAAGTGATTACCCCTTTTGTTAAGTGTTGCGGGATGCCACATTTGGCCTATGGGGTTACGGATACAGCGGTACAACTGGCCAGAAACAATATGAAAGTTTTGCTATCAGCACAAGTGGATGCAGTCGTGACTGATTGCTCGTCATGTTCAGCGACTTTAGCGGAAAGCTATAAAAAACTTTTTGACCCAGGATCAGAAGAATACAACCAGGCAATAGAATTGAGTACCAAGGTATATGATCTCAGTAAGTTCTTAGTGGAAAAAACAGGTATTCATCCAGGTCCTAATCCGGTTAATGTGACGGTAACCTATCATGACCCGTGCCATTTGAAACGAGGGCAAAATGTCTTTAACCAACCACGGGAGCTCTTGAAGGCGATACCAGGTGTGGACTTTCGAGAAATGAAGGAAGCGGATCGCTGCTGTGGATCAGCGGGCAGTTTCAGTATTATGCATCACGATCTCTCGATGAAAGTATTAAAACGGAAGATTAGTAACATCGTAGCTGCCAAGGCTGAGGTGGTGGCCACTAGTTGTCCAACATGTACTATGCAATTAAGTTATGGCCTAAAAAGTCACGCTATCGCGGGGCAAGTAGTACATCCGGTACAATTGTTGGCTAAGACGTATCATAACAACTAGCTAAGCAATAATGGTAAGGGAGAAACTAAGAGAAATTTATAGTTATATTAATAACTTAATATTAAAAATAAAACCAATTATATGAAAACAATGAAAATAAGCAGGAGTTCGAAGCTTTGAAAAAGAAGGTAGTTTAACTTGTTGGATTTTAACTGTTCGGTGGCGAAAGGCATATCTTTTTGGGGAAGGCTCTATATATTTCCTCAAAATTGAGTTAGATTAGATTTTTGCTTATGTAACAACTTCATGGGAGGTGGGTAAGAAAACTGGTAGATCAAAAACAGGTTCTTAATAAAATTCAAAAGAAGAGGGGAATTATTTTAAAGAAAAATCGTTTATTTAGTCTAGCCTTGGTATCGGTACTCGCTATTGCACTCATTGGGTGTGGAACGACTGCGGTGGATAAGTCAGCTGATACAAGCGATGCTGCTAAAAAGCCGAGTGTCATTATTAAGCTATCGTCTAGTGCCAATCAAGGTTCAGCACATTATGAAGGGGCAATTAAGTTTAAAGAACTCGTCGAGCAGCGCTCGAATGGAGATATGGAGGTTCAAGTATTTCCAGATAGTCAATTGGCGAAAGACCTTGCCGCTATAGATGCCCATAAGACTGGATCAATTCAAATGTCCCTTCCTTCAACAGTCATGGCCCAAATAGATCCTAAATTTGGAGTTTTCGATATCCCATTCTTATTTAAAGATGCGGCAGCAGTTGCTAAATTTGCCAATGGACCAATGTGGACGGAAGAATTTCAACCTTTATTCGAGAAGTATGGTATGGTCGGATTAGGTTTCTGGGAAAATGGTTTCCGTCAAATCACGAATAATAAACTTCCTATTAACACTCCAGAAGATTTAAAAGGAATTAAAATGCGGGTACCGGAAAGCAAACTTCGAGTAGCTATGTTTAAAGAATTCGGTGCTAATCCCTCAACAGCAGATTTCAGTGAGGTATTTACAGCCTTACAACAGGGAGTCTTTGATGAGACAGGAAAATCCATTAACTCAAATTGAAGCGGGACGCTTATACGAAGTTCAAAAATATCTGTCGATTACGAATCATACCTATACACCTGCTTACCTAGTTGCTAGTAAGGTGTGGTTTGACAAATTAACACCGGAGCAACAGGAACTCATAAGAAAAGCAGCTGTAGAAGCGGGTGATTACACGCGTGAATATGGTGAGAAAATACAAGCTGAACTACTCGAGAAATTCAAGACAGCAGGGATTATCGTTAATACTGCAGATGTAGCATCATTCCAGGCTAAAACAGGACCAGTCATCGATTTACTCAAAGAATCAATAGATGGTGACTTTGTTGATAAAGTCGTGAAAGCTGCCAAGGGAGAATAACTAGAACCTATAGTAAGTAGGAAGCAACTCATGTTTCTTTATTCTATTTCTTGTAGTGCTTGATTTTATCATAGAATAAAGGGGCATGAGCTGCGAACTGGATAAACTTTCTTACCATTCAGTAATGGAGCAGGAGGGCAAGGCTACTCTTGACATATACAGTACTGTTTAGGCGGGCATCATTTTTGTTATTGTTTATACCTAAGACTTTAAAAGGTGCCATTTTTTCAGTGGATCGTTTACTAATACTAGTCATCATCGGATCGACTTCTACTATAAAAATCCGAACTTGTTCCATGTGAAAACAGCAACGCGGTTTTTGCAGTTTGGAAGACCAAAGCCTCGGCCGTGTCTGAGGGACAAAGTATTATTCGGAAGGGGGTAAGCAAGATTGTGATGGAAAATCTAGCGCGTAAGCGTATATTCGTGGATCAAAGCCGTTGTTTAGGATGTAAAACTTGTGAATTACGGTGTGCTGTAGAACGTAGTTCACTAAGCAAGTCATTGCCGGACGCTGTCCAGGAACAAATCCTGCCAAGGCCAAGGGTTTATGTCGAATGGGATGGGGCGAATTCAGCCCCTATTCAGTGCAGACATTGTGAAGACGCCCTATGTTTGGAAATATGTTCTACCGGGGCTATGCAACGAGACGAGAAAAGTGGCTGTGTGTTTGTTGATAGTAACAAGTGTATCTCTTGTTGGATGTGCGTCATGGTTTGTCCTTACGGTCTGATTGCGCCAGCCAGTGAGAAACATTCTGCCGATAAATGTGATCAATGTTTCCAAATGTCGCAACCCTATTGTGTGGCAGCCTGCCCAACAGGAGCCTTACAGGAAATCTCCATCGAGGACTATGCACTTCAATTAAAAAAGAAAAGACAGTCTGGGCTTACCGACGTGATCAAAGATTATTCAATAGTTGAAACATTGTAGAGTTGAAGATAGGAGGGATTTCGATTCATGCGTCAAGTTCGAAGAAAGACAATGGACACCGCGGCAAGGGACTATTTCTTGAAGGCTAAACATGAGGGGCTTCAGCTTTCGTGGAATAAATATGAGGCCATGTTACCTCAAGATGGGTTTAGCCAATTAGGACTGAGTTGTCATGAGTGCCTACAGGGGCCATGCCGATTAAATCCGTTTCGTCCTGAGGAAGACAGCGCGGTTTGTGGTTTAGGAAAAGATGAGCTTGCATTAGGATGGTTAACTCGACAAGCCGGTGAAAATCGTGAATTGGTTATTTCAGGCTCGCAAATGTTAGTGGAGCTTAGGCTTTACGGCTCAACTGGTGAAGTTACACTGGATCTGCTCAAGTCAAAAGCAGATAAATGGTCAGTTAGTGGTGATGGTGTGGTCGACATATTGACTGGTCTATGCGTGAAGTTTTCAGAGCTAGCTTATCCTCAACCCCAGTGTAAGACGTGTGAGATGAGTTATTTGAAGAGCCTAGGGTCTCAACAAATTAAGTTGGTGGACTTTAACACTGATTTGGCAGAGTTGTTATATGGCAATTGCGAAAGTCAGTCTCGCTTGGTCGGTTTAGCTGTACTGAAGGAAAAAGCCGTCAACATTTGCTTAGACGGTACGAATGCTTCACTACAAGCCAGTGCTCTACAATTAATCGTTGAACTTGAGGAGGAAGCGATCAAACGAGGCGCGATCGAAGGTGTCAATATAGTTCTGGCAGGGGATTTTTCCACTAATTTTGCCTTTAATACTTCGTGCAACGAGGGGACCATTGAATTTGCTATATTAACCGGACTCGTAGATTTGTATCTTATCG
This sequence comes from Desulfosporosinus sp., assembly GCA_035648155.1. Lineage (GTDB taxonomy): Bacteria > Bacillota > Desulfitobacteriia > Desulfitobacteriales > Desulfitobacteriaceae > Desulfosporosinus. The sequence goes on from DASRMA010000049.1 coordinate 13,749, forward strand.
GAGACAGTCTGGGCAGAGGAAGGATTCCTGCAAAGGGCTATCATACAGTTGTTGCTTCTGCGGTTTCAACCAAAGAGGCACTTAGAGAGGTTTTCTTGCAGGGAATAGCAGCTTATGCTCAACGTGATTTGGCGAAAGTAAAGGTATCTAATGACCTGGAGAAGGCTGAATCGGTAGGCGGTATAGATTCTCAAAGGATTAAGGAGTTACTTGATCAAGGTATGGTTAAGGGGATCTGTGTAATTGGCGGCGGTTCAAACCTCAGGCTTACTGAAGATCAGGCCAGTTTGGATATTGTCAAAATGCTAGGTCTGAGAAAAATTCTATGTCTAACTTATGGGAATTCGGCGGTGACCCTCGCTAAATACGGCGCCTTAAAAGCTCCACTTGTCTATAGTGTGGGTGGAGAAAGTGATGCAGGCGTGATTCTCGAAATACTTAGGGTTGTGGGATCAGAAAAAGCGGTAGCTGTATTCCCAGAATTAACGAGTGCGAGAGATTTGCAGATGGCCTTAGCAATATCCGAAATAGGAGTAAAGGCATTCACAGGCGTCCAATTACCTGTTGGGGGTAGTGCCAAGATTTCAGAGGCAATTAGTAAAATCATAGAGTATCGTGGACCTAAGGAATTAGCTGAAACCGTAGTGAAATGTTACGAAGATTGACGCGAGAGTCAATCTGAAAGGAGGGATAGAATATGCAAATTGACGCGAGAAAATGCGTAGGATGTGGGCAATGCAGACCGTTTTGCACCATGGGAGTAATTCATTTCACCCGAAGTGGCAAAGGGACCAAAGTCCATTGCACTGTTGATGAAGATGAATGTGTCGATTGTGGGATATGCTATCGGTCCACGGTATGCCCAGTCGAAGCCCTTCATCAACCAATCCACGGCTGGCCACGTTCCATCAGAGGAACCTTTAGTAATCCGTTAGCTGAACATAAGGAAACTAGGGTGCCCGGACGTGGTACGGAAGAGATGAAAACCAATGATATTACGAATCGTTATAAACGAGGTTACGCCGGAATGGCCGCAGAGATGGGCCGGCCTGGCACGGGAGCCCGTATGCGCGATGCAGAAAAAGTATTTAAAGCTTTAGCCAAATTAGGCGTGGAGTTTGAAACCAATAATCCTTTGACAGGGTTACTTAAGGATAAAGAAACAGGGGAGATGAATCCTGAGGTTCTCAATGAAAAAGTTCTCTCAGCCATCATTGAAATGATAATCCCAATAAATATGGTAATCCCAGTTCTCGAAACCATGGAAAGAGTCGCAGAGGAAATCAATACCGTATTTTCAATCGATTTAGTGGCAAGAATCGATGAGGATCTGTCCGATCCGGTGGCACGAATTATGCGCGAAAACGATAAATGGATTTCAATGAATGGAAAAGCGAATTTAGGATTAGGTCACCTGAACGTGAAAGGAGCGGTTGGATAATGAGCCATACTCTTCATCGACAGGGAAACGAAGATAACTTACAAGAAGATTATATTGTCTTTTCAATGACTGCTAAAAAATTTAATGAAGTTAATTCTAGGCATGCTTTAAAAGAATTTTTACGTATTCTAGATAAATACGAACACGTTAATTTGGGAGATATGAAAACTGGTGGGAAATTTCTGGTTAATAAGGAGCAAATTATTGAGAACGTCGCGGATACCTCGATCGTGCATGCGGTGTTTTCGGATCGGACTCAACTCAAAGCTGTTCTTAAGGAACTTAAAGCCGCAGACCTCGGAGTTTCGGTTATTGTCTCAGGAATGGTCAAGCATGTGGAAGAGGCCTGTAAAGAAGCCGGGATCGAGCGTCACACGGTTGAATATTCAGTCGGTATTCGTGGTAAACTTGCCATGCTTCCCGAGGATGAACTGCTAGAAATTACCACTATGTGTGGACATGGCATGGTTTCACAGCATTTAGTGAGACAAATGCTGATCGATCTCAAAGGGGGCAGGCGTACGGCTCAAGAAGCAGGAGAATACTTAGCTACTCCTTGTGTGTGTGGAGCTTTCAACCCCAGAAGAGCCCAGAGATTGCTTGAGGAATTGGCTGAAATATGGTGCTTCGACGAAGTATAGACAGGGGGTTACACCATTGGTTTATGTGATTGTGGGTAATGGCCCTGCGGGGACAAATGCAATCGAACAGATTCGCAACATCGACCAAACGGGGAGAATTATCTTAATAGCTCAAGAGGCTAACCTTCCTTATAGCCGAATTACAACACCAGAGTATATGACAAATGAAGTGGAAGAACAAGATATCTATATTCGGAGTGATAACTTTTACGAGAGCCATCGTATTGAAACTCGACTCGGGCATAGGGTTGAACAAGTCCTGGAGCAAGAGATGGTAGTTATATTAGAGAACGGTGAGAGGATCCCCTATGATAAGCTACTTCTTGCCACAGGTTCCCGACCCTTTATTCCAGGGTGGATTGATATGGAGATTAAAGGGGTATTTTCCCTCTGGAATAAGGCTGATTCTGAAGCGATACAGGACTTTTTGCCCCAAGTGGAAAATGCAGTGATCATCGGTGGTGGTCTCGTGGGTTTACAGGTCGCCCGTGCCTTAAACGCTTATGGCCTCAAAGTGAGTGTTGTGGAAATGGCAAATCGCCTGATGCCAGCTCAATTAGATCAAGCTGCCGGGGAAATGCTGCTAAATGCCCTCGTGAACCATGGTGTACAGGTTTTCTTGGAGACTGAGGTTAAATCGCTGCAGGTCAAGGATAACAAAGTCGAAGGTGTTCAAACAGCAGATCAATTTCTCAAGGCTGAGCTAGTTATCGTTGCCGTTGGAGTAAGGGCAAATCTGGATTTTCTTGCTGGGAGCAGTGTGCAAATTGAGAGCGGGATCGTAGTCAACGAGTTTATGCAGTCATCTAACTCAGTAATCTATGCTGCTGGGGATATCGCTCAAGCCACGAGTATGCTTACGGGTGAGTCAACGATCAGTGCGTTGTGGCTTTCAGCCGTTCAGCAGGGTAAGATTGCCGGATCCAGTATGGCAGGTTGTGGGGAAGCTTATCCTGGGAGTCACGCAATGAACTCCATTCAACTCTTTGGGCTACCGATTATCTCCTTAGGGAGAATTGAAGGAGGCCCAGGTGTGGAGGAAGTCATTCTAAGCCAACCTTCTTCAGGAGTCTATCAAAAACTTTTATTCGAAGATGGGATATTAACAGGCCTCCTATTTGCAGGGGAAGTTCAAGAAGCAGGCATAATGTATCACAAATTGGGCCAGCGTCTCAACCAGGGATATTGGGGTTCCTTAAGAATGACCGATCCAGAATACATGCTGGCTTGACGGAAAGGTGTATTTTATGGGGATAACAACAAAAGCAGCGTTACTTAATAAGCCCTACGATATTTTTCTTGTCGAACGTAATTTAGAATGTGGATCCGATGAAGTTATTGTTAAAAATCATTTAATTGGAATTTGTGGTTCTGATAAGACTTTTTACCGAGGTCAGATGCCGCCACAGACAGCTGAGTTTAGGCAAAAGCCTGAGTTTCCTTTCTATTTGGGGCACGAAAGCGGTGGGACCGTCGTAGAAATAGGTTCTAAGGTTCGCGAATATCACATCGGCGACCAAGTTATAGCCTTTGGGTGGAATAATAACTTTGCTGAGTATTTTAAAGCGAAAGAATGGGAACTCCAACCGGTGCCGGAAGGAATGGATGTGGATTTGGCGGCTCTGGGTGAGCCTATATCCTGTGCAATGTATTCCGGTATGAATTCAGGTGTCCAATTAGGGGATACCGTTGTGGTCATGGGTGGGGGTTTTGCAGGCCAGATTATTGCCCAATGTGTCAAACAAAAAGGCGCGGAGAAAGTGATCGTTGTCGATGTGTTAGAGGGGAAATTGGCTCTCGCTAAAAAGCTGGGTGCAGATATAGTCATAAATTCCACACAGCAAGATGCAGCCCAATTAATTGCCGAGATAACCAAAGGGCAAGGTGCAGATGTTGTGGTGGAGGCGGCAGGTAGTCAAGAATCCATTAATATGTGCACAAAGATCCTGAGACATAATGGAACGTTTGTGTGGTATAGTTGGATTACACAACCGGTTACGTTAGATATCAGCCGGTGGCATGACGATGGTATAGAATTCATCAATACCTGCCTCGTTCATCATACCTGGCGTGAACGATTTGTCTGGACGCCCAAAACCCTCAGACCAGTCCTTCAGGGTCTCATTGATATTAAATCGTTGATTACTCATGAGTTTAAGCTCGATCAGATTAAAGAAGCCTTTGAGTTAGTGGATCAAGATGATACGGCAATAAAGGTCATTTTACGTCCTTAAGCTCGAACGCTCAACATACTAAGGAGTTGATATTTATGAGATACAGAACTTTAGGTAAAACAGGAGTTCAAGTTTCAAACCTATGCTTTGGAACTATGTCTTTTGGTGATGCAGCTGATGAAGAATCCTCAAAAGCAATGTTTAAACGCTGCAGAGAAGCAGATATCAACTTCTTTGACTGTGCAGATGTTTATAGTGATGGGCGGGCCGAAGAAATACTTGGGCGGTGTATTAAAGATTGTAGAGAAGAACTAGTAATTACATCAAAGGTATGTGGTAAAACTGGCGACAATATAAATGATAGGGGACTTTCAAGAAGACATATTCAGCTTGGTGTGGAGGAAAGTCTTAAAAGGCTTGGCACTGATAGAATAGATATATATTTTCTGCATAAATTTGATGATTTAACTGATATAGAAGAAACCTTAAGGGCACTAGAAAATTTGTTACACCAAGGGAAAATTCTTTACTCAGGAGTGAGTAATTGGGCTGCTTGGCAGATCGAAAAAGCTTTAGGCATCTCGGCTAGACAAGGACTATCTCCATTTTCTTGTATTCAACCAATGTATAATTTAGTTAAGCGTCAGGCGGAATCAGAAATATTACCCATGGCTGCTGAAGAAAATTTAGGCGTAATTACATATAGTCCACTAGGTGGTGGTCTACTGACTGGAAAGTATACGACACATAGCAAACCGAATACGGGGCGTTTAATTCAAAGAAGCACCTACGAAAAACGTTATGGAGATGGTGCATACTATCAAGTTGCTGAAAACTTTACTAATTATGCAAAAGAAAGAGGTTATCATCCAGCAACACTTGCAGTAGCATGGGTTATGGAACATTCAGCTATTACAGCTCCGATTATCGGTGCAAGGAATGTCGAACAGCTTGAAGTATCACTTGCAGCAGCAAATTTAAATATGACTAAAGAATGGAGAGCGGAAATTACTTCGCTTTCAATAACTCCGGCACCCGCCACGGATCGTTCTGAAGAAGTGAAATAAGTTGTAGAGCAAGAGAGTAGTAACCTAATACATCATTTCTTTAATAGGCGAGACTTGCAAACTTGCCTATTATCACCAGAGATCAATTAACTGTTGCTGACAATATTATTAGAATTCTCACGATTGGAATTTGGAGAAAATAAGAACACAACACTGAGGAGACGAAAAATAGCACGAAATATGTTGACAGGACAAGCTGAAAATGGTACTATAACTGAGCGCCACAAAGACGCACAGCGGTTGAATACGCGAGGGGTTAAAGCCTCGAACGACTCAATGGGAACAAGATAAATTAGTCATTGACAACGCAAGTTGAAAATGCTAAGATGTAGATCCGGCCCAAATGGGCAAATGTGGTCCTGATCTTTGGTCCCTTCCCGCCATCCATGGCTACAGGGACACCCAGACCCTCCCGGCACCTTGCCATCCATGGCGGTGCTCTAACCTCGAACATCGTGTTCGAGTCATGGTCTTTGGTCACCTCTCGCCATCCTTGGCTTCGGTGACACCCAGATCGTC
>DASRMA010000050.1:0-40310 GCA_035648155.1 Desulfosporosinus sp.
AAAAATTATTCTCTACAGCTATTACACCCTGTACAATTCTTTAACATGTCACAAGAATTGCACATCTCGGCCTTGTCGCTTGCTACGAGACAATACGTCCCATCAATCTTCCAACAAGCTTTTGATTCGTTGACTGAAAGCGTACTATTTCGAAGTGAACCCCCTTTGCAATTGCGTTTGTACCAGCAGGAGTACATAGTGGTCAAATGCTTGACTCCAGCAATATTCAAGCCCTTTTCATGCACAAGATATCTGATAAATTTAAGCCTTGATACGTCATTGTTGGAATACTTGCGTTGATACCCTTTCCTGTCAGGACGTATAAGGTCATTCCTTTCCCAGACCCTTAGTGTCTCTGGATGTTCTTCTAGCAATTCCGCTACGGTACCAATAGTATACAGTCCTTGATCTTCATCAAACATTTTTCCCTCATCCAAACTATATTTACTAAGTATTCATCTTTGAGCAATGCCGCAACAATACGCTCTCGAATATTTTGGGCATATGCTCAATTTAAGTATATATAATATCGTATTGAAAATCAAATAAATTTTTACAAATATCTGAGTTTCACTCTCACTCTTGGATTTCTATCTCAACTTACTTGTTTGTGAACCATGATATCCAAAATGACTCGATCAACATCAGCGGTGCCTTCATTGGCGAGGCGCCCAAGGTTTTCGATGGTCTGTTCAGCGTTACATTCAATAATGCCATCAGTTGCCTGAATAGTAATCCCCTCTATTGCCATAAGCGCTGCCAAAACAGCTGCGTTCGTACAAGACGATAATTTCAAGGCACACCCTACCTTTGCTCCATCACAGAACATTCCCGTCGTAGTACCCTGCATATTCTGGATCGCCGATTTTATTTCCGCCTTTCCGCCTCCAAGCAAGTAGGTAATACCGCAGCTTGCACCAGTTCCTGACGCTGTAGCTCCACAAAGCGCAGAAAGTCGTCCAATCTTTGATTTTATGTAGATTGCTATTAGATTACTTAAGGTTACTGCTCGTATTAAACGCTCATTTGACACGTTTAATCTCTCTCCTACTGCCACAACTAGTAAAGTCGCCGAAATCCCTTGATTACCACTTCCCGAATTACTCATGACAGGTAGTGTACTTCCTGACATTCTGGCATCAGAAGCTCCAGCGGTTAATGCCATGGCATAGGTTATTAAATCATCAGCTAAAATTCCTTTACGAATACTTTCCTTGATCGTTTTTCCGACCTTTAAGCCATACTCATTAGTCAGACCCTCTAAACCAATCGTGGTATTGAGTTTAATGGTCTTTTTAATAATATCTAAGTCCACAATTTTGACCCGTTGCACAAACTCCCATATGGAGTCAAGCGTGATAAACGTATCCTCTTGCCTCATATCGCCACTTTCACTCGGCTTATTCTCTGTAAGGGTATTGATTAAGTTGAATCCATCCACTTCAATGAGTACAACCTTCGTATGTTCATCCGCAATAATGACTCTTGCGTAGGAGTACGAGGTTTCAACGACCACCTCTATAAACAGTTTTTTTGTTGATTTGGCTAGCCCTACGACCACTAGCTTATCTTTAATCATTCTTTTAGCTTTTTCTACATCCCCCGGCTTCAGTCCTGTCAGCACTTCCAGACCTTTTGAGGAATCTCCAGCAACTACGCCCAGAGCGGCAGCTAAATTAGCGCCACTGCCTTGAGTACCCGGAATGACAACTGCCATCGCATTTTTAATCACGTTTGCACTAGCTAATACACTGACAGAAGTTACTATTTCTCCCTTAACATGATTTTTGGCAAGCGCGGCAGCATAAGCAATTGCAATGGGTTCTGTACATCCTAAAGTGACCACCAATTCTTTTTCTAGACACTCTAAAAATTTTCCGTCCATGTTTCTCCCCCTGGTTTTGTGTGTTTCATGACATCTGAACAATTAGGATGTATAAGCATCGTTCAAGTCTGTTAGATTAAACAATAATATTATTTCTCCTTTTTGTAAACAAAAAAGTAATTAATAGTTACACTTGAGTTCTTATATAAAACATTCTGCCTCTCTTCGAACATGGCACACGATTTCCAGTTCCTCTTTATGTCTCAGATAATCTTTATCGTCATAATACTTTGCCTGATTAGGACATTTCTTAATACACGCCCCACATTTAATACAAATTCCATTTAGTTTAGAAACATCTTCAGCATCAATGGAACCCATAGGACAAACTTGAACACAAATTTTACAATTAGTACACTGACTATTTGTTTTCGGAACAACCTTTCTCAGATCCACAGGACTACCCTCTATATTTTTAGGCATATAATGTTTTCTATAAGGTTTATTTCCATTGACAGATAGGGCTTGAACTTCTTCTTTAGTGTTTATCTTTGTATGTATTTTTCGGGCGAAATCACAGACTATGGACATATCTTTTTCATCGGGTCTGTTTTTAGCAAGAGTTATGGAAAATGAATGTTCCCCAACAAATGCCCCCGCTGCAATCACTTTAAAATCATTCAATTCAAGAATATCTTTTAATTCTATTAGAGCATCATCATAGTTTCTGTTTCCATAAACGACGACAGGTATAGCTAAGGCGCCATTCCCCATAATAGAATTTAAATATTTCAGCAATACATTAGGAACTCTTCCTGCATAGACCGGAACTCCTACAATAACAATATCTTCTACTGAAAAAGACACTGGGTTTAACCTTACTTCCGGTAATGTGAAATCAATCGTATTTAAAGTTATTCCCCTATCAATATTTTCGGAAATTTCCCTAGCTAAGCCTGATACTACTTTCTTAGTTGTATCTGTCGCGCTAAAATACATAGCATTAATCCTTTTAATCATAGCCTAGTCCCCCTAAGATTTATTTTTCCCGTCTTGACACTGCACCAGCTCCTTTGGGCATATGCTCAAATTGAGTATATCCAAAGTCATTTAATAAATCAATGGAAATCCCTATAAATACATGAACAAATCTCTTTTACTCAGGGCTCTTGTTCTTGTTAAACTATTTATTAGTCTTCTTACTTGTGAATATATACACTTTTAAATTGGATTACTCAGGGTTATAATAAGAAATGAGCAGAAAATAAAGGTAAAAAGGAGAGAAACTAGGGATTAATATATAGGAACATGATATTCTATAACATATAAAAGGACGAAGGAGGAGTATTTATGCTTGAACTGCAAAAAGTGTCTCTGGAACTTGAAGGAGATAAAGGTATTGAGATCTTAAAGAATATTAATATAACATTTTATGATAAGAAGATCTATGTGGTCACGGGACCCAATGGCGGAGGAAAATCTTCACTTGCCAAGATCATCATGGGAGTTTATAATCCTACCTCAGGTAAAATTGTGCTTGGTGGACACGATATTACGCAAATGAGTATTACTGAGCGAGCTCGCTTGGGTATAGGCTACGCTTTTCAGAGTCCTCCTCGTTTTAAGGGCATAAAAGTCAAGGACCTTCTCAAAATGGCAGCCTCTCATAATCCTGAAAAAGTAAATATTTGCGATCTGCTTTATAACGTAGGCTTATGCGCTCAGGATTATCTCGAAAGGGATGTAGATTCTAGTCTCTCAGGGGGAGAAATGAAGAGAATCGAGATTGCTACCGTGCTTGCCCGAAATCTAAAAGTTGCAGTTTTCGATGAACCAGAAGCAGGGATCGATTTATGGAGTTTTCAAAAGCTCGCAGAAACTTTTAAAAATATACACGAGCAGTATGATACTACGATTATTATCATTTCTCACCAAGAAAGGATTATGGAGCTGGCAGATGAAATAATTATCATGTCTAATGGAACGATCAGTGCACAATCCAATAGAGATATCATGCTTGCTGGAATCTTGCAGAACGATACTTGTTTGTGTAGTACAAAATGTGAGAAAGGGATTGGTAAAAATGCTGAATGCATTGGATAAATTGATGTTGGAGAAAGTGTCCAATCTTCAAGAGCTACCCCAGGGGGCTTTCAATATCCGAAAAAATGGCCACGGAGTGCAGCGTAATACCACCGCCAATATTGATATTGTCACTAAACAGGATAAATCGGGAATTGATGTCATTGTAAAGCCCTATACCAAAGGGGAAAGCGTACATATTCCTGTGATTGTGACGGAAGAAAATATTAATGATGTTGTCTATAATACGTTTGAAATTGGAGAATACTCGGACGTGGAAATCATTGCAGGATGCGGAATCCATAATTGTGGAGACAACAAATCCCAGCATGACGGAATACACACTTTTTATGTTAGAAAAGGCGCAAAAGTCAAGTATGTTGAAAAACACTATGGTCAGGGTGATGGTAAAGGACAGCGCATCTTAAATCCAAAGACAATTATTGAAGCAGAGGCAGGGTCTGTGGTGGAACTCGAACTGATTCAAATCAAAGGAATTGACCGTACAATCAGAGAAACAGACATCAAGCTTATGGGTGATGCCAAGCTGGTGGTCACTGAACGTCTCTTAACCTACTTGGATCAAGAGGCCGAATCCAGTATTAATGTCGAATTATTAGGCACAAATTCTTCAGCTCAGATTATTTCACGGTCCGTTGCTCAGGACAATTCCAAGCAAACTTTCTATTTTGATTTAGCTGGAAAAAACAAATGCCGCGGGCATATCCAATGCGATGCTATTATTATGCACAAGGCTGTAGTTCTTTCAACCCCGAGGATTTCTGCCTATCACAGTGAGGCTCAACTTGTGCATGAGGCCGCCATTGGAAGAATTGAATCCGAACAGTTAACCAAATTGATGTCTCTGGGTTTCTCAGAGAAAGAAGCAGAAGATGCGATCCTCAACGGCTTTCTTAAATAAATCAAGCATGCAGTGATCGCAAAAAATTAGACCAGGGATTATGCTAAAGAGCAATTCCTGGTCTAGATCTATAAATTAGGCTAGCTTCTTATCGACGTTCGTCTTAATCTGTTCCGCTAAACGTTTAACAATCTCATCAAAGGCTGGGGATTGATAATCCTCAACTTTACCAGCATCCGATAATGCAGCCAAAACCGGGTCAATGGGAAGTTCGCCTAGGAAAGGTATAGAGTTACGCAACGCATCTTCCTCTCCGTTTGGTGTTCCAAAAACTTCAATTTTCTTTGTGCAGTCTGGGCATTTCAGATATGCCATATTCTCAATCAACCCATAGATTGGGGGTTCATAGTTTCGAACCATTTTAACCGCTTTACGAACAACCATATTCGCTAAGGCTTGTGGACTCGTAACCATTACTACGCCAGCTATGGGGAACGACTGAAATATTGTGATCGGCACATCCCCCGTCCCAGGAGGCATATCAATCAGAAGATAATCTAACTCACCCCAAATTACGTCTGTCCAAAACTGATTGACGATTTGGGTAATGAGTGGTCCACGCAAAATAACTGGATCATCTTCAGTTTCTATCATTAGATTTAAAGACATTATTTTAATACCGCCGCTGCTTTTCGAAGGGAGTATACCAGTCTCACTTACACCAGCTCTTCCAGTGACTCCAAATATTTTTGGAATGCTTGGGCCAGTTATGTCTGCGTCTAAAACCCCTACTTTATACCCTTGGCGCATCAAGGTTACGGCTAACATGCTGGTGACGGAGGATTTACCAACGCCTCCTTTGCCGCTCATGACTGCAATTATTTTGTCAACGTGGCTCGCTTTTTGGGCCTCTGAAACTTTAGGTTCATTAGAACAACTATCAGTGGTACATGTCCCTGCCGCAGAACAACTATTACACGACTCGCTCAAGGTAGTGCCCCCCTTTCAATCAACAAATTATCAACTATTTTCGTAACATCCCAATGTTCTCTACTCAGTGCTGATGTCCATGTTCACCTTCATGGTGTTGACAGATAGACCCGGTACTCACCATATTCCCCGAGGCGTAAAGCTTTGCCACATCAGCAACATTGCCAGAAGCCCCAGTTACAACTTTCAGGCCTACCGCATTCAGACCATTGATCATGCCTCCGCCGATACCGCCGCAAACGAGCACGTCTACGCCATTATTTTTGAACATACTGGCTAGACCTTCATGCTGATGCTGAAGTCCCGTTGCGCTTAAAATTTCCACCTTGCGGGCTTCTTTTCCTTCGATTTCAAACACTGTGAATGCTTCAGACTTCCCGAAATGGGCATTTACAACCTCACCATTACTAGGAATTGCTATCTTTTCAGACATAGTATACCCTCCAATTCATTAATTTATTTATACACGCCTCACGTTTAAGGCTCTCATCTACAACAACCACTAGGACCTTTAGCATCCTGTTGGCCACCATTACAGGTATGAACGTTCCCTTTGTCTAGTCTCATTTTCTTCATGTCACCGCACTTTGGACAGGGAATCTCAAATCCATGTTTACCGCCCGTAGTGCATGGTTCTGCTTCCCACACATTTCCACAATCAACACACTCGAATATCCTATTTTTAATCAGATAGTTACCACCTCGTATTATTATTGGTCGCCCTTCGACTAATGCAGTGGCAATTTTGAACCTAGCTGCTCCAAGGATTCTCTGAAACGTCGCTCTAGAAACTCCCATAGCCTCTGCACACTCAGCCTGATCCAAACCCACTTTGTCCTTCAAACGGACGGCCTCTAATTCCTCAAGCTGAATTAATACTTCAGGCCAACGTGCCTGTCCCTGTGGGATAAACGTTTGGCAGACTATTGTCTCATCGATTAGGCCACAACAACGCCGCCTTGACATTGCATCAGCTCCTTTTGAGCATATGCTCAATTTAAGTATATCCAACCTTGTCCCTAAAATCAAGTTTAAAAATCAAATTTATGAATCAATTCTCTATGCTTGATTCATATCCTCATAGATTCATTCCTACCACCCATTCATCGTAGGTAAAGCAAATGAGCAATCAGGTCCATCTTTGCTCATCTATTTAATAAAGGTTCTGAGGTCTTCTATGAAAAGTTTATAAAAGGGTTTCTAGGTATCCTCTTGATCTTCATTTTGTTGCGCGATTTTATTCGCGCGTATTTTTGAAAGCCACATCAATACCCAAGAAGACAAAAGTATCAAAGGGAATATGCAAAAGAAATACTTAATGTAGAATACAGAGCTTTTATAATCAATTATTACTAAAGCTATTGAAATAATTAAACTTATAAACAAACTGTTAAGTATGTAGTCTTTCATTGAAGCTTTTTTCGTGCCATAAGTATAATTACCATTAATATCATTACCAATCAAGATATTTCTTAAAACTACATATAATAAGCCAACAACAAGCGCAACCACTTCAGTCATATAAGAGCTTATAGCTGTATTGATCATAAATTGCTTGTATATTATAGATGCTAATAACAAATAAGAAACTAATTGGAATGCATCGCTACCTATTTTACGCTGTTGTCCTAGAACTCTCTCGTCTTTAGTTTTATAATTGATCATTTTGATTCCTCCCAAAATAAATCATTCAATGTTTTATTTAAGGCAATGCATATGGCTGTGCACAAATTAAGTGATGGATTGTAATTTCCTGTCTCTATCATACCAATTGTTTGCCTTGTAACTCCTACCTTTTCCGAAAGTTGCTCCTGTGACAAATCGCACTCTATACGAGCAATTTTCATACGTTTGTTCTTCAATCGCAAACCTCCTTGCATTTTTTATTATAATATATATGCTTCTTATTGTAAACTATATATTGCATTTTAATTTATAAATCTTGCTATTTATAATGGGGCTCTCTCCTAGCTCTCTCCTAGCTCTCTCCTAGCTCTTTTCCAACATCCTGTCTATGTACTGCCTGGAATCCAATTTAAGTATTCTATCGACTTCATATGAATTACGATCAACACTAATGAAGGAGAAGGCAAATACCGGATATTGCTTATAGTTAATTTTTCTAAATTCCAATAAGTTACTGAAATTTGATAAATACGACTCATAATAAATTTCCTTGATCGCTTTTAGATTAATGTCTCCTGGAATATCAGCAACAACAATACAATAAAGCTTATCGTCATCAATCTTCAATATTTTTCCCCAGTCAGGCCTTTTCTGTTGAAAATAATGTTCGTATACATTTATTCCATAGGCATAATATGCAAGATCTGTTGTACACCAACCTGCAAACCTCATAGGATTTACTTCTACGGGTATCACGTTCCCGTTTTTATCAACTCTAACCTCCATGTGTACCGGAAAATTAGAGATTCCAGATGCTTTACCTATTGACGTCAATACATCCCCAAAGGTTATTAAATATTTTCTCATTATTTCTTTTGATGTAAAATATATTCTGTCACTGACATCTCCATTTGATGAAAAAGGATGCTCTAATATGTTAAGAATTACAGGCTCACCATGGCTATCAAAATAAGCGTCAATGGCATATTCTACTCCTTCAATATACTCCTCGATAATAAATTTTGAAGAATCCATAACTTCAGTGGGATATAATCCTTTAACCTTTTCCATTTCATTTTGAATTAAGCCTATAACTGATTCCCATTCATTGTCTCCGTTCACCTTATGTACTCCCATGCTAAAAAAACCAATCGCTGGTTTGATAATAAAAGGTTTTTTGATCTTGCTCACATCGACTTTTAGTAGTTGATCATACGAAACCTCTTCAAATAAAAAATGAGGATATATCCCTTTAACTAATGTTCGAAAGCTCACTTTATCTTTGAACAGTTCTATTGCCCTTGGAATTCCCGTGAATGTAAGATTTCTATATATCCATTGAAACGAATTTTCAGAATTACAATAGAGTAATAATGGTGCTTTTGTTTTGGCTATTGTAATAAACGCATCTTTATTGACTGTTTTCACATCATTCAATGAGATCAATTCCCGATCATTTGAGCAGTTGAATACAGGAATACCCATATCACGCGCGGTTTTCTGCAAGAATATTGATACATAAGGTTGGTCTAAAATTATCATCGATTATCACTCCCATCTGAACAGTTTTCGACAGCGGTGAATAATTCACCTCTATAAAAATTTTGCGAATAAAAAGATATAGTGTATGGCAACCAGCGGAAAAATCTTTAAGTCTATGATACATTTATCGTGAGAGTGATGAGAGTCTCTGGTAATATTCCCAATCCATATATCAGTTCCTTAAGCAGGTTGCTCCTACAGTGATCATCGTGTCTTTAACAATCTACTCATCCGTAGTGCGCCGCTCAGGAAATGACGAATCATCAAGGCTAGGCAAACCGAGTTTCACCTCAATAGTAGTACCCTTTCCCAGCTCACTCTGCACTGATACCACGCCATCATGAAGTTCAATCAGATGTTTTGCTATAGCAAGACCAAGTCCTGTACCATTGCCCTTGCGAGAGTTATCTACTTTGTAGAAACGGTCCCAGATATGAGTTAGTTCATCTGCGGCAATGCCATAGCCTTGGTCGCGGATTATGACGGAAAGCGTATTCATTCCAGGTAATCTTGTTTCAACGAACACCTTGGTATTTTTAGGCGAATACTTAATGGCATTGTCCAAGAATATAACAAATAATTGCCTTAAGCGGTCATAATCGCCCAGTATGGGAGTATCTTCTTGCTGGGCAAGATACTCTATTATAATCCCTTTTTTCTCTGCAATTGTCTGAAGACTCTTCACTGCGTCTGCAAGAAGGCTGGGAATATGAATCTTTTCTCTATTTATAGCAGTTTTTCCGGATTGAAGCCGAGATAGCTCCAAAAGGTCCCCTACCAAACGTTCTAAAACACGGGTTTCTGAAAGCATCCTTTGCTGGTAACGCTTAATATCCTCACTTTTTACTACGGTACCATCCACTAATGCTTCGAGCGAACCCCGGATTACTGTCAGAGGAGTACGAAATTCATGAGATACATTGGCGACAAAATCCCGGCGTAGTTGTTCAAGACGTGCACTTTCGCTAATATCATGCACCAACACAACGCTTCCTGTTACAATCCCCAGGTTGTCCATAATGGGGGAAAAGGTAAACATAATCTTTTTACCCAACCAATCTCTCACCATTTGGGAGGGCTTTTTTTCTTCCATAACTTTAGTAAGATGAGCCTCAACCCCTAGATTGTTGAGGTCCTTTTTCACAGCCTCATTCAAATACGGATGTGGCCTATTCATGATTTCCGATAGCGCGGAATTAATACTCATCAGCTGATGATTCTTGTCAAAGGCTACAATTCCCTCGGAAATACTTGATATTATGTCGTCGAGTTTCCCTTTCTCCTGAAAAAGCTGATTAATTGTAGAGCCCAGCTCTAAAGCGAGTGTGTCAAGGGAATTGCCAAGCTGGCCCAATTCATCCTTGCGTTCGACACCTGTTCTTGCTGCATAATTACCTTGCGTTATTTCAAGCGCCGTGCGGTTCATGGCTTTCAACGGGCGAGTAAAGAGTAAGGAGTAGAAAATCCCCATACCAACTGCAAGAATCAGTGCCGCGAGAAGACTAAGTGCCAAAATACTCACTGCTCTGCTCAGCGTTTCTGTAACCCCTGTTACAGGAGAATGAAGCAGCACAGAGCCAATATTTAGGTGGTTAGAATCAACGATTGGGACGCCCACTGTTAGAGTTGCTTCGTTGTAGACGCTGCTAAAACTTTCGCTGACAGATTCCTTACCCGTAAGTACCTCTTGAATGACCTTTTCGGCCTCCTCCGGCAGAGGTTCTGAGTTGTTAGATCTACCCATACCCATGCCTTGTCCCATTTCGGAGATTAAGGAGAGGTTTCCTTTGCCATCAGTAATCCATACCTTTGACTCAGTGAGTGTATCAAGCGAACGCATATATCCGCCAAAACCTCGCATCTGCCCATTACCACCTGGGCTGTTTGTGCCATTACTTTGCAGGTAGTCAGCAACGACCAGCGAGATGCTTCGCGCACTTGCCAGCATTGTTTTTTCTCGGCTTTCAAAGGCATATTGCCGAAACATTTGGATAAAAAATATTCCTATAGCAAGCATTGATATGAGCACAATGACGACAAAGCCTGCGGTTAATTTGACTGCAATTCTATTCTTGAACATGCTTGACCTCAAATTTATACCCTACACCCCAGATGGTTTTTATATCCCAGCTTAAGGTTTCAGATACGTTTATTTTTGCCCTAAGTCTTTTAATATGCGTATCCACTGTGCGAGCATCGCCAAAATACTCATAGCCCCATATGCTATTGAGAAGGTTGTCCCGTGAGAAAACCTTTCCGGGGTTCGAGGCTAAAATCCATAAAATCTCGATTTCCTTCTTGGTAAGACTGATGTTTTCATCATTAATCATCACTTCATAGTCCGAAAAATTAATTTTTAAACCAGGATGGACAATAATATCTTCTCGTTGCCCCTCAGATATATCAGGGCGCCTTAAGACGGCACGAATCCTAGCCATGACCTCTCCAGGACTGAAAGGTTTCACGATATAGTCATCTGCACCGATATCAAGCCCCATAATGCGATCTCCATCTTCTCCTTTTGCCGTGATCATAATAATTGGCACATTGGAGCTTTGACGGATTTCTCGACAAACTGTAAAACCGTCCTTTTCAGGCATCATGACATCCAAGAGCACCAGCACCGGTTTATGCTCGATAAATTTATTTAAGGCCTCTACACCATCATGTGCAATAATCGGGAAGAAACCTTCTTTAATTACATAGGTCTTTAATATATCGAGAATGCCATCATTATCATCGGCAATGAGTAGATTCTTGTTCAATATAACCCCTCCATTTCATCTCTCTTTATTTTACCATTAATCCAAATAATGTTTGTGACATATTTATGGCGGCATTAAAAAAGACATAATTGTTTTCACTCTTTAACAAAACTTTGACGAGACAAGGTGGGAAATGCTTAAATTAAGCACTTCCCACCTTATCTCTAAAATTAGATTTGCGTGTCTACATTAAATTCATGAGCGCACTGGGGGCACTTAATCTTAAGGTTACCCTTGTTAATTGGAAAGCGAATTTTTACTGAACATTTTTTACATTCAACAACTCGGTGATCAATAAGTTTAAGAATTTTCGCGGGTTCAAACCCAGTAACATAGTCCTTTCCAATTAAAAAAGTAGGCACTCCACTAATATTTCTCCTTTGCAATTCATCTCTTGCTTTAGCATCAACGTTAATGTCCTTTTGTTCAAACTGAACTTTATTTTGGAATAGAAAATTTTTCGCTTTCTTACAAGAAGCACAGGTTTGAGCGGTAAACATGATGACATCTTTCATTGATTAAGTTTCATAAGCGTTGCAATGGCTTTATTTAGCGCGTCCTGACGATCTTCCCCTTGATCTATGGCCTCAATCAAACAGGAACTCGCATAACGTTGTGCAACTATTACAGATGTTTTATGAACGGCAGCACGAATAGCGACAAGTTGTAATAATATTTCCTCACAGCTCTTGTCTTCCACAATCATACGTTCAACTCCTGAAATATGGCCTCGCACTGTCTTCAGTCGAGTTAGAATCTGTTTTACCTCTTCCGCGTCTACCTCTCTCACAGGGGTGATCTCCCATCTCAATATGATTAAAACTATTTACTATAAAGTTTATTGTATTTTTCATAACTTTTCAAGACACGTCCTACGTAATCCCGAGTTTCTTTGAAGGGGATATCTGATATGCGAATATTATTCGGGTCAATCTCGCCGTTATTAATCCATTCTTGCACATGTCCTCTTCCACCGTTGTAGGCAGCAGTCACTAGTGTCGTATTACCTGCGAACGCTTTTTGCAAACTGGCTAGATACCATGTTCCGTATTGGATATTTTTCTCTGGCTTGAGTAAATCTTCTTCAGTATACGTTTTATCTCCAATACTTTTGGCGACCTCTTGTGCAGTCGCAGGCATTAGCTGCATCAATCCTTTTGCGCCTTTATGTGACTGGGATTTGGGAAGGAATTTGCTTTCTTCCCGGATTACGGACACAACAAACAACGGGTCCACGCCGTACTGTGTCGCGTACTTTTCTATGATCACCTTATTAGGGTAAGGGTAAATAATTTTCTCTAAGATTGGAATATTCG
The DNA here is from genome assembly GCA_035648155.1 of Desulfosporosinus sp. Taxonomy (GTDB): domain Bacteria; phylum Bacillota; class Desulfitobacteriia; order Desulfitobacteriales; family Desulfitobacteriaceae; genus Desulfosporosinus. The sequence continues at coordinate 13,009 of DASRMA010000050.1, forward strand.
ATATTATAATAGCCGCTAGGCAGGCTAACACTATCAAAATAAACAGATTTTTCCCCATTCTGGAACGGGATTTATTTCGCTTTTTTATCATCACATCTCCCTCTTCTCGTTTAGCATGTATGTATGTCTAACTTCCGTCAATTATTCATAGTTGCCTGCTTTTTATACTGACCTAACCTCAACGATTACTTACCATAAAAAAGTTTTTCCCATATTTCTTCAAGCTGCCGCTCCGTCTCCATTATGCTACCAGAGTTATCAATAACCACATCGGCTTGCTGGCGTTTTTTATCTAACGACCCTTGTGCCTCAATACGGGCTTCTACCTCTGCCAGACATAACTTGTCCCGTTCAAGAACGCGTAAAATCTGAAGGTCAAGTGGCACCCACACGACCCAAACTTCATCTACAAATTTCTCGAACCCAGCTTCAAAGAGCAAGGGTACATCCCAAAGGCAATAGTTCGCCCCTGTATCCCGAAGCGTTGCTTCCTCCGCCTTCATACATTCTATCACGCGAGGATGCACGATATCCTCAAGGCGCCTTCGTGCATCTTCATCACAAAAAATCTGAGTACCGAGTTTCGAACGATTAATTTCTTCATTTTCTCCAAGGATCTCAGGCCCAAATTCCTGGACCAGTTTTGATATAATCCAGGAATCCGATTGTAACAAACGGTGAACTGTTTTGTCAGCATCCAGCACCGGAATTCCGCGCTTTTTAAACCACTTGGCAACCGTGGATTTGCCGCTTCCTATTCCACCTGTAAGCCCGATAGTGAACACATACCTCACCTCAGATTAATTTGCCCAGTCCGATCAAAATTAAAACAGCGCCCGGTAAATATTCCGCTTTGGCAGTCCAATTTTCTGGAATTTTGCCGGCCATTTGTTGACCTAAGCGCAACATTATAATTTGGGTTAACGCCACTATGCCAATGACCGATAGCGTCATTCCTGCCATTGCTGCTCCAATACCACTCGCAAAAGCATCCATTGCCAGAGCACTCCCCAAAAGTAAACTTTCTCGAAGGCTAATTCCACCGGAGCCATCGACATCCGCTATATCTGGGGTCTTCAATACCTGGATTACGAATCCAAAAAGACTTAATTGGAATCGGAAAATTGGCTCCAATACTGGCTTTTGAATGGCCACAGCCATTGCTGGAACCGCTTGGGGGAAACTCTCTCGTTGACCATTCCATATCGCTCTAGCCAGTTGAAAGAGGCCCAGAGTAAGTAATATAGTGGCTCCCAATAATCGCGCTGGAATAAAACTCAGCCATGACGTGACCCAACTGCCAAAAAGCATGGATATCCCCATAGCAAAAACAGTACACAGGGCAATTGCAATAAGAGAACTCATCGGTATACGAATGCGGCGTAACCCGTAAGCCAACCCGACTCCAAATCCGTCCAAACTTAAAGCCACTGCCATAAGCATAGCTACCCCCATATATGTATCCCTCCACCTTACGACTTCAGGATAATATATGGGTTCGAACGCTATTTGGTGAAATGAACTACTCGCTCCCAGCGATCCATTCCTCTAGGACAATATCTCTTTGTTTCTTCACCGTCTCGCACTCTACATGAAGTTTCATGGCTAATTCATAATTTGTACCCGCTAACGCAAGTTCTGATTCTAGGGTTTTAACCGCCAGCTCAAGCGCTTCAATGTCTAGCTCTAGTTGCTTCATCCGCTTTTTCTCGCGCGCCACATTGCGAGTTCCTTGCTGGTCTTGATAACTCGACTTAGCGCATCGTTCGACCGGTGCGACGTTGGCTTCTTCTTGCCGTCTATATTCCTTGAAACCCGTGTAATCTCCTTCGTAAAGGGAAAGTCCCTGAGTCGTAAGTTCCGCGATCTTATAGACAATTTTATCCAGAAAGTAGCGATCGTGAGAAACAACAAGCACGGTTCCATCATAGTCTTGAAGGGCTTCTTCAAGCACTTCACGGGTTTCCGCATCAAGGTGATTGGTCGGTTCATCCAACAATAACAAGTTCCCCTTCTCTAAGAAAAGTTTGCATAAAGCCAGACGGCTTTTTTCCCCTCCACTCAAAACCGAGACGAGTTTAAAAACATCATCGTTTCTAAAACCATAACGCGCCAATAAACTTCTAACTTCTGGGTCCTTTAACCTAGAGACATTCAGAATTTCGTCCATCACTGTACCTGAACTGCCCAAATTTTCATGTTCCTGGGAATAATAAGCAATTTTTACATTCGCCCCTAAGTGTATCATTCCCGCAAAAGGAGCCTGATGAAGAATCGCCTTTAGTATCGAGGTTTTACCTACTCCATTTTTCCCTAGTAAAGCGACTCTATCGCCACGTCGCAAATCCAAGTGCACTTTTTTAAATAATGTTCGTGTACCGTAAGAGATCGACATATCATCAATCAAAAGAACACGATCTCCGCTTCGGACCCCGCTATCAAACGTTATCGCGAGCCCATGGTCAACCTTCGCCACTTGGATGGGCTTTAGTTTCTGTAACTGATTTTCTCGGCCACGGGCTTGTTTGGAATTAACACCCGCCTTATTTCTGCGCACATACTCCTCAAGTTTGGCAATTTTATAGGCCAGACGTTCGGCTTCACGACCTATTGTCTTATTTTCCAAGATCCTCAGTAGTTCGTATTCAGAATAATTCCCAGTATATCCCTTTAATCCCCCATTCTCAAGACAGAAAACCCGAGACACAGTGCGATCCAAAAAGTATCGGTCATGAGAAACAATAAGTAGGGCTCCTGGATAATCTCGCAAATACCCTTCGAGCCACTCCAGAGCTGCAATATCCAAGTGATTGGTAGGTTCATCCAGGATCAAGAGCTCAGGCGACCTTATTAATAGCTTACATAAGGCCAACCGTGTCTTTTGCCCACCACTCAAAGTGGTGACCAAGGAATCCATCTCTGCCTCCAGCCCAAGTCCCGCTAAGATTCTCCGAACTAAGGCCTCCAGTGCATATCCCCCCTGACCTTCAAATGACTCGGTCAAAGTTGCATACTGCTCCATGATTTTCTCACTAGGTGTGGAAGCCATCTTTTCTTCTAACTCACGCAACTGTTCCTGTATTTGCAACAAATCCGCTCGTTCCTGGAGCACGCATTGAAAAACGTTCCCTTCGGCCTCGACAATCGGAGTTTGAGGGAGGTAACCATAAGAACCGAGAATCTGTACTTCTCCACTCTCTAAGCGCACGTCTCCCAGACAGGCCCGGATCAGTGTAGTTTTACCCGCACCATTCGGTCCGACCAGCGCGGCTTTTTCTCCATTTTCCAATGCAAAACTAATCCGTCGAAAAAGCGGTTCTCCTGATATATCTACGCCACAATCTCGGCAAAATAAAACACTCATTTCTCAAGATAACCCCTTTTGTGTTAACTGTATACTAGACATATGCTATCATTGCATACTCATTTTACTATATCATACCCATTGCTTCCTAACAAACTGATAAAGTGGCTTTCTGAGGCTAATATTAATGTACAGTGGGCGTAGCGAAACTTAAACTTCGCTACGCCCACTGTACATTAATAGATTTCTTATTGTTGGTATATTTGGCCTAGAAAACGTAAGCTACTTGATTAGCATCTCGTCTTACTGCTGCAAAAACTGTTTGCATTTCCATCGTTCACCTCCCGGTCTGATTCTGCTTAATTGAATTCAGATATCACCCATTAGACTTCGCAGACACAAAAAAAGATTGAATCCCTCAAAATATTTTCATTCCTTATTTCCTTATTTTACAGATTTTTTTATACCAGTAAATGCACATCTGCTAAGACATAACTGAATTATACTAAAGATAAAAATTTGAATTGTTACCATGTACCATTCTCCTAAAATTATTACCTGACAGACAATGCTCATCAAAAGTATCCCACCCATTATGGTAGATAGAAACCATGACCTATTACTTTTTCCTCTGAGACTAACTATTGCTGCTATAATATTTCCAATTCCAAATAATACAATTGCAATAATGCCAGGAATAACCCAACTTTCAAAAGGAACTTTAGATAGCCATTCCTTTGGATACTCAATAAAAATTCTGCTGTTTGAATTTACCATCTTTACCCCAATATAAATAGCGCCTAATGCTAAAATCAAATCATAAATACCTAATAATTTCTTGCTTACTTTTTTTTGCACTTTGCATTACCTCCAATGAACTCGTTCAGCTTAAAAGTATCATAAATCGTATTGAGAAAGCACTTTCTTTGCCTTGTCCCTGGATAAATTCAGGGCTTGCCATGGTTGCTTCTTAGATAGAATTTCTTTTTCTTTAACTAAATATTTCTTAATATCCGTCGACATCTTTTCATCATCGAGCAAGTTTACTAATTCTGGTATGGCGTCATATGACAAGTTTCTCAGATATTGAGTATCAAGCTTACCCGTTTCAAAATACCGATCTATATTATTTTTTGTTATTAGAACATCAATGTTCGCAAAATTAATAATCATATAAGCGATCAACGAGACAACAATATAAGGTTTAAGTAAAGAGATACGTTCATTCCATATTTTATAGAATGCTATCACGAATAAAATCCCTAAGAACATCATGAAGCTATGAGTTAACACCCTTAAGTACGTATAGCCATAGGCCTTCTCATAAAGTGACATTCGAAAAAACGCTGACGTAAGTATCACCATGGTACAGATAACAAGTAGAGAGTTCAATAATTGGACACTTCTAGTCACTAATCTACCGTCTTTTCTGGTGAGTCTAAGACCGCTAAGCAAAAGAGTAAAATTAATTAACGTAACCATTAATAATTCAAAAAAGCCTCTTCGCGCATAGTCTGCATAAGTAAAATCCGGGGGTAAAGCATTATTGATGGCGCCAAACATATATGCGAATTGAATGCATGTAAAAACTAGATAGACACAATTAATGACGCTTAAAATAGTTATGGAGATGATCGGATCCAAACATCTATTATTAGTGTCTATAGTGCTTGACTGCTTATGGGTCTGTAGTCCATTGGAACCTAAAAAGCTCCATGTATAGCTAAATGCAATCATCGTGATTAGTAAAACAATGAATGACTGTAAAGAAAAATCATTTATGTTAATACTTCCAACTGAGCTTAATATCTCATCCATAATATGCTTGAAAACCCTGTCTGCTGACGCAAGGAGAGAAATAATTAATATTAAAAGTGGTAAAGAGATCGCCAAGCCCATAATGACTTTCTTGATCACGTCATGCTTCCCATTGCTTTTTCTAATACTAATGAAGCTTAATCCGACAATGAATAACCTTGAGATATTGTTTAATGGACGATTAAACATTCCATAAAAAACATCTTTAATGAAGGTAGCATCATACCATTTGTGTTTGTTTTCATTAGTGATCAATATTGTTTGGGCAATTATAAGAATTGGTATAATAAGAAAATTTATTACGGCAAAAATCTGATTTGAAAAGATAAAATACGTCGATGATAGAGCGATAATTGGGATAATCAAAGCCCATCGAAAGCTATATTTATATTTAATCTTATAACGCAAATTCCAGAGAAATAACCCATAAAACGCAGTCACGAAAATCGGATATGAAATCCCTAGCGGTTTTTTATAAAATAAAAGGTTGAAAAACAGACCTAACAGCAGTGAGCAAACAAGGATCGTTATTTCTTCCTTTTTAACAACGCTTTTATTAGGGTTTTCCTTGTTAACGTCCAATATATCTTCCATAATCATTACTCCTCCTCGTAGGCTAAAATATCTCCTGGTTGACAGCACAACGCTCTACAAATTGCCTCTAGTGTTGAAAAGCGAACTGCCTTCGCTTTATTATTCTTTAAAATTGATAAATTTGCTTGTGTTAGATTTATTTTTAAAGCGAGTTCTGATGAGCATATTTTTCTTTTTGCCATCATAACATCTAGATTTACGATAATTGACATAGTGCACCCCCCCGTTATATGGTCAAATCATTCTCTTCTTTTACAACAATGGCTTGTTGAAAAACCTCAGCTAAGATAATTGAAAATAATCCGGTGATGATAAATACCATGGTTACGATGATAGTCAAAAAAGAGTTGTAAAAGATTATTTTGATAACATAACAAGCTGCAATAATCAAACAAGAGATAGCAATTCGGTTGAGACTCTTAACGTTATTCATAATAAAGGGATTCCTCATATTTAAGTTCTTAAGTAATTTTCTAATTTCATTAACGACCCCTAAAGCAAAGATACCAGTTACGAATAGAAAAACTAATAAGAAATAATAATTTTCACTAGTCCTTGTGTACATCAAACCTAAGTACCATTGCAAAGCAATCGGCAAGCTTAGTAAAATACCAATACCGCCTATAAATATGAGGTCCAACACATGCTTAACTATGCCGGATAAACCCTTCTGATCTAAAATTATCATTCCCAAACCCTCCTAATACTCCATTTCCGCTTTAGTATATACGGTATATTATTATTAATCAATATATATTTATTGTTTATCAATATAATTTTGTTGATTATCACTACATAATCTATTATTTACAGTTACTTTCAATAATGAGGAAAAGGGAAACTCAGGAGGACGGCCCTCCTGAGTTTCCCTTTATGCGATCTGATCTGTTAAGAGATCATAGGTAGTTCCTATTGCTTAAGCAATTATTGATATAAAAAGTGAAATCATTACTGGAAATTGCAATCTGCTTTTCTTAGTAACTTTTGCTCATCGAGGACACTCAAATAAGCCGTGCTATGGAAATAAAACTGTTTATAGAGTATTTTTAGATTAGAATAGTCTTTCTTTTTACGGAGGGCAACCCATTTGTATGATTCTACTTTGTTCCATTCTATGAGATGCTTACTGAAGCAAATGCCATTTTCCCTTAAACTCTTCTCTGATACCCGCACAGCTAAAGCAGGCGGGTTCTTAGGTACGAAGGCTTCCAAGATACTCTCGCCTGTGGGCAGAATATTTCATCCACAGAGTATCAATAAATCCAGCTTCTGTTAATGTTTGTTTTTCAACTAACACTCATTCGGAATAAAAATATAACCCCAAGTTTCGCAGGAAAAGAAGGTAATTTTATATCGCGCAGAGAATTATTTACCCCTAGAAACTGAGAAAGCTAGAGCTTCAACTCTAGCTTTCTCAGAGGGCCGGTATTCCCGGTCAATCACAGCTCAAGCGTTTCGACCACGTGAGCATAGATTTCTAAGATAATTCGATTATATCACGGACTATGTACCAACGTAAATACAAAAAACTTGGTAAATTGTTAAGATATAAAAGTGTGTGTTTGGGAATTTTTAGCCGGTGGCGTACAAGCTGCCGGCTTTTATATTGCTCAAATTTAATTTTAAAAGGGGGTGAAAGAATGAAGGATAACATAGCCTATTGCGAACATTTATTTGTTGAGACAACAGACGGATATATCTCGCTCAGAGATCGGAAGTGAAGCATTAGGCGTTCAAAGTGTTATCAAGGTATATAACACCCAACTGAAGTCGCTTAAAACCATTGTAGAAGAGATTGAAGGCAGAGAAGATGCATACATAAGCCCTAACACATATTTCGTTCCAAAACGTTCTGGAAGCAACATAAGGCAGTATGCTTAAGCTGTCGTCACCCTCATCCTCCACGGCCTTGTTTCAAAGCGCTGGATCAGCGAAGCACGCTGCTAATGCATCAAGGTCTACCTTTGTCTGTTCCGTGATGAACTCAAACTTACCAATTTAGCACTGCAGAATACGGAAAACGCTTTTTTTACCATTTGGGCGGGATGGACACAATTAGCCAACTTCAGATACAACATTAGCAGGCGTGCACATTATAAATAATTTTTAAAAAGGGAGCGTGTTTATGAAAAATATTAATAAAAAAACCATAAAGTCTATAATAGCTATATACTTGATACATTTATTTTTTTATATAGGTATGTCTTACATTATATTAACAAATATGTCCACTTGGAATAGAGTTGTTCAAAAATTAAACATAAACTCTAATATAGATCAATATAATCATTTATACATCAGTGTTTTTTATTTTATTTTATCAACTTATCTAATGCTTGAATCTTTAGATTTCTCTATTCATAAGCTAATTAAGATCCTAGTTTATACAATATCCTTTGCTTTTTTATTTATTGCTCTATACAAGTATTACTCTATTAACCAATTTATAGATATATATGTAATTGCAAATGGATTATTATTAAGTCTTAAATATATTATGCAAAAAATAAATAAATCTCATCACGAAATTTAAAAACATTACGCCGCCTTAGAAAATTTTTCAGAATTCAATAAGGGGTCCCACCAACATTTTAACAAAAATATACGTTAAGACATATCCTACCAATTAACTAGCTGGTAATGACAGTTTAGCTGGTACTGATGGCAACATAACAACCTTAGTGGACATGAAATAAAGGGCTTTTATAAAACTTTAGCGGACATGGATCAGGACAAAAATGCCATTATCTGGCTTAGTGTATAAAAAGTTGAAGATTTTGAATTATGCAATTTCCTCAACTACTACCTGTTTTTGATTTGGAATTAAACTATTTGATAAGATTCTGTGCTGTAATAAGTATAAGAGTTTCCACTTGCAGAAGACCACTCATAAAAATTAGTAGTGACTCTCATTGAGTCTCCCCCTGTGTTACGATAGTTGTCGTAGGGACTAACGAAGAGTATCCTTGAAAGGAACACAGAAGGGAGAACGACAATATAAAAAGAGAATTGATTTAGGCATTTGATGCAATTCTTAGAAGATTAATTAATCACATAGTAAACTAGCCAGCCGCTTCGGAATCGGATCAGTTTTGCGGTTGTATCTTTTTCTGTACAATTGAAGACAGACGATTACGCCTGGGCTTTAGTCCCTTCAGTGTAAAAAAAACAAAGTTAATAAGTAACAGAGAAGCAACCACCTCTAATAGTTTCTAAATTTTATCAGCTAAAGCTGCTAATTCTAGTGCAGACTCTGCTAGGGTTTCAATGGTCGCTCCAATTTCCTCAACAGCAGCAGAGACTTCCTGTGTATTACCACCTACCTTTTCCAACTCCTCAGTCATCTTGCCGACCAGGCCCTGAATTCCTCCGATAATTTTTCGAATATCTTTTGCAGAGGTGGCACTAGATATTGCCATCGTCCGAATTTCCGAGGCTACCACAGCGAAGCCCCGTCCAACATCACCAGCTCTAGCGGCTTCAATTGAAGCGTTGAGACCCAGAACTTTTGTATCGCTAGCCACTGAATTGATATATTCAACGACTTCTTCCATTATAAGGGCCTTGTCATTGACTTCTTGAGATTGTAAGGTTAGCGCCTGTCCACCATCTGCGAGTGATTGGGCTGAGGCCGCGATATTTTCGACGGCAGCTGCAACCTGTTGCAAAGATTCTGAAAGATTTTTTGATAAGGAGGGCAATCTTTCAAGTGCGCTTTCCCTTTCCGTTGAACCTGTGGTGGCAATTCCTCCGATGATGACACCGTTTTCTCTAATGGGATACGCTACTCCAGTGTAAGCAATGCCTAAGGCTTCTGCCCCGACGTGTCTTAAAACCTTTTCACCTGTTTTAAGGCATTCAAATGACGTAGTCGTGGCTGGTATTAAGTCGCCATCTTTAAGGGGTAGTTTAATAACGGAACCCATTCTAATATAGATATACTTTTCTAGGTCGAATAAGAAGGTAGATGTTTTCGCGTTATCAGTATCAAAAATCACATCAACCATTTGTACATAATCTTCTATCATAATCTATTCCTCCATTATTCTTTTTGAGCAGTCAATTTACCGGCCAATTCAATGTCAGCAGAACCTAACCAAGCTAAAACGTCGTTGGAAAAAAGTTCTTTAACATCTAGTACGGGAATAATATCATCAGCTGTTTTTATGATTTCTTTAATGGTACCACAGTGTATGATATTAGGGACTTGTTCAATAGAGTTACTTTCTAGAATTTCAACAACATCATCGACCCATAGCCCAATTTTCTCAGTCTCTTTGTCTGACTCGAAGATCATGATTCTGGGTTCTCCTTCATCAGTAGGCGGTATCTTAAATTTTTTTCTTAAATCAACGACAGTAACAACACCATCGCGTACTTTAGCAATCCCCTGAATGTACTCAGGCGCACCCAAAAGTTGTGTCACTTTAACGGGTTTGATGATTTCTCGAACACTACTCATTTCAACAGCATAGTCATGTAGACCCAGTTTAAACTGAATAAATTGTTTCATTTCATCCATTAGTCTTGCTCCTTTGTGTTTATAAATACTCTCAAATAAAATGAAAATTGCCATGCTCAGTATGAGCATAGAAAAACTATTCGGTAACTTGGCCGTAGTCAGCCCACACCTGTACGATCCATAGCTTTGCGTTCTTAGTTTTCACTAAGTTTGCCATTTTCAAAATTCCATATTAATTTATTGAGGTATTACTTTGCATCATAGACAAGGTTCTCTCGTACACTGCCCTGAGTCTTGTGACTGCCTGGAATCGTGTAACTGAGCGCGGCAATTTGAGCAAGCTGACGCTTAAGCTCAACGGGAATCATCGGAGTCTGACGGGATACAATCGGTGCTATTAATCCGTAACGAAAGGTCGCAGTCGCTTCATCTGATGCAAAATCCATGGTTTCTCACTCCTTCAAACATAAATTTATCCTGGGTTTACCCTACCGCTATTCTGACTGAAAAATTTTCGCCACACCATGGACAACATTTGTGGGATTAAGCTAGCCGACCGTCACCGCGCTTGAGCGTTTAATCTGGTAGAGCCAAGCAAGAAGACCCATGTTCCTATACCCTGGTACCATCTCGCTTGATGCTCCAATGCCTTCAATATTTGCGTATTTTCTTTAAGTTGAGTCCCTTGGTTTTCAAATTTTAGATTCATATCTTTCCTTAGATCTTCTATTGCCTTAAGAATTTTATCTTCCAACCCTATCAACTCTCCTCTTTTAAAATAAATTAGTATGCCTATTATATCATAGCAACTCGGTACCAAACTACTGTTATCCCCTTTGATACCATAAACGCTTATTATTTTCTAAACAACCTTGCCCAGAAGCCTTTTGCAGGTTCTATATGTAGCTCTTTTAAGCGCTGGTCTACTAATTCAAAGTGAGTGGCCTCACGCTCCTTTTGGCGTTCCTCACTGGCGGCATCGCGCTCTTCCTGTCTCTGCTCCATAGCTTTCATGGAATCATGTAGGTCTTCTATTTCTTTTTTCAAAGCTTCGTTTTGCGCTCGCATAGCTTCCCCAACTATGGAACCCATTTCAGATAAGGACATTGATAAGCTTTTAGCAATAAGCTAATCTAACTCGTTCATTCCAACTTCGTGCTTAAATGGCATGTATGGATGGAGGAGTTTCAAAATAATCCTTGATTGGTTTCATTTGGAGAAGTGTCGAGAACTTAAGAATGGTGATAAAGGGTAAATTTGTAAAAGCCATTGTTCTTACGACGTTACTATCCTATTTATGGCTGGGAGAAGTTACTACAAACCCCCATAGTGGATTTTCACCACCAACTTAATCGCCATGCGTGGCGCACTACAAAGAAAAAGTCCAGTTATAACTGGTCTTTTTGGAGTTTTAAGGGAATTTCAGCACCCTTATCGTTGAAAGATGTAAATTTTTCGGGAGGAATTCCTATCTCTCATTAAGAAGTATAGGAATCGTTATAAGGTTTGACGAATCGTTAAAAGAAATAATGATACGGGTTGTTGTTTGTTGCCACAAAAGGATAGATTATTTTCTGTGGACAAATCATGTTGCGACAGTCGTGTTGATAGAGCGCGAATAGCTTGATACCAAAGGCTTGGGCACTGCAACTGAATACCTCGCCTTTGGCATACTATCACCTGAATTAATCATAATGTGAGGCGGTCAGCCTCTTCAGCTGACCCGCAAGGTATATGCCAAGATCGATGCTGATCGCGCTGCCCAGCATGAGCTCTATGGAAGGATCATAAAGGATGGTGGCATTCGCACTAACTTCTTCATCCCCTTGCCAAACTATCACACACAAAGGAATTTCAGGAAACGCCCTGAAAACTATGGACGCATCGCCGAAGGGACCCGCTTGACCGCCCAAGGAGCGTGCAGCTGTCATTAACCGACTGGTCTGATGTCCGAACGCCTCGATCAGCACTGAGATAGCCGTTTTATGAAACGTGGAATAAAATAACATTCCGCCCGGTATTTCTTTAATGCTCACCCAGCTTGGGGCGGATTCCGGCAACGGCTGTGCATAGGCTAGGTAATTGAGGATGATGATCGTAGCCATCACATCGGGAACATATCCGTCCTCTTTCCGATAGATTGTCTCCTTATCACTGTTCGCTATATACTCCTCGTTAAAGAACATCACAATGAACTGGCGGGTGTCCCTACAGTATGAAGCAGCGCGCGCCGACGTTATCTCTTCAGGATCGCGTTTCTTTATATCCTGCCAAAATTTATCATAAACAACACGGTAATTGGATTCCATCCCCTCGTAGCTCATTTTCCGTTCACATCCTTTTTATTTCTCAAAAGCATCTGCAACTGCCTTCTACTTTTCCACTATTATATCAGCCTTAGTTTAATATTTGGAGAATTCCACAAATATGTAGGGCAATGTCAACTTCCCAAAATCCATACAAATAGACAAGTTTGCGTATTCAACGTGGTACGGGGTTCAATTTGCCTCTGACTTCAAAGGGCATGAAAAGTATGAAAGTGTTGGGAGTACGCCGTTATATGACATTACGCAAATATCACAGGTAAAGGCGTAGAAGGTTAATCTTTTCTTTGTCCAATAGATTTGGGGTTCTTAGCTAGAGAAATATGACTAGCCTAACATAAAGAAAAACCATGCTCAATCTCAAGAAACATTCTGGGTGACGTCATCAAACCCTCTCCCCCTCAATGAACTTTCGCCGCTTTCTTTGTAAATATCTACAAAGAAAGCGGTTTATTTTTGTATAATTAAACAAAAATATAATTCAAGTAGTTACCCAACCAAGATACTTTCTATCGGTTATTCCTTAGACGCTTCTCTGCCTGCGATCCGACCCATGACTAGGCATTCAGTGACTGCGCAGCTACCGAGCCTGCAGGCACCGTGGATTCCCCCAGTGACCTCACCAGCAGCATAGAGCCCCGAAATCCGATGCCGCTCCCGGTAAGTTAAGCAAGGGGCATGACTTCCATCCTCCATGTACTTATTTACCTCTGGCACTTCGAACAATACACCGTCGTCCGTCCTGCGAGTTTAATGCGTTCTAATGTCTGACCACAGACGTGGCAGGGTTTCCCTCCCCTTCCGTACACTTGTAAGGCCTGCTCAAACGAACCCTTCTCCCCATTGGCATCCCTATAATCTCGAAACGATGTGCCTCTAGCATCAATCCCTGCCTGAAGAACATTTTGGATTGCATGGTAGAGTTTTGAAATCTCTTCCTCAGATAGAGTGTCTACCCTACGGTCCGGAGATATTCCAGCGAGAAACAGGGCTTCATCCACATAGATATTTCCCATTCCCGCAAGTACCGTCTGATCTAGTAACGCCGCTTTTAAGAAGACTTTTTTCTTACCGAAACGATCTTTCAACACTGCGGATGTAAATTCATCTTCCAAGGGTTCGGGACCGAGTTTGTGCAGAGATGTTTCACTAAAACGCAGTGGGGTAGGTATGGCTTGAATCCGCCCAAATTTACGAACGTCTGAAAAATGAAGTTCTCCACGTTCCAGCCGAAAAACCACATGTGTGTGCTTTTCAGGTTCTTGGCTTTCAGCAAAATAATTCAAGCGTCCCGTCATACGCATATGGGCAATTAACGTCAAATCCTCATCCAGCATAATCAAAAGATATTTACCTCGGCGATCTATCGTTTTGATCCTTCGTCCCGTGACCAGCTCTTCAAAGACCTTATCTTCCCATCCGCAAACTGCAGAGGGCCAGATGAGCGTAATTTCCTCAATTCTTATATCTTTAACGTGTTTTAATAATGTCCGTCGAATGGTTTCGACCTCGGGAAGTTCTGGCATGGTACCTCCTCAATTCGTCGGTTTAAATGGCTGCATATCATACCAATTGGGTCCCACTTTGCATTCTACTGTCATGGGCACGGAAAGCGGAAAAGCGTTTTCCATATTATCGATCAGCACTCGTGCTACGCTCTCCAAATCTTCAGGAGCAACTTGGAGCAGAAGCTCATCATGCACTTGAAGTAGTATAGCTGCCCGGAAGGGTTTCAATCCTTCTGCCACCTTAATCATGGCTATTTTCATAATATCCGCAGCAGTCCCCTGTACTGGCGTGTTCATGGCAATGCGTTCTCCAAATTGACGTTGCACTCGACTAGAATGGAGCAACTCTGGAATACGTCGCAGACGATCTAACAAGGTGCGGACTTGTCCCTCTCGTTTAGCCTTCTCAACGACATCTTCCAGATAACGTTTAACCCCACTATACCGTTTAAAATACTGCTCAATGTAAAATTTTGATTCTTTACGAGGAATTCCTAAATCCCTAGAAAGACCAAACTCGGTTAGCCCGTACACTAACCCAAAGTTAACAGCCTTTGCGCTCCGGCGCATCGTCGAAGTCACTGCCTCGATCGAGATGCCAAACACTTCTGCTGCAGTACGAGCATGGACATCCTGCCCCAAAGCAAAGGATTCGCACAGAAGTAGATCTTGGGAATAGTGAGCTAAAATTCGCAGCTCTATTTGCGAGTAATCTGCGGATAGGAGCACCCACCCTGGTTCCGTAGCATGAAAGACTTTTCTTAACAACCTGCCCTGCTCAAGCCGCATAGGGATATTTTGCAGATTTGGTTCTGTGCTTGACAGACGACCCGTTGTGGCGACTGTCTGTTGAAAGGTGGTATGAATCTTTCCGTCCTTCACCTGAGCGAGCAAACCGTTAACGTAGGTAGACATCAGTTTATTGAGCTGCCGATAATCAAGAACCTTTTCTACGATTGGGTGAGCTGAACGCAGTTCCTCCAGCGTCTCCGCATTAGTGGAATAACCTGTTTTGGTCTTTTTAGCCGTGGGCAAGCCTAGTTTTTCAAAGAGTATTATTCCTAACTGTTTCGGAGAATTAACATTAAAAGTTTCCTCTGCTAGTGCATGAATGTCTTGTTCTAGTTGTGTTAAGGTTATGCTGATCCCTTCACCGAAGCTCGTCAATTGTGCTGCGTCAACCCCAATACCATGACGTTCAACGTCCGCTAGTACTAAACTTAGCGGTTCTTCGATCTCATGTAGTAACGCAGTTAATCTCAGCGTTTCAAGTTCTTCCTGAAACTTGGGGGCAACTTGGGCTAAAGCGGCAGCTTCTTGGGCGATGTTCACGAAGACCTCTTGGTTTTGAACGTATTCTTTGACTAAATCCAGAGGGGCAAATTTAGTTCGAGCGGATTGAATAAGATAGGAGGCCAAGCTAAGATCTAGCGCAACGCCCTTTAAGGTAGTGCCTTCATTGGCCAGCAACAAGGCCACAGTCTTACTATCTGCCATGGTTTTAGGCACCTGCTTGTTGCCCATCAGTTCTAGCCATGCCTGGAAGACATCTTGAGATCCTTGGGAGCGTGTCAACGTGAAAGACTGGCCTTGGGTAGCTATTCCCCATTCCATCCAGCAGCCACCCTGTAATCCTGTTCCTTCATGACGACAGGCTAACGTGAGTGGTGTTCTACTCGATTGCCACGTCTCAATCTGAGCCAGCCATTGCTCTTCCGAAAGTGAGACTTCCGTCCAATCCTCCAACAACGCATCAGAGCTTTCACTCATCGTATCTACATCATCTTTGTGACGTTCTTGCCAGATACGAGTCACACTCTTTAAGTCATACTTTTGAAAAACTGGCAGCACTTTGGTCGCTTGTGAGCGACGGTGAACTAGGTCATCAATAGAAAACTCCAACGGGACTTCAGTCAGCATTGTCGCTAACTGTTTGCTAAGAATGGCCTGATCTGCAAATTCTATCAAGTTACTTTTAAGCTTTTTTCCAGAGACTTTATCGGCGTTCGCTAAAACTCCCTCGACTGTTTCAAACTCCAAGAGTAATTTTAGTGCGGTCTTTTCCCCAACGCCGGGAACTCCGGGAATATTATCAGAACTGTCTCCCATGAGACCTTTGAGATCGATGATCTGGTAAGGTCGGAGCTGATAACGTTCCCATAAAGCATGTTCGTCGTAACGTTCGACTTCACTGATCCCTTTTTTCGTCAAAAAGATATTCGTTTGTGGGGAGATCAGTTGAAGGGCATCTCTGTCCCCTGTATAAACCTGAATTTCCATACCTTGTGCTTCAGCCTGCTTGTCCACTACAGCAATAAGATCATCTGCTTCATACCCAGCCAGCTCAAGCATGGGTACTTCCAATTCTGCTAAGACTTCTTTAAGATAATCAAATTGAGGGCGCAAACCCTCAGGGGTTGGTTTCCGTTGTGCTTTATACCCGGCATACTGTTCAATCCGTACAGTTGCCTTAGTTTTATCGAAAGCCACTACCCAGTAATCTGGCTGTTGTTCTTGTTCTAATCTAAAAAGCATGGTAAGGAAACCATGTAACACATTCGTCGGACGCCCATCAGCCGTGGTCAACAGTGGTAGTGCGTAAAAGGCGCGATATACAAGGCTATTTCCATCTAAAATCACCATTCGTGACATCGGTAAAACCCCCAATCTTTTGCGTTCAACTATATCATAATGACTGCTTTCTCACAAATTCAAAGCCCTCAGAATTTTCCACTCATCAGAACTCACTTTATCTATTTTTAAGACTCCCACTTATAAGTGGGAGCGTTCTACGTCGCTTCAGTGGGGGTAGAATCCTTTACTGAAGTTTCGATGTTCAGCTTAAGCTGAACGAGTTCACTATCCAAAGTCCAACTGAATTGACTCTGAAGGTATGCTGAAAGTTGGCTGCATAGCTTGATAATGCTAGAATCTCAAACTATACTAACTATTAATAGAAATCCACATCAAATTGGACAAAAGTTAAGTATCCTAATGAAAAGGAGAGAGTTTAATGGGTTCTATTCTAGTATCCGGTGGGGCGGGATATATCGGAAGTCATACTGTTAAAACACTGGTGGAGCAAGGTTATAAACCCGTTGTTCTAGATAGCCTTGTGACAGGGCATCGGCAGTCTGTTTCTCTAGATGTTCCCTTCTATGAGGGAGATATTGCAGATTCTCAGCTCGTTCGTAAGGTTGTGAAAAGTGAGCATATCAATGCTGTCATCCATTTCGCAGCTAGAAGTTTAGTGGGAGAATCTGTCGAAAAGCCAGATCTTTATTTCGAGGAGAATACCGCCAAGACGAACCGCTTTGTAAGCACTCTCATAGAATCTGGTGTAAAACGTCTAATTTTTTCGTCTACTGCGGCCACCTATGGAATTCCTGACGAAGTTCCGATCAAAGAAAGTGCGCCAACTAATCCAATTAACCCATACGGGTTGTCCAAGCTCATGATTGAACAATCCTTAGCCTGGCTAGATAAGGCCTATGGATTTAAGTGGATTGCACTGCGCTATTTTAATGCTGCCGGTGCTGCTCTAGACGGGTCACTGGGAGAAGACCATATACCGGAAACTCATCTTATCCCCTTAATCCTAAAGACAGCGTTAGGGCAAAGAGAGTCGATTAGCGTTTTTGGCACAGACTATGCTACTCCAGATGGAACCTGCCTCAGAGATTATATTCACGTCCTCGATTTAGCCAAGGCCCATATCTTAGCGTTAGAGGCTTTGGAAGCTGGGATTGGAAGCGGAGTCTATAATGTAGGGACAGGTTCAGGGTATAGTGTCAAGGAGGTTATCGAAACTGCGCGTGTCATTACCGGTCGCACGATACCCATACTCGAGTCCCCTCGTCGACCTGGTGACCCAAATCAGCTTATAGCCAAAGTTGAGAAGATTCAGAGTCTCTTAGGGTGGGCCCCACAACATAGTTCTCTAGTTCAAATCATGGAAAGTGCCTGGGCATGGCATCTTAAGCATCCTCATGGATATCAATAAGCATCATTTTGAAGAGCAATTATTATAAGCCTAGAAAAGGCTCGAACGTTTCAGAAAAACGCTGGAATTCTTTGTTTAGTAAGCCCTGTAGAAAATTAGCCATGTTGCTTTCCCATTTGTCCGCTACAGAAAAATAGAGCCTCGAAAGGCTCTATTTACATAAACATTATGGTGGGCGAGGGGGGACTTGAACCCCCACATCCTCACAGATATCGGATTTTGAGACCGACGCGTCTGCCATTCCGCCACTCGCCCGAATTCGTTCGTCCATTCATTAAAGACGACTTAGCTATAATACCATTAAATAAAAGAGTTAGTCAAGAGCTTTGACTAAATTTAGTGTGGCCTTTTCTTGATAAACCCCGATTGCCCGTAACTTCTGATATCGTTTTTCGCGCAGCGCTTCTGGTGTCTCTGCTCGCAACCGCAAGAGATACTTTGAAATAACCTGAGATAATTCTTCTGCAGTTTGCTGTAGGTTGTTATGAGCACCACCTTGAGGCTCTCGTACAATTTCATCCGCTACCCCAAGTCTTAGCAGATCCTGAGCTGTAAACTTTAAAGCAGCCGCCGCTTCTTTTGCCTTGGTCGTGTCCTTCCAAAGAATTGAGGCGCAACTTTCCGGGGCGATGACCGAGTAAAAGGAATTTTCCAGCATCAAAACCGCATTGCCCACCCCTAGTGCCAGTGCACCACCACTTCCGCCCTCTCCTATGACCGTACTGATCACGGGTACGTGATAGCCCGCCATTGCCAGGAGACATCTGGCAATGGCCTCACCTTGTCCGCGTTCCTCCGCACCTAAGTCACAAGCGGCTCCAGGAGTATCAATAAACGTTAAAATGGGGCGGCCAAATTTTTCGGCCTGATCCATCAGACGCACCGCTTTGCGATATCCTTCTGGATGTGGCATGCCAAAATTACGCTTAATATTCTCCTTCGTGCCTTTTCCCTTAACCTGAGCGATTACGGTTACTGCTGTTCCGTGAAAAAGGGCAATGCCACCCGCAATCGAGCGATCATCGGCAAAAAGTCTGTCCCCTTTGAGCTCTATAAAGTCTTCGAATAACAGTGGAGCATAGTCGTAAAAATTAGGTCGCTCCGAAAGTCTAGCAATCTTAACTTTTTGCCAAGGTTCAAGGTTCCCATAAATTTCCGCCTTTAAATGAGCCACTTTCTTTTCAAGGGTGGCAACTTCCTGGGAAAGGTCAATACCCTTCTCCGCAGAGAACTTGTGAAAGTCCGAAATCTTCTGAACAAGTTCGGCAATAGGCTTTTCAAAATCAAACAGTTGCGCCATACTGATCCCCTTCCTGATGGTATCGCAACAATCTTGCCAGAGTTGATCGCATCTGGCCACGTTCCACAATCAGATCAATCAAGCCATGCTCTTGATTAAATTCCGCCGTTTGTGCGCCTGCGGGCAGTTCTTGTCTCATGGTCTGCTTGATCACACGAGGTCCCGTAAATCCTATGAGCGCATTGGGCTCGGCAATCTGAATGTCCCCCAGTGAAGCATAACTAGCTGTAACTCCTCCGAACGTGGGATCCGTAAGTACTGAAATATAAAGTAAAGGTTTCTCAGCCAATTTTCCCAGCGCAGCGCTGGTCTTCGCCATCTGATACAGGGAGAGAATTCCCTCTTGCATCCGAGCACCCCCAGATGCAGAAAATATGACCACCGGTAAACGTAATTCAATCGCTCGCTCGATTGCTCGAACAATCTTTTCTCCCACGACAGATCCCATACTGCCCATCATGAAATTAGCTTCATTGAAAGCAAGCACTACCGAAAGTCCCTCAATCGCAGCACGGCCCGTGAGCACACCTTCCATCATACCTGACTTTTCTTGTGCCTCCAGGAGCTTATCTTGATAACCTGGAAACTCCAGAGGATTTTGAGTTAGTAGCTCAGTATCCCATTCATCAAAACTGTTATCATCAATTAATAGTCCAAGGCGCGCCCTAGCTGAAATTCGAAAATGATATTCACAGGTCGTACAAACCCGAGCATTTTCTTCGAGATTTTTAGTGAAGAGAACTTCCCCGCACTTCGGACATTTAACCCAAAGACCATCAGGAAGCTCTTTCTTGTTTATCATGATAGGTTCTTGTTCAGAACCTTCAGAGGCACTCGGATTCTGCATTGGAGCAGATTGAATGGTGACATACTTAGTTTTTCTGAATAAATCTTTAAACATAATTAGCTCCCTATAGCGCCAGTAATGATTTCATGCGCTTCTTCTGCTTCCGATTCTGGGACGAGAATTTCTACTGAAGCATGGTCGCCGAGATGAGCTGGACCAATAGGGCGAAGTTTAACCAACATCCCTTCATCAGAGAGGATTGCATTATACTTTTCCGCTATCAACCTATTGGGTGCAATATATATGACGGTCCACATTCTTAAAAGCCCCCTTATTAAATTGAACTTATGATACCACAGCCCTGTTGATTGTGCAACAAAGGTGTCCTTTAATCCTCAATATTTAATTCTGCGCGCAAACCAGCATATTTGGTCATTAATACCTTTTCGACATGAGCTGGTACAAAACCCGAGACGTCGGCATGTAGACTCGCAGCCCACTTGATCGCGCTAGAACTGATAAAAGAGAATTCGCTCTGGGTCATCAGGAAAATTGTTTCAATATCTGAAGCAATCTTCTTGTTCATTAAGGCAAGTTGAAATTCATATTCAAAATCGGATAAGGCACGTAGTCCTCTAAGTATGGCAACTGCTCCACATTGTCGTGCAAATTCAACGGTCAACCCTTCAAAAACACGGACACTAACATTCGGCATGTCCTTCGTTACTTCCAAGAGTAGTTCCATTCTCTCTCCGAGAGTAAACAATGGGGTCTTGTTACTATCGGCAGCAATGGCTATAGTAACCCCATCAAACAGCTCCTTGCCGCGGATTAAGATATCGAGATGTCCATTGGTTACGGGGTCGAATGTCCCCGGATAAATTGCTGTACGCACACTGCAACTCCCTTTTATTATACGATATTTATGAATTTCGCCTTAAATGGTAAGAATCCTGCTGCTGTCAAGACAATTAGCCGAAAATTGACTTCTAGGAAACTGTTGTAGAATGTTCATGGTGACTTCTATCACCATCCTACCTATACGGGTATCAAAATGAAATTCTTGCGTGCCATATAACAGATCTCATTCATACTAATATTACTTTTTCTAGTACTAATATGCAAACAATATATTCACAAATATGTTCCGTGCTCAGTACAGAGCACTATCATGACTGTTCATACTAGGCTGATTTCCAAACTACATTCTGCTTCCCTAATAGCACTTCCAATCGTTTGATTAAGTCCGGATGCCCGCTGGTCCAGTATGACGGGTGTCCTACAATCTTTTCACGCGTCTCAGCTAATACAAAGCAAAATGGATAAATGCCAGGATAATCCTTCAGAATTGAATGTGCTTGATTTTGTTTTTCTTCCAGCTCTCCCAATTTAACCCTTAGATACAACCTACAAGGTGGAGTTTTTGTTGGCTTAACGTCATGTGGTTTACTCGGTAAAACAATTTTATCGATTGGAGTTATTTGCTCTGCGAAGATTTTCTTCTCTTCATCTTGGACATTGAGTTTGCCTTCGAGTAAGATGATCTGGTCATTGCTTGATAGTCCTATTTGTGCAAACAACCTCGGAAACACCAATACATCTACCTGACCCGTCATATCTTCAAGGGTAAAGAGAGCCATTGACTCGCCCTTTTTCGTGGTCATCGTTTTGTAATTAAGTATAATACCCCCGAGTTTTACGCGATTTACGTCCTCTTCGCTTTCCATAAGCGTGAAAATATCAGTCGTCACGAGTTGTTCCAGTTTAGGCATTACTTCGGTTAACGGATGACCGGTTAAATACAACCCCAAATATTCTTTTTCGAATTCAAGAAGCTCACTTACCGGGAATTCATCGACATCAGGCATTGTGATTTCAATATCATCATATATAGGTTGATCTCCACCCATTATATCGAATAAAGAAATCTGCCCAGAACTCTTATCCTTTTGTCGTATTGCGGCCACTTGCATTACTTGGTCCATTGCCACCATTCCTGAGGAGCGTTTACATAGGGAAGCAAAGGCTCCGGACTTGATTAATGATTCCAACACTCTCTTTGTGATTCCCTCCACGCGAATTGTGAAGTCATATAGCGACTTAAATAATCCGCTCTCCGTTCGTTCCTTAATGATCCTCTCAATAACCCCTTCTCCCACGTTACGGATAGCAGCCATTCCGAAGCGTATAGAATTCTCTTCAATTGTAAATCCGATATCACTATATTGGACATCAGGTGGAAGTACTTTAATCCCGCTCGTTCGTGCATCATTAATATAGTAGGAAATCTTATCCGCTGACGACATTACCGTGCTTAAAAGTGACGCTGCGAACTCTTTAGGGTAATTCGCCTTAAGATATGCTGTCTGGTATGAAATCATAGCGTAAGCGGTCGCGTGCCCCTTATTAAAGCCATACTCCGCAAACTTGGCCATCAAATCGAATATGGATTCGGCTACAGTTCTATTAGCCCCTAACCTCACTGCTCCGGGAATAATCCACTCTCCGTCCTCACCCTGTAAACCGTCAATAAAATTAATTCTTTCTTCGTCCATAATCTCTTTTTTCTTCTTACCCATAGCCCGTCTAAGGAGGTCCGCTCGTCCCAGTGAATAACCCGCTAAATCCTGCGCAATCTGCATGACTTGTTCCTGATAAACGATGATCCCATAGGTTGGTTCAAGTACAGTTTCTAACTTTGGATGAAGGAATATGATCTCCCCACCATGCTTCCGGCGAATGAACTCTGGTATTTGATCCATCGGTCCTGGCCTATACAATGCTACTAACGCTATAATGTCCTCAAACACAGTTGGTTTAAGGTTTTTAATGACTGATCGCATTCCTGAACTTTCAAGCTGAAAAATGCCTGTAGTATTGCCCGTTGCTAACAATTCGAAGGTTTTTGAGTCGTCAAACGGGATATAGCGCAAGTCGAGTTTTGTACCGTGGTTTTCCTCAATATGATCGACTGCACCCTGTAAAATAGTTAAATTCCTTAATCCAAGGAAATCCATCTTAAGTAGCCCTAATTCTTCGACAACTTTCATTGGGAATTGTGTCATGACACCTTCGTCACTCGTTCGTTGTAGAGGAAGGTAGTTGGTTAATGGCTCTCTCGCTATAACCACTCCAGCAGCATGTGTCGATGCATGACGGTGTGTTCCTTCAAGTGCTATAGCAATTTTTATGAGGTTCCTTGTCTCATCATCTTCTTCGGTTAGTTCTTTGAATTGGGGTGATATTTCTAAGGCTTTCTGTAGTGTAATCCCTAGGTCATTCGGAATGGCTTTGGTTATCTTAGTGATTTTCCATAAAGGGATTCCTAAAACTCTTCCAACGTCTTTAATTGCAGCTTTGGCAGCTAGGGTTCCAAAGGTACAAATTTGACAAACCTTATCGGCTCCATATTTCTGTGTAACGTATTCTATAACCCTTAATCTTCCAATTGGATCAAAGTCTATATCAATATCGGGCATACTAATTCTCTCTGGATTCAAAAACCTTTCAAAAAGCAAATTGAAACGCAAAGGCTCAACACTTGTTATTTCAAGTAAATACGCGATCATACTTGCTGCAGCTGACCCTCGACCGGGACCAACAATTACTCCATTGTCCTTTGACCAACGGCAAAAATCTGAGCAGATTAAGAAATACCCAGCAAACCCAGTTCTCGTTATTATCTCAAGCTCGTAATTTAAGCGTTTCAACTCGACTTCCGTTTTATTGGGATAGAATCTCGGAAACGCTTCTTCCGCAAGCTCCCTTAAGTAACTATCAGTCGTGAATCCTTCGGGAATTTCGAATACCGGCAAGAAAGTTTCACCGAATGTGAATTCGACATTACATCGATCGGCGATTATACCCGTATTTTTCAATACTTCTGGATGCTCTCCAAATAATAAGACCATCTCTGCTTCTGATTTCAGGTACAATTCCTCGCTCTGAAACTTCATACGAGAAGAGTCATTTAGAGTTTTCCCCATTGAAATGCAAAGAAGGATATCTTGAATGTATGCTTCCGATTTATAATTATAATGCGTGTCATTCGTGGCAACAAGTGGTATCCCTGTTTGCTCGTGGACTTTCCTCAGTCCATTAATGACCTTCCGTTCCCCTTCTATTCCGTGATCTTGTACCTCTAAAAAGAAATTGCCACGTCCAAAGATCTCCTCGTATTCTTTTGCCGTGCTACAGGCCTGTTCAAACTTGTCTTCTAATAAACGCCGGGGCACTTCTCCTCCCAGGCACGCTGATAATGCGATAATTCCCTTGGAGTATTTACGCAGCAACGCCTTATCAACTCGGGGCTTGTAGTAGATACCGTCCAACTGAGCCGACGAAACCAAAGCTACTAGGTTTTTATACCCCTCATTTGTTTCAGCCAACAAGACTAAGTGATAATTGGCGTCATCCTTATGTGGCACTCGATCGGACTGATTTCTCGGAGCTACATATATTTCACAACCAACTATTGGCTTAATGCCTTCTTTCCAACAAGCCTTATAAAAGTCAATAACCCCATACATTGTTCCGTGGTCAGTTATGGCTAATGATGACATACCTAGTTCTTTGGCACGTTTAACCATGTCATTAATTTTTGCTGCACCGTCTAAAAGACTACCCTCACTTGTATGATTATGGAGGTGGACAAAGCCATATCTATCAACATCAATCTCATCTATAGTCACTTGGCTTCACCATCCTTCCCCAATTCCAAGCAAGGCGATTTGCATCCCAAGCGCCCAAACACCAAACCAAGCCCACCACTCTCCCCCGGACATACATCGTTCCTGCTTCGTGCTTCGTGCTTCGTGCTTCGCTCGTAATATTACTAATTCTAGCACTAATAACCAAAATAATAAAATGTAACTTTTTCTTATTCGTCATCTCGGGAACGGTTCAGCACGACATTTGTTTTTCTTAGTATAAAAATAAAGCAAGATATTGCGATCAGGCATAATACCGTACTTGCCATAGTACTGTTAAGATATTTATATTTGTAGTGAACGAAAAGCCGGCTTCCTCAATTAAAAGGAAAACCGGCTTCTTGTTATCTATTCGAAATTATGGCAATTATGCCAAGGTTCGAACGGACTTTTCTCGGTCCCATTGGCGTGTCTTTGCCGCAGCAATAAATGCGTCTGTGTTGTTGGTATTGACCACGCCCGCGTCTTGTCCGACATTCGCTGTTTTTAATAGCGCTTGGCCACCTTTATCTACGGCGATTGCCTTGAGATGACCGAAAGCATCACGAACAAAGTCGATTGCGGCACTTTCCATCGACAATGCCTTGGCACCTTCGTCGGAAAGAATGACGGCAACTGCATCGAAAAGTACAGAAGGGGTACCTGCCAGTTGTCCGCAAGCAGCTAGCATAGAGCCATCTGCAAGTTTCGCGCCCCCCACCTTGGGGGCAATGATCTTCACGGTAGCACCTGCATCGGTCGCAGCCTTTTTGATTTTATTGATAACAGCACCGTCTGAGCCGTCCGCAATCAGGATGCCAACGGCACGCCCCATGAGTGTGAACTGCATCTTACCAATGATTTGCAAGGCTGGCGAAGGCGCCATTTCCTGCACTGGAGCTGCTGCCACCGGCGCATCGGGGATTTTGTCAAGCCCAAGGCCCGCGGCAACCCGGCTGGCTAGGGTCTCTTCGATATGTCTCAGGTGACCGACGATCGCTTTGCTCACGTGCCCATGTTCAACCTTGGAAAGCTCAAACACTAATGCAGAAGCGATGTGCGCCTGTTCATACACACTCTGGCTTAGATAGAATTGCCGGGCCTGACTGTAGTGGTCGTTGAAACTTTCGGCACGAATGCGGCCTTTTTCGCCTGTTTCAGTTACACTAGCGCTATGAAAGCCGTTACCCGGCGTTTCGCGTGGCGAGTTTTCAGACAAGGAGTTGGGTTCATAAGCAACACGGCCTGCTTGTTGCGCCATCTGCATGTGCCCATCGCGTTGTTGGTTAGTAAACGGACACTTAGGCGCGTTGATTGGAATCTGGTGAAAATTAATTGAACCCAAACGTGAAAGCTGTGTGTCTAGATAGGAGAATAAACGTCCCTGCAACAGTGGATCATTAGAAAAATCGATGCCTGGCACGATAGAAGAAGTACAGTAAGCAACTTGTTCAGTTTCTGCGAAGAAATTATTCGGCCAGCGATCCAGCACCATGCGGCCGATCACTTGCAACGGCACTAATTCTTCGGGAATCAGCTTAGTCGCATCCAGATGATCGAACGGGAATTTGTCTGCTTCCTCCTGAGTGAAGAGCTGGACCGCGAATTCCCACTCCGGGAAATTACCTGCTTGGATAGCTTCGAACATATCGCGGCGGTGATAGTCTTGATCAGCACCGGAAATTTTGACAGTCTCATCCCAAATAGTGGATTGCAAACCGAGCTTGGGACGCCAGTGGAATTTTACAAAGGTTGAATGGCCGGCATTGTTGATCAGCCGGAAGCTATGCACACCGAAGCCTTCGATCATTCGTAGCGAACGCGGTAGGGTGCGATCAGACATGATCCACATCACCATATTCATAGATTCTGGCGTAAGTGAAATAAAATCCCAGAAGGTGTCGTGGGCGGTTGCGGATTGGGGAAAACCGCGATCCGGTTCCATTTTCACGGCATGGATGAGGTCGGGAAATTTGATGGCATCCTGGATGAAGAAAACCGGGACGTTGTTGCCAACCAGATCCCAGTTGCCTTCTTTCGTGTAAAATTTAACGGCGAATCCGCGCACGTCACGTGGGGTATCGACCGAACCCGCGCCGCCCGCGACGGTCGATATGCGAGTAAACACGGGCGTCTTTTCACCTACCTCGGTGAGTATCCTGGCGGTGGTGTATCGCTTCAACGAGGCGGTCAGCTCGAAGAATCCATGCGCGCCCGTCGCTCGCGCGTGAACGATACGCTCGGGAATACGCTCGTGATCGAAATGGGTGATTTTTTCGCGGAGGATGAAATCCTCCAGCAGCGTAGGGCCGCGCGGATTCGACCTGAGCGAGTTTTGATTGTCGGAGATCGCGAGGCCCTGGTTGCTAGTGAGCGCGGGGTGCTCTCCAGCAGCGATCTGGTGCAATTCGCCGCCAGCAGCCGGTTGTGAGTCTGCGCTCGCGCTCGAGTCCTTCTTCTGTTTGTGATTTTCAGCATGACGCATCGTTTTTTGTTTGTGCATGATCAATCTCC